>SLLG01000034.1 GCA_007134215.1 Opitutales bacterium | reverse complement strand
GGCGCGCGGCGACTTGTCGTAGGCGATGACCCCGATGTAGTCCGCCCCCAGCTCCAGCGCCGCGCGGGCGTCTTCCGGGCGCGTGATGCCACAAACTTTGACACGCGTGCTCATGTTCCGCGCAGCAAAAGGTCAGCCCCCCAGCTTGGCAACCAAAGCCTCCGCCATGGCGTCGACACCCGGCGTGGACGCCTCCACCGCCACGGGGATCTTCGCCTCGGCCATCCGGCGCGAGGTCACCGGGCCGAAACTGCACAGCAGCGGCACCTTCGCGCCCTTCTTCAGGGCGAGGTGCGCCGCCTGCTCGCCGAACGCCGTCACCGCCGAGGCGCTGGCGAAGACCAGGGCGTCGGCCCCGCGCTCGCGGAAGTCGCCCGCCGCCGGGTGCTTCGAGAGATCCGTCGTCTCCGAGCGGTAGACGCGCAGGGTGTCGACGATCGCCCGCTCCTCGCCGAGGCGCTTCAGGAGCGCGTCGCGGTTGCGGTTGCCGGTGACTACGAGGATGCGCACGTTGTCGAGCGTCTGCTCCGCCGCGAGGGCCTCGCCCAATTCCTCCGCCACCGCCTTTTCCGGAACGACATCGACCTTCAAGCGCAGGCCGCGGATGGCCTCCGCCGTGCCTTCGCCGACGGCCGCGACGCGCATCAGCCCGAGCGCGCGGATGTCCTCGAACTGGCGGAAAAAAACGTCGAAGAAATGCCGCACCCCGTTCGCACTCGTGAAGACGATCCATTCGTATTGCCCGATCTCCGCGAAGACCTCCTTCGCCGCCTCCACGTCGACATCCGGGACCACGCGGATGAGCGGCAGCTCCACCACCTCCGCCCCGAGCGCGCGCAACCGCCCCGCGAGCCGGCCGCCGTGGTCCGCGCTCCCCGTCACGACAATGCGCTGCCCCCGCAATCTCTGCTCACTCTTCGCCATAATCACCCCCGCAGCCCAACCCCGCGCAACCCGTCCAGCAAGAGCAAAAAAACCGGCGGCGGGCGCCGGACGGTCTCCCCGACCCGCGTGCCCGTTACCGGTTCCATCACCCGACGGTCGCCCCGGCCGTCCACAAAAAAGAAAAGACCGCCGGGCTCCGGGCCGCGGCGGTCTTGAAGAGACAAAAGATTATCGGCTCACTTCCGCATGCGGCGGCGAAGCAGCATTCCGGCCAAGGCCAGGCCGCCGAAGATCGCGGCGTAGGTGGAGGGCTCGGGGATGATGGTCGGCGGGTTGGAGCCGGTTTGGCCCTGCACCCAGACAATGGCACGCTGATCATATGCCGCGCCGCTGAGTCCGGGCGTGTCGAGGGCGAAGGAAATCATCCCGCTGCCGTCCGCCGCCGTTTGCAGCGCTTGCGTCAGCGCGGGCGACTGAAAGGTGAAGGTCGTGCCCGCACCCGCGATGTTCATGTCGATTTCGACACTCGCGAGCGGGGTGGCATCGAAGTCCCCGCCGGGCGTGTTCCATGCGTTGCCCGCGCTGTATTCGAGCCACGTCGTCTCGCCGTGGATCACGTTCTGCTCGAGCAGATGGAGATTGATCGTCTGGAGGCCGGGCAGACCGTTGAAGTCGTCCCGGTCCATGTAGAACGAAACGCCCGCGTTCGACGGAATGGCCGAGGATCCCGCCGCGGGCAACGGAAACGTCATGAGCGACCGAAGCGTTGTGTCGTCACCAAGCGTGCCCGTGGCGAGAATGTCTGTGCCGCCGCTCTGGGCCGTGTTGTCGTCGCGGATCCACGCACCTTCCGTGGCAGAGGATATCACCTGCCCGGAAAGCGAGGTGAGCGAGAATGCCGCGCAAAGCCCGGAAAGGCAGGCGGCGCGCAGGATGGTTTTAGGGATGTTTTGAATCATTGTCATTTGTCCTTGGTTTTTGTTTTGGGTGGATGGATGCGTCATGGAAACGCCTCCGACGAAAGTGCCGGGGAAGAAAAGCGCTGAATGAATAAAATGAATCGATCAATCCGACCAGCACCGATAATACAAGTGAGGAACGTCGCCGTCTTCCGGTTTTCACGTTGAATTTTTCCGGATTTGCGCATCGGTCCGCTCTCACTCTTCCGCCCCGCTCATGAAGCGGGGACAGCCATGATGAAGCGGAATCTGCGGCACCCCGGCCACGCCCCGCGCGGGCACCCGGCGACTTCCGGATTCCGCCGCGCGGATTTCCGGGTTGCCACCTCCCGGACCTTCGCTGTTGGATGAAATCCATAGGATCTCCCCGCCTTCCGATGAAATTCATCCTCCTGAACTCCCCCGCCAATCCGCCTCTTTTCGGAACGATACGGCGCAGCTGCACAGAACGCTGGAACGAACTCGCCGACATCCAACCGGTCGTCTCCGCACGCGTGCCGCGCGAGAAGACGCTCTCCCTGCCGGATTGCGCGGGATGGATCACTCCCGTGCTCTCGAAGGAGGTCCGCGCGCTCACACGGAACCGCCCGTTTCCCATTGTCAACTACTCCAACCACTACGGCGCGTGCGCGGACGCCGTCAACGTGTTGCTCGACGAAAATGAGATTGCCTCATTAGCCGCCGAACACCTGACCGGGCGCGGTTACCGCTCGTTTGCCTACACCGGCTTTGCCAAAGTGCCGGGATTCCCGCGGGAGCGCGGCGCTTACTTCCGTGGGTTTCTCAATGCGCGCGGGTTCGATGCGCGGGAGCACTACCTCGACCCGCCGCCGACAGAGCACCCCCTCGAACACGAAGAGGCTTTCCAAAGCGAAGTCAGGGAATTGGTCCGCTCATGGACAGTACCCACCGGCATATTCGCCGCGAACGACGAACTTGCGGGACGCATCCTCCGCACTCTCCGCGAAGACGGGCGCGACGGTTCTCCGTTTCATGCCGTTGTCGGAGTGGACGACCGCTTTTTCCACGGTGAGAACGGCTTTGACGCGGCGCGGCTCACCTCGGTGAGACCGGCTTTCGGGGCTCTCGGCAGGCGCGCCGCGGAAATCCTTCACGGGGCTATGGCCGACCCCGTGTCCCGTCCACCCGGATCCGTTGTCCGCATCAGCGGAGCCCTCCTCGTCGAGCGGGAATCGACCTGCGGTTTCGGCATGGGACATCCTGTTGTCAATAGAATGGCCCGCTGGATTCGGGCGGCGGTGAACGAAGGCCGGTCCCCCTCCGTGGCGGAATTGGCCCGGAAGTTTCAGCTCAAGCCCCGCGCGGCCTCCGCCCTCTTCGCAAACAACGCTTCGGTTTCGTTCCGCGAGTTCACAATGCGCCAGCGCCTTGTGCGTGCCGCTCACCTTCTCCACGAGGCCGACCTTCCCATCGGTGAGATCGCCCAACGATGCGGGTTCGGCAAACAAGGCGATCTCAACGAAGCTTTCCAGCGCCACTTCCACCGCACCCCCGGCGAATTCCGGCGGCACGGACAGGGACAGGGAGACCCCACTGCGGCGGCCGCGCCCCGCCCTTGCGCGCAGGCGGCAAACCGGTAGCGTTCTCTCCATGCTCACCCGTGTCATCGCCCTCGCCGCCCTCGCCCTCGGGACCGTCTTCGCGCTCTTTCTCCTGCAAGGCACCCGCACGCTCCAGGAACTCCTCACCGAAAACAAAGTCCTCCGCTCCTCCCTCGCCAACCTCTCACGCGAAGAACAGATCGGCTACGCGCGCGTCCTCCGCCAGGAATACCGCGACGGGTACCTTTACACCACGATACGCTTCGTCCAGACCGCCCGCGACAATCCGCTCCAAGTCCTCATGGAGCGCGAATACGAGATCAGGGGTGACATTGTTCATTTCGATGCCCTCATCGTGCGGTTCGACCCCAAGCTCGTGGAGGACGGCCGCGAACGGGCGCTCTTCATCTGGCGGCGCGTCTACGGCGAGCACACCGCCCCCGCCGAAGCCCTCCCCATCGAGACCCACGGCGCCGAACCCGTGCGCTACGCCGAAGTCTTCAGCCGCCTGCGCGTGCGCGACCGCCAGCTCTTCTGGGACCACATCTGGGACCTCGCCAACGATCCCGACCGGCTCGCCTCCATGGGCATCTCCGCGACCTACGGCAACGCCGTCTACACCCGGCTCCGCCCCGGGCTCATCTACGTCTTTAAACTCACCGCCTCCGGACAGGTCTATCCCGAGATCGTTCCCGACCTGCGCACCTGAGAAAACCCGCGCCATGGATTTCAAATCACTGCTCGCCGCCCTCTTCGGCGGAAAGGTCGAGGAAGTCGACGTCACGCCGCCGGGAGCCGAAGCGCCCACGCCGGAGGAAGAAGGCGGAGACGACAACGTTTCCCCGGACGGGTTCCGCCGCTACAACAGCTTCGAACTGCGCGACGGCAAAATCCTTGTCGACGAACTCGAGCAACTCGGCATCCCCTTCGAAATCGAACTCGACGACGGTATCCGCGACGTCGATTTCCGCTTCGGCAGCGCCGGACAAATGGCTCGCATGACCCTCTACATCCGCGACGCCGACCGCGACATCCTCGACGACCTCGTCAAACTCCACTTCCACCTCCCCGGCTGAGCACCGCCCCGCAGCCTCAACCACCGGCAGTCACCTCCTTCGCCGCACGCGGACGCCGGAAGTGGAAAACCGCGGGCGCCCCAGACACGGACACGCCCGGCACGGAGAACGGTTCCCGCGCCCGCTTCAAACCGCACCGGTCCGCCAACTCCATGACAAACGAGCGTGCGCCCACCACAGCTCCACGCAACAAACCGGGCATCCGCTCCAGCAAAACCGCACCCGCGCAGCCACCGGCGCGCTCAGCTTCGCCACCGCTTCCCGCATCGTCCTTCACCCGCACCAAAAGCCCGTAGGACTCGATAAACCTCCTCCCTTCATCTGCCTCTCCCTCTTTCTGGACCGCACGCACCTTATTCTCGTTACCCAGCATCCCCACGATCCCCGCACGCGCCCACGCCCGCAGCGACGGCGAAGCCTCCCCGCCCACCGCCGCCCCGTAGCCGCTCCAACGGTAGGCCTCCGCCCGTTCCGCCAAGCCCGCGCGCACCGGGTTCAGCTCGATATACGCGCCCACCACACGCAGCACGTGCGGCGAATCCTGCACCACGCAACTCTTGTAGCGCTCCGCCCAAAGCGTCCCCACGCG
>SLLG01000117.1 GCA_007134215.1 Opitutales bacterium | reverse complement strand
TCCGCCACGGGAGGATGTCCCGGGGCGGACGCCCCTATTGGCTTGGTGGCGGACTTTTTTGTCGCGTTGCTGGGGTTCACGGATGCGGGGAGCCGCTTTGTCCTCGGTTTTCTGGCCGAGGGGCCGGGATTCTGGGAGGCGGTGAACGAGGTGTTGGCCGGTTCGGACGAGAACGGGCCGGTGGTGCGCTTCGGCATCGTCTTCGCTTTCCGCGTGCTGCCGACGGTCATCTTTTTCTCCGCTCTGACGTCGGTTCTCTATTACCTCGGGATTCTGCAGAAGGTGGTCACGGCGTTCGCGTGGCTGTTGCAGCGTTCGATGCGGTTGTCCGGAGCGGAGAGCCTCGCGGCGGCGGCGAACGTCTTTGTCGGGCAGACGGAGGCTCCCTTGGTCGTGAAACCCTTCATCAAGGACATGACACGCCCGGAATTGCTGTGCCTGATGACGGGCGGCATGGCGACGATCGCGGGGGGCGTCTTCGGTGCCTATGTCTCGATCCTCGGCGGGCCGGATCCGGAGCAGCAGCGCCTCTTCGCCAGGCACCTTCTCACGGCCTCGCTTCTTTCCGCGCCGGCCGCCATTGTATGCGCCAAGTTGTTACTGCCGCAGACCGGGGAGATCGACGAGGAGCTGCGCGTCTCGCCGGAGCGGATGGGGGAGAATGTCTTCGACGCCGCCTGCCGGGGAACAACGCAGGGCCTGATGCTTGCGCTCAATATCGCGGCCATGCTCATCACCTTCCTCGCATTCATCGCGCTCTTCAACTTTCTCGCCTTCGGCGCGGGCGGTATCACCGGACTCAACGCGTGGATTGCAGCGGTCACGGACGGACGCTTCGACGGGCTCAGCCTCGAATTCCTCGCGGGGCTGCTCTTCGCGCCGGTAGCGTGGTTGATCGGGGTGGAGTGGGGCAGTCTGCTCGACGTCGGGCAACTGCTCGGGATCAAGCTCGTGGCCAACGAATTCGTCGCCTACGAGAGCCTCGGCCGTATGATCGGCGACGAGACGCTCACCGATCCGCGTGCCATCCTCATTGCGACCTATGCCCTCTGTGGATTTGCGAATTTCAGCTCGATGGGTATTCAGATCGGCGGCATCGCCGTGCTCGCCCCCGATCGGCGCGGCGACCTTTCGGCTCTTGCCCTGCGCGCCCTCCTCGGCGGAACGGCGGCGTGTCTGCTCACCGCCACGGTCGCAGCCCTGTTTATCCGGTAGGCCGGGCCGGGGGCGAATTTATGGTTTTCAACCCCTTGGACCCCGAATCCGCTCGACAGTACGATTTCCGCCGGTGGATGCTCTGCGTCTTATGGCACGAAGAGCAGACAGCATTCTCGACACGATCGGAGACACGCCGTTGATCCGGCTCAATCGCGTGGCGGCGGACTGCGCCGCGACGATTTACGTAAAGGGCGAGTGGTTCAATCCGCTCGCGAGCGTGAAGGACCGCATCGCGCTGGCCATGATCGAAGCGGGTGAGAAGGAGGGCAAACTCAAGCCCGGCGGCGTCGTCATCGAGCCGACCTCGGGCAACACGGGAATCGGGCTCGCCTTTGTGTGCGCGGCGAAGGGCTACCGCTGCATCCTTACAATGCCGGAGACAATGTCCATGGAGCGCCGCATTTTGCTCGGGCTCATGGGGGCGGAAATCGTCCTCACGCCGGGTCCGAAGGGCATGCCCGGCGCCATCGCGAAGGCGCAGGAGTTGCTCGATAAACACGGGGACGACGCCTATTGCCCCGGCCAGTTCGACAACCCCGCCAATCCGGAAATCCACCGCCGCACCACGGCGGAGGAGATCTGGGAAGCCACGGAAGGCGAGGTGGACATCTTCATCGCAGGCGTCGGCACGGGCGGGACGATCACCGGCGTGGGCGAGGTCATCAAGAAACGCAAACCGGGCTTCAAGGTCATCGCCGTGGAGCCGGAGGCCAGCCCCGTCATCAGCGGTGGCAAGCCCGGACCGCACAAGATCCAGGGCATCGGCGCGGGCTTCATCCCGAAGAACCTCAATGTCGACGTGCTCGACGAGGTCATCCGCGTGACCAACGAAGACGCTTTCGAAATGGCGCAGAAGGTTTCCCTCGAAGAGGGCCTCGGCGTGGGGATCTCCAGCGGCGCGACCATCTGGGCCGCCCTCAAGGTTGCGCGGCGCCCCGAGAACGCCGGCAAGACCATCGTCGTCGTCGCCGCCAGCCCGAGCGAACGCTACCTCAGCACGGCGCTTGCCGAGAAGGTGCGCGGCGAGGTGTCCTCGCTCGAAGTGCAGGAAGTGTAGGCGGCGTGGCTCTCATTCCGGGGGCTTTCGTTCATCCCGCCCGGTTGGACGGTGTTTTTTTTCTTCGACCGTGCCGTGAAGGGCGTTTGTACCAGAATCCGCACAACCTCCGGGAGCGGAGGGCGAGGGGCATGACGCAAAGGAAGAAGGTATAGGCGACGACGCGCGGCCCCGAGTGCCACCGGAGCTTTCGCGCGGAGGTGCGGACGGGGGCGTCCGTGAGCACGGTGAATCGCATGCCGCGGCGGCGGCCTTCGCGCTTGAGCCGGTGGGAGAGGCGGACCTCCTCGCTGGCATACAGGCGCTCGTCGAATCCGCCGACGGCGTCGAAGGCGTCGCGGCGGCAAAAGAGAAAGCTCCCCGCCGCGATGCCGGCCGATCTGGAGATCCATTCCCACAGCCGGATGCCGAAGCGCCCGACGGCGCCGGGGTCGTCCTCGAAGCGGACAAGTGCGCCGCCGCCGACAACCGCTTCCGCGCGGAGGGCGCGGAGGGCGCCGCCGAGGACCTGCGGGGAGATCCGGGTGTCGGCGTCGACGAAGACGAGGAACCGACCGCGCGCCACCGCCGCGCCTGCGTTGCGGGCGCGCGCGATTTGGTTGACGGGCTCGAAGACGATGCGGTCGGCGCCGTGCCGCAAAGCGGTTTCCGCCGTGGCATCGTCGGAGTTGTTGTCTACGACGATGCACTCGCCGTCGCCGGTCTCCGCCTGCATGGCGGCGCGGAGGGCGGCGAGCGTGGCGGGCAGTTCCCCGGCCTCGTTGTAGGCGGGAACGACGACGGAATACTCCGGGTCGTGGGTGGGGCCGTGGACTGGCGGGGCGGTTGACATCTGCCCTACCGTTGCCCGCACCCGCGGGCGGCGGCAACTGCTTGCGTCTTTTCTATGCGGCGGCGATTCGCTCAAGGGCGCGGCGCATCCACTCGATCTCCTCCGGGAAGACGGTGTGCGCGCTGCCCGGAAACCTTTGTCGGGTGAGGTCGGTACTCGCCTCCGCAAGCACGCAGGCGGTGTGCTCCACATACTCCGGAGGCACGTGGGCATCGTGCTCCGCGCAGCCGAGGAGGACGGGTGTCCCGGCGAGGTCGAAGGGCGGGCGGGGCGTCTCCAGGGGGCCGATGAGCGCACCGCTCAGCGCGGCGACGAAGCCGTAGCGCCGCGGGCGGCGCGCGGCGTATTCGAGGGCGAGGCACGCACCCTGCGAGAAGCCCGCGAGACCGATGCGTTCCGGCGGCAGACCGGCCGCCCGCAGTTTGCCAAACAATTGGTCGACGGTCCCTAGGGCGTTGCCGAGGTGCGGCTCGTTTTCCGCGGTCGGCACGACGAAGCGCAGCGGATACCATGTGCCGCCTGCGGCGGAGGGGGCGAGCCACGCGACGCCGTCGACGGGCAGCGCGTCGGCGAGGCCGGTGACATCGCTACCCGAAGACCCCCGCCCGTGCAGGAAGAGGACGGCGGCGCGCGCATCGCCGGGGGCCGGACCGAGGTGGTGGACGGACGGATTCATGATGGCGTGCGGTCGGCGGTTTTCACTGCGTCCGCGGTCGGCGCTTTGAACGCCTTGGGCGGATCGATGGGTGGCAACGCCTGTTCAATGGCCGCGCGTGCCTTCTCGAACGGACCGGGCAGCATGAGACCCGTCCCGAGTTCGGCGAGCGTTTCGTCGATCGTGAAACCGGGACCCGCGGTGGCGATCTCGAAGAGAATGCCGCCGGGCTCCGGATAGTAGATGGAGTGGAAGTAGTTGCGGTCGCGCACCGGGGAGACGTCGTAGCCAGCCCGCCGGATGTCCTCGCGCATGCGCAACTCGGCTTCGTCGTCGGGCACGCTCCACGCGACGTGGTGGATCGTCCCCGCGCCGCCCGTGCCCGCCGCCGCCGGTTCGGTGACGAGGTCCGCGTAGGCCCCGGGAGCGTCTCCGGAGGCGGCGAAGCGGATGCGGGCGCCTTCTTCCCGCACCTTGCGGAAGCCCATTGTCTCCGTGAGGAGCCGCGCCGTCGGCGCGCCATCGCGCAACGTCAGTTCGGCGGTGTGAAAGCCGCGCAGCGCATACTCGGCGGGCACGTCGCCGCCGGTCCAGCCGCGGCGGGCGTCGCCATCCGCCGCGACGATCTCCACCGGAATGCGGTCGGGATCGGCGAAGCGGAGCGTGTCCTCGCCGAATCGGCGGACGCCCCGGGCTTTCACTCCGTTCAGGCGCAGCCGTGCCTCCCAGTAGTCCAGCGAGCCGGGCGGCGCGGAAAAGACGATGGTCGTCGACTGCCCCGCGCCGACGCGGCCCCGCGCCCCGAGGCCGGGCCAGTAGAAGAAGGTGAGGGCGGTGCCCGGACTGCCCGATTCATCGCCGTAGTAGAGGTGGTAGGCGGAGGGATCGTCGAAGTTGACGGTCTTCTTCACGAGGCGCAGGCCGAGCAGGCCGGCGTAGAAATCGACGTTTGCCTGCGGGTCGCTGGCCACCGCCGTGACATGGTGGATTCCGGTGACGGGTGTGTTCATGGTCTGTTCTTTCTTGTTGTATTGGTTTATCGAAGACATTTCGCACGCGGCGCTCAGAAGGGGATGAAGACGGAGCGGCGCGTGCCGGGGCTGAGCTGGCGGGTGCGGTGTCCGCGGTGCGCGGTGTCTTCCAGCCGCAGGATGTCCCCACCGCGGAAGCGCCGGATTTCGCCGCACCCCGTCTCGATCTCGATCTCTCCATCGAGGAGGATGAGCCACTGCCGGCGCGGCGCCGGGTGCCAGTCGTAATCGTAGGTGTCGTCCGTCTCGCGGAAGATCACGCCCCCTGCCGGCATCAGGGCGGAAAGGCGTCCTAT
>SLLG01000085.1 GCA_007134215.1 Opitutales bacterium | reverse complement strand
TGCGGGTATATAAGTGATATACGCATTTATTTTCAGACTTAAGTCTAATTTCTCCCATAATATTTTTAATTTCTCAGAGAATTTAAATTGTTGCGGGGCGGCGGGTCAAGGGGATTTCCGGTTACTGGCCTAGATCCTCGGCGAGATCTTCGAGGGGGTAGCTCCAGATTTCGCTCAGAGTGGGGTGGTACCAGTGGGTTTTGAGGAGGGCGGCGGGGGTGGCGCCGAGGGCGACGGCGACGGCCATAGCGTGGATGAGTTCGCCGCCGTCCTTGCCGACGCAGGCGGCGCCGACGAGACGCCCGGTGGTTTTGTCGGCCCACGCGCGGACGAATCCGCGCCGGGCTTCCATGACGATGGATTTGCCGTGGTCGTCGAAGGGATAGTCGGCGACGGCGAGGTCCATCCCGCGTTCTTTAGCCTCGGTGAGGGGAATCCCGGCCTCGGCGACCTGCGGATCGGTGAAGACGACGGAGGTGCGGGTGTCGTAGTTGACGGGGTCGGCGTCACGGCCGGTGGCGTGGCGTCCGGCGACCTCTCCCTGCATGATGGCGAGGTGGACGATTTCGTAGGGGCCGCAAACGTCTCCCGCCGCATAGACCCGCGGATTCGATGTCTGCTGGTGTGCGTTGACGCGGATTTGTCCCGAGGATTCTGTTTCGACCCCGGCGGCGTCGAGGCTGAGTCCGTCCACGGCAGGACGCCGTCCGAGGGCGTTGAAGAGGTGCGCGGCCTTTGCCGTCACCGGCTTGTCGCGATGGGTGAAGGCCACCTCGTAGCCGTCCGGAGTGCGGGAGACGGTCTGGAGTTTTGTGCCTGTGTAAAGCTCGATGCCTTCGGCGCGGAACGCTTCCTCGATGACGGCGGCGGATTCGTGCGAAATCTCCTTGAGGATGCGCGGGCTGCGCTGGATCTGGACGATACGCGAACCGAGGCGGCGCAGGTATTGGGAGAGTTCGCAGGCGACGACTCCACCGCCGAGGACGATGACCGAATCGGGCAGGAAATCGAGTTCGAGCACGTCGTCGCTGGTCCATGCTTCGGCTTCGGCGAGGCCTTTGACGGGCGGAACCTGTGGAATGGAGCCGGTCGCGATGACAAACCGGTCAGCGGTGATCTCGCGGCCTGAAGAGGCGAGCCGCAAGCGGTTTTCGCCGATAAAAGAAGCTTTGTCGCGGAAGAGAGTGAACTTGTCGGATTCCAGTTGGCCGACACGGTAGTCACGGAATTCGGCGACCATACGACGCTTGCGTTCGCGCAGGGAGCGCATGTTGACGGCGGCCTCGGGAATGTCGAGCCCGAAGCGGTTGCCCTCGCGGGCAAGGTGGAGGACCTCGGCGCTGTAGATGAGGGTCTTTGACGGCATGCACCCGCGCAGGATGCATAGACCGCCCAACTCTTCGGCGCTGTCGATGATCGCGACGCGGTCGCAAACTTCACGAGCCGTCCGGGCCGCAGAATAGCCTCCGCTGCCGCCTCCGATGACGACAAAGTCATAATGCTCTTCGCTCATGAGGCGGTTCTGCCATCATGCGGCGTGGCGGGGCAAGCCCTTCGTGCGGACCCGGCAAATGTCTTGAACCGTGGAGCGGGCGGACCCAAGCTGCGCGATTTTGGAGATTTTCCGCACATGACCCGACCAACCTGCAAATTCACGGTGCTGCCCGGCGACGGGATCGGCCCCGAAGTGATGGAATCCGCGCTGCGCGTACTCGCCCGCGCGGCGGAAACGGACGGCTTCTCGCTCGACTATTCTACCCACGACGTGGGCGGGATTGCCATCGACAACCACGGCACGGCGCTTCCCGAGGCGACGGTCGAGGCCTGCGCACAGGCGGACGCGATCCTCTTCGGCTCGGTCGGCGGCCCCAAGTGGGAGAGGCTGCCGCCCGCCGAGCAGCCGGAGCGCGCGGCGCTGCTGCCTCTGCGCAAGCGTTTTGAACTGTTCGCGAACGTCCGGCCCGGGCTGCTCTATCCGGAGTTGGTCGACGCCTCTCCGCTCAAGCGGGAACGCATCCCCCACGGGATCGACATCGTGTGCATCCGCGAACTTACGGGCGGCATCTATTTCGGCCAGCCGAAGGAGCGCCGCCGGTTGCCGGACGGACGGGAAGAGGCGATCGACACCATGGTCTACCGCACGGACGAGATCGAGCGCATCGCGGAAGTCGCGGCCGTTACAGCGCGCACCCGCGGCAAGCGCGTCTGCTCCGTCGACAAGGCAAACGTGTTGACGACCTCGGTCCTGTGGCGCGAAACCGTGACACGCTTTTTCGCGGAGAAGCACCCGGACATCGCGCTGAGCCACATGTATGTGGACAACGCCGCCATGCAACTCGCGCGCGACCCGAACCAGTTCGACGTCCTCTTCACGGAAAACATGTTCGGGGACATCCTCAGCGATGAGATGGGCGTGATCTGCGGGAGCCTCGGGATGCTTGCCTCGGCCAGTCTCGGCGCGGCGGACAACCGCCACGGCCATCCCGTGGGCCTCTACGAACCAGCGGGCGGCACGGCCCCGGACATCGCGGGCAAGGGCGTGGCCAACCCCTGTGCCCAGATCCTCAGCGCCGCCCTCATGCTGCGGCACAGCTTCGGCCTCGGGGCGACGGCCGCACGCATCGAATCGGCGGTGCGCGAGACGGTGAAATCGGGTGTGCGCACGGGCGACATCGCCTTCGGCACCGAGCCGGTTTCCACCGCCGCCCTGACCGACGCGATCCTTTCCCGCCTTTGAAATTCTGCGCCGCAACTATATTTGATCCGTACCCAATCCGCGAATGCCGCACGCTATGACCTCCGCTGAGATCCGACAGTCCTTTCTCGATTTCTTCGCCACCAAGGGGCACACCATTGTTCCCTCCGCTCCGCTCCTGCCCTCGTCGCCGAACCTGCTCTTCACCAACGCGGGCATGAACCAGTTCGTGCCGTATTTCCTCGGCGACCGCGACGCTCCGTACCCGCGCGCCGCCGACACGCAGAAGTGCATCCGCGCGGGCGGCAAACACAACGACCTCGACGATGTGGGCTTCGACGGCTACCACCACACCTTCTTCGAGATGCTCGGCAACTGGTCCTTCGGCGACTACTTCAAGAAGGAAGCCATCGAGTGGGCGTGGGAGCTGTTGACGGAGGTGTGGAAGTTCCCGAAAGAACGGCTTTACATCACCGTCTACCAGCCGGGGGAAGGCGACCCGGCGGAATTCGACCATGAGGCCCACGCTTTCTGGAAGGCACTGCTGGAGCGTGATGGGCTCGATCCCGCCGTGCATATCCTGACGGGTGGCAAGAAAGACAATTTCTGGATGATGGGCGACACCGGCCCCTGCGGCCCGTGCTCCGAAATCCATATCGACCTGACGGAGAAGGGCGACTCCCGCGGCTCGCTCGTCAACAAAGATGATCCCTTTTGTATCGAAATCTGGAATCTCGTTTTCATCCAGTTCAACGCCGAACCGGGCGGCGGATTCGCTCCCCTGAAGGCGCGGCACGTTGACACCGGCATGGGCTTCGAGCGCGTCGCCGGGATCATGGCGACGACAGAGAACTTCACCCACTACGGCGAAGCCCCGAGCAACTACAACGCCGACGTCTTCGCGCCCGTCTTCGCGAAGATCGAGGAACTCAGCGGTGTCCGCTACGGACGCACCCTGCCGTCCTCGCGGCGGGATCTCAACGACGCCGAACGCCGCGACGTGTGTTTCCGTGTGCTGGCCGACCACATCCGCGCGCTTTCGTGCAGTATCGCGGACGGTATCCTGCCGGGCAACGAGGGCCGCAACTACGTGCTCCGCCGCATCCTGCGCCGTGCCATTATGTACGGCCGCCGACTGGACCTGAAGCCGGGGTTCTTCACGCGGCTCGTCGGTCCGGCGGTCGATTCCCTGAAGGCCGTTTTTCCCGAACTGGAGACGCAGCGCGAGGTCATCGGCAAAGTTATCTCCAGCGAAGAGAACGCTTTCGACCGCACCATCGACCGTGGTCTCGGGATTCTTGAGAAGATCTTTGCCGACAATCCGTCGGAAATCAGCGGGGCGCAGGCGTTCGAACTCTACGACACCTACGGCTTTCCGCTCGACCTTACCGAAATTATCGCCGGCGAGCGCGGCATCGCCGTCGACAAAGCCGGTTTCGCGAAGCACATGGAAGCCCAGCGCGAGCGTGCACGCGCGGCGCGCAAGACGGAGGTGATCCGGGTATCGGATGACTCCGCCGGTGATTCGACGCGGTTTGTCGGCTTCGAGCCGGAGGCGTGGCGGGCCGGCGTTGAGACAACGGTGCAGTCAGTCGTGAAGACCGACGACGCCGTGTTCGTCAGCCTCGCGGAGACACCGTTCTACGCCGAGATGGGCGGCCAGGTCGGTGACACGGGCAGGATCGAGGTCGGCGGCAAGAGTATCGAGGTAATCGATACTGTGAAAGACGCCTCCGGGGCCGTCGTGCACCGTCTGCCCGCGGACGCATCGCTGGCGCCTGACGCCGCCGGTTCGACCGTCCGGGCAACCGTCGACGCCCCGCGCCGGGCGGACATCCAGCGCCACCACAGCGCGACCCACGTCCTCCACTGGGCGCTGCGCGAGGTGCTGGGCGACCACGTGCGCCAGGCGGGATCCTACGTGGCGCCGGACCGTCTGCGTTTTGACTTCACGCACTTCGAGGCACTGAAGCCGGAGGAGATCCGGGAGATCGAGCGCCTCTGCACGGAACGGATTCTCGCCAACGACACTGTGCGCTGGTATGAGATTCCGTTTTCGGAGAAGCCCGAAGACATCATCGCCTTCTTCGGCGAGAAATACGGCAACGTCGTGCGCGTCGTCGACATCGGAGGCTGGAGCAAAGAGCTTTGCGGGGGCACGCACGTGTCCGCAACGGGCGAGATCGGTGTCCTGAAGATCGTTTCCGAAGGCGCCATCGCGGGCGGGACGCGGCGCATCGAGGCCGTCGCCGGAGCCCACGCAAAAGCCTTTCTCGACGAGCGCGCGGGAGTGGTGGAAACGCTGGCGGGAGAGTTTTCCGTGAGCGCCGATGCGGTGCCGTCGCGCGTGGCAGACATGCGGCGGCGCCTGCAGGCGGCAGAGCGCGAGCTGAAACGGCTGAAGTCCGAGGCGGCGGCGCAGGCGGCTTCCGGACAGGCCGAGCAGGCCGCGTCCGCCGCCGGTCTCCGCATTCTCGGGACCACGCTCCCGGCGGACAACCCCAACGCACTGCGCGAGAACGGCGCAAAGCTCTTCAAGGAGCTGGGCGAAGGGGTGCTTGTCGTCGCGGCGGTGTTCGGCCCGAAGGCGACGGTCGTCGCGTTTGCCTCGCCCGCCGCGAACAAGGCCGGACTGCAAGCCGGGGACATCGTGCGGGAAATTACAGGCTCGCTCGGCGGCCGCGGCGGCGGCAAACCCGACTTCGCGATGGGCGGCGGAACCGACAACGGCGATCTGCCCGCGCTCCTCAAGGACTGGCAGGAGCGGACGGCGAAGGCGCTGACGGAGGGGTGAGTTCAACGGTCATCCGTTCCGGCGTAGAAGTCCAACACTGCCGCCCTTCGCCCCCGTCCGACCGCCAGGTTGACAGGCGGCTGCGCAGGACGGGGCCGTTCGATAAGCAGCGCGCGTGTGGGGTTGGAGGGCCATAGCTGCCCGATCTATGGTCGGCAGCACGGCGGGGCGCGTCTCGGCGGTGTCGTGTTCGCACAGGGCGGCCGTCACCGCCTACGCGCGTGTGGGCTTCTTTTTCTTTTTCTTCTTCGGGGGCTTGCCGCTGGATTTGGCTTTGGCGGTCTTCACGCCTTTGCGCGGGCTCGGTACCTGTTCCGTCGCCACGCCGACGCCGAGTTCGTGCCCCTTGAAGTTGATGCCGTTGAGCCGCTCGAGGACGGTGGGCACGGCGGAGTCGGCGATGTCGACAAAGGTCACGGCGGGAAGGATGTGGATCGCGCCGATGGCCTCGCGCGGGACACGCGCGGCACCCGCGACGACGCCGACGATGTCGCCGGGCGCGATACCGTGTCCGGCGCCGATGTCGAAGGCGAGGCGCACCATGCCGCGTTCGCGGGCGACCGGCGCGGGGTCGGCATCGTCGCGCGGCGGGCGCTTGCTTCGCTTCACCGGGGCATCTCTCCCTTCGGTTTGGCGGGCATCCCCTCCGATATTGCGCCCGCGCCCCCCGTCGGCGGGCGGCTCCGCGCCGCGCGGGCGTTCTCCGGAGAGCAGATCAATGAGCGCGGAGGCGATGTCGGTCGGGGTGTGTCCTTGATCAAGGAGGCGGTCAACGAGGCCTTCGTGCCGCTTGAAATCGCCTTTTTCCAAGGTTTCACGCAGGGATTCGTAGAAAATGTTGGCCCGCTTTTCCTCCACTTCTTCGAGGGAGGGCACCTTTTCGCGGCGGATGCGCCCTCTTGTGTAGCGCATGATGTGCTGCAGGCGGTGGATCTCGCGCCCGGCGACGAAGGTGATGGCGCGTCCGGCGCGGCCCGCCCGGCCCGTGCGGCCGATGCGGTGGACGTAGTCCTCGCCGTCGTGCGGAAGGTCGTAGTTGAAGACTACCTCGATCTCGTCGACGTCCAGGCCGCGCGCGGCGACGTCGGTGGCGACGAGAAACTCGAATCCGCGCGTGCGGAATTTCGCCATGACCCGCTCACGGGTGGCCTGCGGGATGTCGCCGTGGAGCTTGTCGGCAGGGTATCCGCGGGCGATGAGGTGATCGGTGAGTTCGTCGACCATCAGCTTGGTGGCACAGAAAATGATCCCGTATTTGATGTCCTGCAGGTCGATGAGGCGGCAGAGGACCTCCAGCTTGGAGCGGCGGTGGACTTCGTAGTAGACCTGTTCGATGGCGGGGACGTCGAGTGTTGCCGATTTTACGTGCACCTCGGCGGCGTCGCGGGTGAATTCCCGCGCAAGCTTCTGGATGGGGGCGGGGAAGGTGGCGGAGAAGAAAGCGGTCTGGCGCTCGGCGGGGGCGCGGGCGAGGATGGCGCGGATGTCGTCGAGGAAGCCCATGTCGAGCATGCGGTCGGCTTCATCGAGCACGAGCATGCGCAGTCCGTCGAGGCGGAGCGTGCCGCGGTCGAGGTGGTCGATGACGCGCCCCGGCGTGCCGATGACAATGTGCGCCCCCTGCCGCAGGGCGCGGAACTGGCGGTCGTAGGACTGGCCGCCGTATACGGGCAGTTCGCGCAGGCCCGGCTTGAAGGCGGCGAGCCGCGCCACTTCCTCCGCCACCTGCACGGCGAGTTCGCGGGTGGGGCAGAGGATGAGCACCTGTGTCTCCGCCCGCGTGGTGTCGGACAGTTGGATGGCGGGCGCGGCGAAGGCGGCCGTCTTGCCCGAGCCCGTCTGCGACTGGCCGACGACATCGCGGCCCGCGAGAAGGAGCGGAATCGTCTCGCTCTGGATGGGCGCGGCCACCTCGAAGCCGATCTTGTCGATGGCCTTGAGGAGTTCGGGCGAGAGGCCCAGCTCGGTAAAGGACTTTTTCTGCATGCTCTCCGGTACGGCAGGCGCCCCTGCGGCGGCGAATCTATTCGCCCTGAATGGCGCTATTTTTCTTCCGGGAGATTGACAACGACGGAAAAACCCTAATCATGACGATTAGTTCTTTAAAGATGCAGTCCGTTTGGCAGGGAGCCTTTGACTTTCCGAAGCCCGTTCCGGGTTACGGAATAACCAAAAACAGCAATGAACAACAACACTGCCAAACAGAAAACAGCTCCTCGGGATGCACGCAAGCACCGCCCGGCCAGCGGGGGTTTCCGCCGGTTTGGGAAGAGCATGACGCGCGAGAATCCGCGCTTCACGTTCTTGGGTAGCGTCGGGTTCTGAGGCTGTTCCTAAAGTAGACAACAACGGGGCGGGGGATCGTAAGATCCTCCGCCCTTTCAATGTACGGATTCCGGCGCAAGCAGCGCGGGTGCAATTCGGAATATTAGGTCTTCTTTAAATGAGATTTTCGAGTCCTAATAGTTCCCGGCTATAAGGTCTAATTGTTTGCTGCGTAAGAATTCGTATTTTTCAACAGACGGCAGAAACGCCGGAAATGACCGAATCACCCGAACACCGACCAAAAGCCAGTGGAAGTCCTCGGCCTCACCATCTTCATCAGTCTGCTCCTCGCGGCGTTGTTTTCGCTGCTGTTTGTCATGCAGCGACGGCAGCGGCGTTACAACAGTCTGGAGCGGGAGTCGTTGATGCCGCTCGCGGAGGAGAAGCGGGTGCCGGCTGGCAAGGGAGGCGTGGCGAAGGCGGAGAAGACCGATGACAGACGGAAAACAGACCATTGAATTCGACGACCAGATAACCCGCTGGTTTCTCATCGCCTCGGTGCTCTGGGGAGCGGTCGGCATGCTCGCCGGGGTGATCGTGGCGGCGATGCTGAATTTCCATCAGCTGCACTTCGGGCTGGAATGGCTGAGCTACGGGCGGCTGCGCCCGCTGCACACCAACGCGGCGATCTTTGCTTTCGTCGGCAACATGATGTTCGCCGGGATCTACTACTCGACGCAGCGGTTGTGCAAGGTGCGGCTGGCGTCGGACCTGTTGTCGCGGATCCACTTCTGGGGCTGGCAGTTGATCATTGTCTGCGCGGCGGTGACGCTTCCGCTCGGGCTGACGCGGGGCAAGGAATACGCCGAGCTGATCTGGCCGATCAACGTCCTCGTCGTCATCATCTGGGTGGTCTTCGCGATTAATTTTTTCTGGACGCTCGCGAAGCGCAACGAGCCGACGCTCTACGTCGCTCTCTGGTTCTACATCGCGACGATCATCACCGTGGCGATGCTCTACATCGTCAACCACCTGCAGATTCCGACTAGCCTGACGCACAGTTATCCCATATTTTCGGGGGTGCAGGACGCGCTCGTGCAGTGGTGGTACGGCCACAACGCGGTGGCATTCTTTCTGACGACGCCGATCCTCGGGATCATGTATTATTTTGTTCCGAAGGCGGCGGAACGGCCGGTCTACAGTTACCGCCTGAGCGTCATTCACTTCTGGTCGCTTGTTTTCATTTATATCTGGGCAGGACCGCACCACCTGCTCAATACCGCTCTGCCACACTGGCTGCAGACGCTCGGCATGCTCTTTTCACTCATGCTCTGGGCACCGAGCTGGGGCGGGATGCTCAACGGGCTGCTCACCCTGCGCGGGGCATGGCACAAGCTGCGCACCGACCCCGTGCTGAAGTTTTTCGCGGCGGGTATCACCTTCTACGGGATGGCGACCTTCGAGGGGCCGCTCCTCTCCATCCGCGCGGTCAACGCCATGGCGCACTACACCGACTGGATTATCGGGCACGTGCACAGCGGCACCCTCGGCTGGAACGGCTTTCTCGCAGCGGGCATGTTCTACTGGCTGGCCCCGCGGCTCTGGCGAACCAAGCTGTATTCCGTAGCCCTCGCCAACCTGCATTTCTGGATAGGGCTGGTCGGCATTCTCCTCTATATCGCCGCCATGTGGGTGAGCGGGATCACACAAGGGGTCATGCTCAACAGCACGCAGGACGAGGGGACCGCGCTAACGTATTCCTTTGTCGAGACACTCTCCGCGATCCGTCCGGCGATGGGGCTTCGCGCCATCGGCGGCGGGCTCTACCTGCTCGGCTGGGTCCTCATGATCTACAACCTCTGGCGCACCATCGCGGGCAGCGAGCCGGTCAACGGCACGATGGAAGTCTACACGCGCGACCGCGAAGAGACCCGGAACATGGAGGGGACGATTAGTGCGCGGCGCACGTTTTTCAACGCGCCGGTGCTCTACTGCACCGCCGGGATGCTCGCGCTCTGCCTGTGGATGTTCGGAGACGGGCTGGCCGCCATTCTCGGGCTGTTCGCCTCGATCTTTGCCATCCTCGCGGCGATCGTCCACTTTAAGGCGGCGGGCGCGCGGTGGAATGACTGGTATGAAAAACTCATCGGCAACTGGGCGCCGTTCACGGCCCTTACGTTCATCGCTGTGGCCATCGGCGGAGCGGTGCAGATCATCCCCGCCGTGACGGTCTACCGGGCGAAGAACGTGGAGGACCGCGTGCAAGTGCCCTACACCCCGCTCGAACTGGCGGGCCGCGACATCTACATCGCGGAGGGCTGCTACACCTGCCACTCACAGATGATCCGCACGCTCGTGCCCGATGTCATGCGCTACGGCGACTATTCGCGGCTCGGTGAATCGATCTTTGATTTTCCCTTCCAGTGGGGGAGCAAGCGCACCGGCCCGGATCTTGCACGCGAAGGCGGTCTGCGCACGGACGACTGGCACTTCATCCACATGGTCGATCCGCGCGCGACTTCGCCGGGCTCGAATATGCCCGCCTATCCGTGGCTTGTCGACAAGCCCACCGACTTTGAGGCGTTGCCCGCGCGCATCCGCGTCCAGCGTATTCTCGGGGTGCCGTACCCCGCTTGGAATACAGAGGAGATCATCGCGGATGCCCGCGAACAGGGCGAAGAGATCTCAAAGCGGCTGCGCGAGGCCGGTCACTACGCCGAACCCGGCAGCCAAATGGTCGCCCTCATCGCCTACCTGCAAAAGCTGGGGGCCGCCGAACCGCGCGGGGGCGACGTGGCGTCCGCCGGGGATGATTCGACTTCAACCGAATAATCCGCATCACTAATGTTCCGTCGACTCATACTCGAAGAATGGCAGAACCTCCTGCTCATTGTGGGATTTCTGCTCATCGCGGCCGCATTTTTCGCCATTGTCGTGAAAACGATCCGCATGAAACGGAAAGACCGCGAATACATGGCCAGCCTGCCGCTCGAGGAGGAAGAAAAGCGCAGGCCGGCGGACTCAAGCGGTTCCACCTCTACCAGCAGACCTTCCGATGAGCAGTCCCGATAAGAACCGCCAAGACCGGGATGACATCCCCCCCGGCGCGACGCTGCGCGAGCACGTTTACGACGGAATCGAGGAGTACGACCAGCGCCTGCCCAACTGGTGGCTGTGGACGCTGTATATAACCATTATCTTCTCCGCCTTGTATTGGATTGTGTGGTACACCTTCCGCGCGGTTCCAAGCGACGAAGAACGCGTCACGGCGGCGATGCAGGAGATCGAGGCGCGGCGCTTCGCCATGGTGGGCGAAATCGACGACGATACGCTCTGGGCCATGAGCAGAAACCCCAACGTCATCGCTTCAGGGCATACTGTCTACCGCGACCAGTGCGCCTTCTGCCACGGCGACGACCTCGGCGGAGGCATGGGCGGAGGCCTGCCCCTCGATGACGGTGTGTGGAAGTGGGGCCATGCTCCTGTCGACATATACTCTGTGGTGCGCGACGGTTCGCCCGATCCGACGAAGGGCATGCAGGCATGGGAGCGTGAACTGGGGCCGCGCCGCGTGGCCGAAGTGACTGCCTACATCCTCAGCTACCACGATCCGGAAAACATGGAAACGGCGCAGGACTCGCCTGGACGGGCCTCGGAGCGCTGAAACGCGGCACCCGCCGCAACGTGTGGCGGGACCCTGCTGAATCATGGCGAAGACGGCATCACAGGCGAAGCGTCCCAACCTCGACAGCGTCACGACGATCAATCAGGACGGATCGCGTTTTTTTCTTCATCCGTCGGATGCAAGGGGTCGGTTCGTTGTCGCGCGCCGGTTTGTGGCGATCCTGCTGATCGTGATCTACGCGGGCTTGCCGTGGGTCCATATCAATGGCCAGCCCGCTGTTTTTCTCGATCTCTTCAGCCGGCGCTTTCATCTCTTCGGGATCACCTTCGCCGCGCAGGAGATGTGGCTGGCCTTCTTTTTTATCACCGGACTCGCCTTTCTGCTCTTTTTCACAACGGCGCTGTTCGGCCGCCTCTGGTGCGGCTGGGCCTGTCCGCAGACGGTCTTCCTCGAACACGTCTACCGCCGCGTGGAGCGCTGGATCGAGGGGGACGCTCCGGCGCGCAGGCAACTCGACGCGGCAGCCCTGTCCGGAAACAAGGTTTTCAAGCGGATCCTGAAACACGGTGTCTTTATCCTCTTTTCGGGTGCCATCGCGCACCTCTTCCTCGCTTACTTTGTATCCATTCCCCAGCTGTATGCATGGATGACCTCCTCGCCCCGCGAGCAGTTCGGAGCATTCTCGTTTATGGCGGTGTCGACGGGGATTCTCTACTTCAACTTCGCATGGTTCCGCGAGCAGCTGTGTATCGTCATCTGTCCCTACGGGCGGCTTCAGTCGGCGCTCATCGACGAGCACACGGTCAATGTTGCGTATGACGAGCGGCGCGGCGAACCGCGGGGAAAACCGGGGACGGAGGGCGCGGGCGACTGCATCGACTGCAACCGCTGTGTTCAGGTGTGTCCCACCGGCATCGACATCCGTCAAGGGCTGCAACTCGAGTGCGTCGCCTGCACCGCGTGCATCGACGCCTGCGACGAGATCATGGACAAGGTCAAGAGGCCGCGCGGGCTCATCCGCTACGCCTCGGAGGAGGCCTTGGAGGGGAAGCCGACGCGCTTTCTGCGCACGCGGACGGTAGTCTACGGCCTCTTTATGCTGGCGGGAGTTGCTGTGATGCTCTTCTCCTTCTCGCGGGTGCAGCCGTTCGAGGCAACTGTATCGCGCATGACGGGACAGCCGTATTTCGTCACCGACGATGTCATCCGCAACCAGTTCCAGATCCGCCTCGTGAACAAGCGCAACGAACCTGCCGCCTTCCGCGTCTATCTTGAAGGCGCGCCTGCGGGCATGCAACTGGCGGGATGGGGCGCCGACGCCATGCAATTGGCGCCCTTCGAAGAACGCACGCGACCCCTCATCCTCGTGCAACCGCGGGAAGACTACACCGGCCGGGCACGCCTCGAAATCGTCGTCGAAAGCGGGGACGGCGACCGCAGCCTCCGTCGGCGCGCGGAATTTGTCGGGCCGGATCCGCGGGTGTTTCAGTGATTGCGCGACGAACCCTCGTTCACATAACCGGCCATCCCTCCAGCTCGCGCGCGGGATCGAGCATTGTGATACCGGGAATCTCCTTGAAATGCACGTCGTCGGTGAGGACCGCCGCGCCTGCCGCGTGGGCAGATACGGCGATGAGAATGTCCTGCGGAGGGAGGTTTTTGCCCCGGCGGTCGAGCTGCCAGGCAAGCTGGACCGTCTGTTCCCAGATCTTGTTCGTCGTCGGGACATTGATCAAGACATCGAGGAACGTGGCGAGACGGCTTCGGATCCGCTCCACCTTGAGGCCGCGCTCCACCTCCACCCGGATCATTCCGCAAGTCACGAGATCCCCCGTGCCGATCCACGCCCCGAGACGCGCCACCGGATCGATCCGGTGGCGCAGCAGGCGAATGTAGACATTGCTGTCAACGACGACGTTTGCGGCCATCCTTCTTGCCGTATTTGGCGGCGGGCTCGGCCACGCGCCAGTGCATGACATCGTAGTCGGGATCGACGGCGGCTTCCAGTTCTTCCGGCGCGAAGCCCATGCCTTCGGCGACCACCGCGCGGAAACGCGCCCTGCGGTCCATTTCACGCAGCGCGGCGTCCACGGCCTCGGTCTTGGAGCTGTAGCCGTAGGTCTGTATCACACGCTCGAGCAGCTCCTCGTCGATGTGCATGGTCATTTTCATGCCTTACAGGGTATGGCAATCATCCCTCCCGTCAAGTCCTTTACCGCCTTCCGGATTTCCCTGCGTTTCACGCCGCCGCGCGTGCCCACGCGCGCAGCGAGGAGAGGAAGAAGATCTCAAGGGCGGCGTCGTCCTTGAGATTCGTCTCGAGGAGACGCGTCAGGTGGTCGAGACGTTCGAGGGCATGGTGGAGCGCGCCGACAGGGTAGGGACGCTCTATTCCGACCTCGCGGGCAAAGGCGGCCGTCGCTTTCGCGATGTCGGCGAGCCGGTGGTTGCGCAGGCCCTTGCGGAAGCCTGTCTCCGAGGCCGCCAGTTCGTCGTCGTCGAGATCCGTGGCGAGGGCGTCGCGGGCGGATTTCCATGCCGCGTCCGCCTGCGAGGTGACAACGGCTTGGAACCGGACGATGAGCCCGTAGGCGCCGAGCAGCAGGTGTGCGCGGGCGGCGGCGTCCTTTTCCGGGGCCGTCGCGCGTTCCAGCCACGCCCGGTAGTCGGCGATCCATGCATCCCATGATTCGTCGGGGGCAAGCCGCGCCTCCGTCGGCAGGCGGAAGTGGAAACAGCGGCTGTGGATGGTCGGCAGCAAATCGTGCGGACGGGCCGTGAGGAGCAGCAGAGTGGTGTCGGCGGGAGGCTCCTCCAGCGTTTTCAGAAAGGCGTTGGCGGTCTGTGCGTTCATGCGGTCCGCTTCGTAGACGACGGCGACCTTGCGCCGGGCGATGCGCGGTGTCTGCTGGATTCCGTGGAGGAGCGCGCGCATCGAGTTTGGCACCGAGGCGTCGTCGCCGACGCGGATGATCCGGGCTTTTCCCGCCGGGCGCAGCGTGAAGAGATCGGGGTGGCGGGCCGCTTTTTCCGCGTCGCATTCGAGGAGCGCGCAGGCGAGGGCGAGGGCGACTTCCTCCTGCGCTGCCGGGTTTTCCGACTGGAGGAGGATGGCGTGCGCGAGACGGCCGCGCTGCAGGGAACGCGCGAGTACCTCGACCGGCCGGGTCTCGCGGAGCGGAGCGGGAAGCGCTTCGAGGAAGGCGGTCTCGGAAACCATCAAATCACGCGTTTGCGCAGTTCCCTCCATATGAACTTCTCCACCTCATCCGCCGTCTTCTCGCCGTCAGCCACGATGAAGCGCTCGGGCAGCGCCTTGGCGAGCATGAGGTAGCCCTCCCGCACCTTGCGGTAAAACTCAATATTCTCTTCTTGCATGCGGTCGGGCAGATCGGTGGCGCGGTGGCGGATACGCTCGAAACCAATCTCGGCGGGAAGGTCAATGACCACCGTGACATCCGGCACGACGTCGCCCACGGCAAAGGTGTTGATCATTTGCACGGGGCCGGACTGCAGCTTGCGGGCCACACCTTGGTAGACCGTAGTCGAGTCCATGAAGCGGTCGCAGAGGACGATTTTGCCCTCCGCGATCGCCGGGGCAATGACTTCCCGCACCAATTGGGCGCGGCTCGCCGCGAAGAGGAGCAGCTCCGTCTCCGCAGTCATGTTGCGGCCGTTGTTGGAGTGCATGAGGATGTGGCGGATCTCCTCGCCGATCTCCGTGCCTCCGGGCTCGCGGGTGACTATGACGTCATAGCCCGCCGACTCGAAGCAGTCGGCGATGCGGCTGGTCTGGGTGGTTTTGCCGCTCCCTTCGGAGCCTTCGAAGCTGATGAGAAAGCCCCGCGTATCGTCGTTGTTTTTCGGCATGATGGATTACTATCGCGAAACTGGCAGGAACCGGCGCGGAGTGCAAGCCGGTCTTGGGGTGAAAACGGCACGCATCGACCCGGTCACGGTGCCTCTCCATTCCAGTCCTGGATAAACGCCGCCGTCTCGTGCAGCGATGGGCTGCGCGCGGTGCGCACATACTGGCCGCTCGTGGCGACGGCCACGGTGAGGCAGGCCGGGGGCGTGAGGCCGAGCATCTGAGCGGTGGAAAACCCGGCGTTGAAGTGGTCGCCGGCCCCGGTGGATATTACAGGTCGCTCGCAGTAGGGCCCCTTCACATACCAGCTGTCGGCCTTGGTCGCGCAGGCCGCGCCGGAGCGCGGGTGGATGACGACGCAGCCGGTTTCCAGTTTGTTGCGCAGGCGCGCCGCCGCTTCGCGCAGGCTGCCCGAATCGTCCCCGCCGATTTCCTTGAGGCCGAGCACGCGGGTGACCTGGCGCGCCTCGGCGAGGTTCAGCCCGAGCGTCACGCTGCCCTGCGTGCGGTAGCGTGAGATCACGTCGAGTACCGAGCGCAGGTCGCCGTCCGACCGCTTCGCTGGGTCGGCGAGATCGAAAAAGAAACTCCGTCCCGTTTCGCGCGGTCCGAGGTTCGGGAAGACCCGCTCAAGGAGGTTGGAAAGGAGCGAGGTCATGTTGGGAATCATCGTCCAGTTCACCATCCCGATGAGGTCGGCGCGCGAGAAGGCGTCGATCATCTGGCCTTCGCCCATTGTCTGAATGAGCCGGGAGTACGTGATTTCGTCGAGGCTCGCCATCATGCCGAGCATGATCTTGCCGTCATCGAACTCCACCGCATGCGTGATGCCCGGATCGCACAGACTCACCGCCTGCGTGGCGGTGGCGAATTCCTCGAAAACCGGGTGGGGCGGCTTTCCGAGCGCGCCGATGTAGCGCACCGTCGCTCCCGTCGCGCGGATCGCCTCGGCCATGATGGGGCCGTTGCCGCCGATCTTTTCGAGCTCCGGATACAGCTCGATGTTAGCGCTGTGGCCCGCCGCGTCACTGATGCGTTTGCCGAATGCGGCGATTTCCTTAATCGGCGTAAACGCCTTTCCCTGCCCGGACCGTTTGTCGACGGCTTTGACGATCTTGTCGACAAACCCGTCGAAGCCGATCAGTGCGTTGCGCGAGGAGGCGTTGCCCGCCCGGCGGGCGAGTTCATCCAATGTCTGGGTTCGGTAATCTGTGGTGGACATTTTAAGTGTTGGAATGGATCGGCTGACGCGAAAGCGTAGCTACGGAAGCCGGTTGCGACTGCCGTGCCTGCCGAGGGCTGCTACGTATTTTAGGGGAAAGTGTTCTCCCGCCTCTCCGCCTGTAAAGGAAAATGAGCCGCCCCGAAGCCGGATGTGCTGCCGAAATGCGTGCGGTCTTGCCTTCGTCCCGGTGCCCCACTTCGATCAGCTCCATGGCCGATCAGCAGACAACCGTATCTGAACTCAGAGAAAGAGTGCTCGCTTTCGCGCGGGAGAGGGAATGGGAGAGATACCACAATCCGAAAAACCTCTCCATGGCCCTCGCGGGCGAAGCCGCCGAACTCATGGAGTATTTTCTCTGGCACGACGGCACGCAGAGCGCTTCCGCCGCCGCCGATCCTTCCAAAGCCGAAGGCATCCGCGAGGAGTTGGCCGATGTCGTGATCTACGCCCTCGAATTTGCCAATGTCTGCGGAATCGACATTGCGGATGCTATCTCGGACAAATTGCGCAAAAACGCCGCCAAGTATCCGGTCGAAAAAGCCCGCGGCAACGCCTGCAAATACACAGAGCTGGGTTGACACCGCGAAGGGTAGGGGCGTTTCGGCCGGCGCAACGGCGTCCGCGTAGGCAGCCTTTCACACGCCCTTGATCTCGTTTCAAACGCGCCGGTGCCGCCGCGCCTGGAAGAGGGGATCGTCGTTTCCGCTTTCATAGCACACAGCGGGGACCGGCTCTCTTCTGCGGTCGAACGATCCGGCGAAGGCGCCGGCAAACCGCCGCGTCCCGACGACCGCCCCCCGCAGCAGCCCCGGAATTCGATCCAGCAATCCCGGGGATGTGCCCTCATCCGAATCTCCGCCCGTATCATCTTTTACCTTCACCAAAAGCCCGTAGGATTTGATGAACGTCTCCGCTTCCTTGTCCGGCTCCGAAGCAGGACCCACTGAAGCTCCTGAAGCTCCGCACGATTTGGTTCCTCCTTCTCTCTCTTTCCTCGACGCACGCAGTGTACCCGTACCCGCCGCCCCCAGCATCCCCGCGATCCCCGCACGCGCCCACGCCCGCAGAGTCGGCGGCGCCTCTCCGCCCACCGCCGCGCCGTAGCCGCTCCAGCGGTAGGCCTCCGCCCGCTCCGCAAGGCCCGCACGCACCGGGTTCAGCTCGATATACGCGCCCACCACACGCAGCACGTGCGGCGAATCCTGCACCACGCAACTCTTGTAGCGCTCCGCCCAAAGCGTCCCCACGCGCCCGCGCTCGCCGTTGTACCACACGCTGTAGCGCTGCTTCA
>SLLG01000301.1 GCA_007134215.1 Opitutales bacterium | reverse complement strand
TGGAGCACGGCGTTGAGAACCTGTTCATGGTCGGCGCGCCCCTCCGCGCGCAGCCGTGTGAGGGCATGGAAGACGCGCTGCAGATGACCGGCGCGGTGCCCCGGCTCGACGACTTCGCGCACGTGGTCGTTGTAGGCGTAGAGCGCCACGTTGTCACCTTGGCGCGAGGCAAGGTAGGCGAGCGCCGCCGCCGTCATGCAGGCGTAGCGCAGCTTGTCGCAGGGGGCGCGGGTGCCCGCGTAGTCGTGCGAGGCGCTGGCGTCGACAAGGAGGTAGACGTTCATGTTCGTCTCCTCCTGATAGACCTTGGTGTAGAGGCGGTCACGCCGCGCGTAGACCTTCCAGTCGAGGTATTTGAGGTCCTCGCCCGGCACGTAGTTGCGGTATTGCAGAAACTCCGTCCCGAACCCGTGGAAAAGGCTCCGGTGCATCCCGGAGAGAAAGCCCTCCACGGCGGCCTTTGCCATGAGCGCGTAGTTGTCGAGCCGCACGAGTTCGGCGGGATCGAGAAGGTCTTTTGTCGCGGCGCGGCTCATGGGCGGGTGCGACCTGTCCCCGGGAAACCTCGCTGAAGCTTCAGCCTACCCGGTGGCGCGCAGGGGTTCCGTCCGTTGCGTGATTCCGCGAGCGTTCTGCGGAGACCTGCGCATTTCCAAACCCTTACGCGTTCGGCTACGGGGAATTCTCGGAAAGATCGATCCATGTGTCCGGTCCCTATTCGCGCATCTCCTCGCAGAGCTTGCGCACGATGTCGTCGGTGCGCACGCCCTCGGCCTCCGCTTGGAAATTGGGGATGACGCGGTGGCGCAACACCGGCGGGGCGAGTGCCTTGACGTCTTCGACGGCGACAGTGTATCGACCGTTCAGGAGCGCGCGTGCCTTGCCCGCGAGGACGAGGGCCTGAGAGGCGCGCGAGCCGGCCCCCCACTTCACCTGCTTGCGCACGAATTCGGGGGCCTGTGTGTTGTCCGGGCGCGTCGCGCGCACGAGCTTCACGGCGTATTCGACGACGTGCTGCGAGACGGGAACCTGTCGCACGAGTGCCTGCAATTCCTGCACTTCCTCGGGGGAGAAGACTTTTTGCGGTTTCTCGCCGGGGGGCGCGGTCGTCGCCGCGACCATGGCAACTTCGTCCTTCTCCGGCAGGTAGTCCATGACGATGTTGAGGAGAAAGCGGTCGAGCTGTGCCTCGGGGAGCGGATAGGTGCCCTCCAGCTCGATCGGGTTTTGCGTGGCGAGGACGAAAAACGGCGGCGCGAGGGGATAGGTCTGCCCGCCCGCCGTCACTTGGCGTTCCTCCATCGACTCGAGGAGGGCGGCCTGCGTTTTCGGCGGGGTGCGGTTGATCTCGTCGGCGAGGACAAGGTTGGCGAAGATCGGGCCCTTAACAAACCGGAAGATCCGCTGCCCCGTGGCCTTGTCCTCCTCGACGATTTCCGTGCCGAAGATGTCGGCGGGCATGAGGTCGGGCGTGAACTGGATGCGCTTGAACGTGAGCGAGAACGAATCTGCCACCGTCTTCACGAGGAGCGTCTTGCCCAGCCCCGGCACGCCTGTGAGAAGGCAGTGCCCCTTCGCCAGCAGCCCCGTGATGAGCTGGTCGATGACCTCGTCCTGGCCGATGACGACCTTGCGGATCTCCGTGAAAATACGCTCCCGGGCCGACTGGACCTTGCCGAGGATTTCCGATTCCGTGGGTAGACTCATAAAGTTTGAATGTCGCGTGCCGCCCGATGCGGCCCACTCTGCGCGCAACCTTGCCGCGCTTTGTCCGCGACTCAAGGGCGAAGATGGATTCGTGCCGCCGGGAGTGGACCGAGGGCTTGCAAAATGCTTTTTGGACCTGTGCCATGTGCGTGTTCCGGTGCCGGGCGCGGCGGTCGCTGTGTCCGGCCGGGATTTCCCCTGCCATATCCGATCCTCCATGAGATTTCCCCGATGGTTTTTCCCCGCGCTTGCCGTGTTCGCGGCGTGCTCCCACGCCCATGGGGCTCCGCCTGCGGAAGCGCCCGAGACCGGCTCGGTCGTGCCGCTGATGGAGTCAAGTTCGTTCCTTTTGCATGAGATGCCATCGCTGCGGGACCGTGTGTATGGCGCGCATGCCGGCGAGGCGGGCGGTGCGCTGGTCTCCGTCGGCGGGGTGGCGTCGATTCCGGATGCCGGGCTGGATCCGGCGGGCCTGGACTTCGCGCCCCGCGTGCGGTGGCTGGAACCGATGCCGCCGCTCACGCAGCGCCAACGCGGTTGGAACCGCATCCTGCGTTCCCTCGGCCGCGAACCGGCGCCGCCGGAGGACACTCGGAATTGGCGGACCTCGGGCATCGACGAGCCGGTCGCTTTCGGTGCCTCGGCCTCGGGGGGCGACTATTTCTATGTCATCGGTGGCATTACGCCGGAGGGGATGACGGACCGGGTGGTGCGCTATTCGTTTCAGGAACTCATCGAACTCCATGCCGCCGAGGAGGATCCGGAGGAAGAAGAAATTCTTGATCCGCAGGCCTATGAGACGCTTGTCTCGGAGGCGCTGCCGCCGCTGCCCGAGCCGCTCGCGCTCGCGGGGGCGGCGGTGATGGGCAACCGGCTCTACGTCGCGGGCGGCATCCGCTCTCTCGACGGCGGGCCGTCCAACCGGCTCTACCGCCTGGACCTCGTGACCGCCGTGGAGCCGGTTGCCCCCGGCGAATCGGCTTGGGAAACGGTCGACATGCCCTATGTGTCGGGTGTCGTGATGCCGACCCTCACGGTGCGGCGCGACGAGGTGGCCATCGCCGACGCGCTCTTCCTTCTCGGCGGACTCGTGCCCCGCGGCGACGGCTGGACACCCGCCGGAGCGGGCTGGAAGTACCTGCCGCCGTGGGAGAGCCACGCGGGTTGGACGGTGCTGCGCGAGGCACCGCCGACGGCTCTCCTCGCCGAATCGCTTCCGGTCGGACCGTCGCACATCGTGCTCGCGGGCAAGCGCCTCACGGGCGGCCCCCTCGCCCTTGCCGAAGCCCTGCGCCCGGCGGTCGGCAACGACAAGGTGGTGCTCAAAGCCTACCATAGTTTCACTGATCGCTGGGCGGCGCTGCCATGGCCGGAACTCGCCGTGGAAGAGCCGCGCCTCGTCCGCACGGGGCGGGATTTTCTGTTCAGCGGCTACGATTCCGGCACCGGCGATCTGGTCTTCCGCCGCGGCGAACTAATCCACTCGGAGCGGCACTTTTCGGTGTGGGACTACCTCGCCATGCTCGTCTATCTCGGCGTCCTCATCGCTATCGGACGCTACTTCGCGCGCAGGGAAGCGGGGACGGAGTTCTTCTTCCTCGGCGGGCGGCGCATCCCGTGGTGGGCCGCCGGTCTCAGCATCTACGCCACCGGGGTGAGCGCCATAAGCTTCATGGCCATCCCCGCGAAAACGTATGCAACGGACTGGCTCTACTTCATCGGACAGGCCGTCTTTCCGACATTCACCGTCCTCATCGCGGCATTCTATTTCATCCCTCTCCTGCGCCGCCTCGAGATCACCACGGTCATGGAGTATTTCGACATGCGCTTCGGCCGCGGCGTGCGCTACCTCATGTCCGCCGTCGCCGTGCTCGGGCAGGTGGCGGGCCGCATGAGCATCACCCTCCTTCTGCCCTCGCTCGCGCTCACTGCCGTCACGGGCATGGACCTCTTTCTCTGCATTCTCCTCATGGGCATCCTTGCCACGGTCTACACCGTCATGGGTGGAATCAGCGCGGTTATCTGGACGGATGTGTTGCAGGTCGCCGTGCTGTTCGGGGGCGCGCTCCTGAGCTTTATTGTTATCCTCATGAACGTCGACGGCGGATTCGGTCACATGATGGACCTCGCCACGGAGAACAACAAGTTCAACCTCGTCGACCTGCGCCTCGACCTCACGACGGCGACGATGTGGGTCATGCTCCTGTGGGCCGTGGCCGATGTCTTCGGCAAAGGGCTCGGGCAGGAAGGCCTGCAGCGTGCCTTCTCCACCAAGGACGTGCGCTCCGCGCGGCGCTCCATGATAACCGTCGTCGTTGTGGCCCTGCCCGCGAGTTTCCTCTTCTACGGAATCGGCACGGCCCTCTTCGCCTTCTACTCCGCAAACCCGGAGCGCCTCAACCCCACCCTGCAGACCGACGGCATCTTCCCGCTCTTCATCGCGCAGCAATTGCCTGTCGGCATCGCAGGACTGGTCGTCTCGGGTCTGTTCGCCGCCTCTATGTCGACCCTCGACACGGCCATGAACTCAGTCTCCGCCATCATCACACGCGACTTCTACAGCGCCTTCCGCAAAGGGGCCACCGAGCGCGAGCAAATGAAGCTCGCCCGGTGGATCACCATCGCCTGCGGCATCCTCGGCACCGGTATCGCCCTGTGGATGGCATCCTTTGAGAACCTCGGCTCGCTCTGGGACATGTTCTCCATCATCCTCGGCCTCATCGGCGGTGGCCTCGGCGGGGTCGGGGCGCTCGCCCTCCTCACCACACGCGCCAACCAAGTAGGCACCCTCCTCGGTGCCGTCGTGACCGCAATGTTTATCCTCTGGATACGCTTCTACACCGATATCCACTTCTTCATCTACGGCACCCTCTCGCTCTTCTGCGGATTCATCTCCGGCTACCTCTTCAGCCTCCTCTTCCCCGCCAAACCAATGGACGAACTGGATGGCCTCACCCTCTGGACCGGAAAAACCGGCGTCGAGGAGTAGGTCATCCCGCCTGCCTCTCCTCGCCCGGTCAAATTTTCTTCTTTTCTTTTAAATTACCATGTAGTTTACTGTTGACAAACTGGCCTGTATTAAGTAGGCACTACGGATCATGAAGATGAAGTCGCAGAAAAACAGGGAGTCGACGGCGGCGGAGGTTGCCGCCGGTGTTTCGCAGAGTGTCCCCCGCAAGGCGCGTCGTGTGCCGCGTGCGGTGGTGCCGGAGGGACGCGACGGGTATTACCATGTCGTGAGCCGCATCAACGGGCGGGCGTTTCTACTGACGGACACGCGGCGGGAGACCTTCCGCGGCCTGATGGGGCGCGTGGCGGAGTTCTGCGGGGTGGAGGTGCTGACCTACTGCCTGATGGGCAACCACTTCCACCTGCTCGTGCGCGTGC
>SLLG01000329.1 GCA_007134215.1 Opitutales bacterium | reverse complement strand
TGGGCTGGGCCGCTCAAGTTACTTCTACCGACCCAAAGAACGGGATCCCGAAGAGGTGCTGCTGGTGAAGCGCATCCGCGAAATCTCGAACCGTAAAGATCTTCAGTCTCATCGACGAATACAGCCGCTATTGCTTCACCTTAAAGGTAGAGAACACAATCAATGCCTAAGCCGTGCGTGAGGCGCTACAGCAGGCTTGTGCGGCCTACGGTTGCCCGGAACACATCCGCAGCGACAACGGACTGGAGTACATTGCCGAGACGATCCGCGAATGGATCACGGAGGAAAAGATCCAAACCCTCTATATCGAGCCAGGCTGCCCATGGTAAAATCCCTTTGTGGAGAGCTTTCACAGCCGCTTCCGTAACGATTGCCTGTACCGGGAACTGTTCTTGAATCTGTTGGACGCACAGGTCGTGATCGGCGACTGGCGCGTCAAATACAACCACCGCCGGCCCCATAGCGGCATCGCCTACCGTTCACCGGTGGAAGTCTTCCAAGCATCGTTGCCTTCAGTCGATCCGGCGACCGGCAATGCCGCCGTCGAGAAGGGGGCTCTGCCCCCAGATCCCCGGGATTTATCGCTTTGCGGCATTCCGGCGGGATCCGTCTTAAAGACGGTGGAGAGCATTAAGCTCTCCGCCCGCCGTACATGCACGGCCGCCGGTGCTCAGGTTGCATCCCTGCAGAGCCCTATCCTCCGGGACAGCTTGACAACCCCAGAACCATCAACCCTAGAACTCAATCCTATAAATCAATCCTGTCAGATTAACTCTCGGACTGGTCCAGTCGTAGGGTCAGGTCACGACGAAACGCGCGAAGGCAGTCAGGCGTTTGAGCGGAGACGGGGGATCTGGGCGGGATCTCCCGTGACGGCGCGGGCGGGTCGACGGAGGCGGGGCTCCGTCGCTACGGAATTGGCAATCCGCCGCGCCGGGTGCCGGAGGAGTTCCGATGCCGTAGAGGCTTGCGCCTGCGGGGCCGGGCGGAGAAAGATACGCACCGATGACCGGTGACCGCTTACTCATTGTCGACGCTTCGCTTGCCCCGCTGCAGGCCGGGCTGCTCGTCGACGGGCGGATAACGGCGGCGGTCTCCGCCGGGGGCGAGGCGCTGGACGGTATCTTCGAGACCTCCGCGCAACTCCTGCGGGCAGAGGGCCTCACGCACGGCGACCTTGACGGCTACATCTACGGGGCGGGGCCGGGCACGCTGCTCGGGCTGCGTCTCGCCGCCATGGCGATCGAGGGCTGGCGCTCCATGCGCTCCGGCACGGTACCCGTGCGTCAATACATAACACTCTCCGCGGCGGCCGCGGCACACGCGCACAGCGGCGGACCGGCCTCTTTCGACATGCTTGTGCCGGTGCGGCGCGGGCTCTTCGCGCGGGTGAGCGTGCGCGACGGCCGCGCCGGTCCGCCACAGCTGGAAAAGGACGGGGACACGCCGGAGAAGACATCCGCCGTGCCGCGCTTCCACCTTCCGGTGCCCAACCGCCGCCTGCCTCCGCCCCCGCTCGCGGAAGCCTTCCGGTTCGAATTCACGGACCTCCCCGCAGGATGGTTTTCCGGACCGGAGGTCGCCGCCGTCGCGCACCCTGTCCCGTTCAACCCCAGCCCCGCCGCTTACGCCGAATGGACGGGCGGACGCCACCGCGCCTGACATGCCGCTCGCCGCCGACAAACTACGCGCATGGGCCGAGGTCGACCTCGGCCAGCTCGAACGCAATCTTGCCAACATCCGCGCCGCCCTCCCCCCGCACCTGCGCTATGTCGCGGTGATCAAGGCCGACGCCTACGGGCACGGCTCGACCGCCGTGGCCACCCGCCTCATGCGGGCCGGCGCCGACCTTTTCGCCGTCGCCAACATCGATGAGGCCGCCGCCCTGCGCGAGATCGGCTCGGGCTGGCCGATTCTCATCCTCAGTGCCGTCCTCCCCTCCGAACGCCCCGAGGTCTTCGCCCACAATGTCACGCCCACCGTCTCCTCGGCGGAAGAGGTCCGCGCCTTCGCCGAAGAAGCGCGCGCGCGCGGGCACGCTCTCGGCGTCCACCTCAAGATCGACACCGGCATGGGGCGTCTCGGTATCTGGCACGGGGAAGCCGGCGCGCTTGCGGCGGAAATCCGCTCGCACAAGTCGCTGCGGCTCGAGGGCGTCTACACCCACTTTGCCTGCGCCGACTCCGACGCGGCGGTCACGGCCGAACAGCGCGGACGCTTTCTCCACTGCCTCAACGAGGCAGGGCTTGCCCGGACGCCGGGGCTCCTCATCCACGCCGACAACAGCGCGGGGATCGACAGCTTTCCGCGCGGCGGTCCGTTCAACGGCGCACGCGTCGGTCTCCTCCAGTTCGGCGTCCGCCCCTACGCCGGGAGTTTCCTCGCCGACGTCGCGGTCGAGCCCGTCTTCTCCTTCCACGCGCGCGTCGCCCTCGTCAAATCGCTCCCCGCCGGCACTCCGGTGAGCTACGGGCACACCCATACCCTCCGGCGCACCTCCCGCCTCGCCATCCTCGCGGCGGGCTACGCCGACGGCATACCCACCCGCATGAGCAACCGCGGGCGCGTGCTGATTCATGGGTACGAATGCCCCGTCGTCGGACGCGTGACCATGGACCAGACCCTCGTCGACGTCACCGACCTGCCCCGGTCCGCCGTCCCCGGCGACACCGCCACACTCATCGGCGTGCAGGAGGGTGCCCGCCTCACCGTCGAAGATTTCGCCGCCGCCGCCGATCAGATCCCATGGGAGACCTTCTGCTCCATCAGCAAGCGCGTCCGCCGCATCTACCGCATCGACTCCGCGCTTTAACCGCAGGCAACCGCCTCGCGCCGCACACGGGCGGACACCGGCTCGGGCGCGCCGAGAGCGGCGGCGGAGGGCAGCGGCGCCGCCCCGCCCACGGTGAGAATAAATTCTCCACCCGGCTGCACGCGTTTGCCCGAATCGTCGATGATGGCGAAGTCCTCAGCCCCAAGGGTCCACTCCACCTGCACCGCGCCGCTCTCCGGCACATGCACGCGCCGGAAGCGGGCGAGGCGGCAGTGCGGTTGCCCCGCCGCGCCGTCCGGGCCGGAGACGTAAAGCTGCGCCACCTCGTCGCCCGCTCGTTCGCCGGCATTCGACACGGTGGCGCGCACGCGGATCTCCGCGCCCGTTTCCATGATATCAATATCGCTGTATCGTAAATTCGTGTAGCCGAGCCCGAATCCGAAGGGATAGAGGATCTTCGCGTCGTCCATGTAGCGATAGGTGCGCCCCGCCATGCTGTAATCGTCAAACGGCGGCAGGTCTTCCGTGCTCCGCGGCACAGTCACGGGAAGACGCCCGCCCGGTGCCCGCTTGCCGAAGAGGACGGACGCGATGGCGTCGCCCCCCGCCTCGCCCGGATACCACACCTGCATCACTGCATCGGCGAATTCGTGAATCTCCGGCACGGCGATGGCCGAACCGCCGAAGAGCAGCACGACCACCTTGGTCGACGCCTTTCGCTCACGGATGGCCGAGGCAATATTCTTGAGGTAGCCGAGCTGGTTCTCCAGCAGTTCGACGCGCACACGGTCGCCTTGGTGCGGGGACTGGAGGGCGTCGCCCTCTTCGCCTTCGAGCGTCGGCGAGAGCCCCACGCAACAGATGACGACGTCACTCTTCACCGCCTCGAAGCCCGCCCAGTCGGCTTTGTTCGGGCGCGGCTGGTCGAGCAGGCAGCCCTGCCGGAAGTCCATGCGCAGCCCCTCCGGCGCGTGGCGCGCAAGCCCTTCCATAACCGTGCTGATCGCCGGGCTCATGCCGAAATAGTTGCCCAGCATGGGATCGACGGTTGTGGCAAGCGGACCGGTGAGAAGGAGGTTCGTGACCTCGCCGCCGAGCGGCAGCACTCCGTCCTTGTTCTTCAGGAGGACAAACGAATCCACGGCGGCGTCGAAGGCGAGGCGGCGGTGCTCCTCGCAATGGACGACGTCCATCGGGATCGACGCGTAGGGCACGCTCTCCGGCGGATCAAACATGCCCAGCTTGAAGCGCGCGCGCAGGAGCCGCCGCAGGCTGCGGTCGACGTCCGCCTCCGTCACGAGACCTAGTTTCAGCGCGTCTTCGAGGGCGTCGCAATAGACCGATCCGCAGTTGAGGTCGCAGCCGTTTTTCAGCGCGAGGGCAGCGGACTCCTCGATGGTCTTCGTCACGCCGTGGGTCGTGTGGAAGTCGCGGACCGCCCAGCAGTCGGAGACCACGTGTCCGGCGAAACCCCACTCGCCGCGCAGGATGTCCTCCAGCAAAAGTTTGCTCCCGCAACAGGGCTCGCCGTAGACGCGGTTGTAGGCCCCCATGACCGACTCCACCCCTTCGTCAACAAGGCGCTTGAAGGCGGGCAGGTAGGTCTCGCGGAAGTCCTTCGCCGTGGGACAGGCGTCGAATGAATGCCGTTCCGCCTCCGGTCCGCTGTGCACGGCGTAGTGCTTCGCACAGGCCGCCGTCTTCAGGTGTTTCGGATCGTCGCCCTGGAGCCCGCGCACAAAGGCCGCGCCCAGCTCCGCCGCGAGGACGGGGTCCTCGCCCCATGTCTCCTGCCCGCGGCCCCAGCGCGGATCGCGGAAAATATTGATATTGGGCGTCCAGAAGGTCAGCCCCTGGTACTGCTGGCGGCTTCCGCGCCGCGCCGCCTCGTGGTGCTTCGCGCGCGCCTCGTCGGCGATGGCCGAGGCGATCCGCTCCACGGCGGAGGCGTCCCACATCGACGCCAGACCGATGGCTTGCGGAAAGACCGTCGCCCGGCCGTTGCGCCCCACCCCGTGCAGGGCTTCGTTCCACCAGTTGTATTCGGGAATCCCGAGCCGTTCCACGGCAGGGGCGTCCCAGCGGAGCTGCGCGCACTTTTCGGATACCGTCAGGCGCGAAACGAGATCGTCCACGCGCTCATCGAGGGGAAGGTCGGGATTTTTCCAGGGAATCATTGCCCCGGTATTCCGCCGCGCCCGCGCGCCGTCTGTCAACGGGGAAGCAACGCCGAAGGGCGGTGATGCTTCACCGCTTACGCCGAATTGGCAACCGGTTTAGGCGGGGGATTGCAGGATTGCGGGCTTTCGTGCGCCCGGACCGGCCACCGGTCTGCGCCGGGTTTGGCCGAGGCGCGGTCTGGCAGCGGCTGTTTATCGGCGTTTGCCTTGCGCTGCGCTCCTGTCGCCGATTTCCGCATCGGCGAAGGCGTCGTCGAGGCGTGCCGTGGAGATCTTCACGGCGGTGCCGAGGTCTTGGGCAAAGACGGAGACGCGGAATTCCTCGACGAGCCAGAAGAGATCGCGGGCAACGACGACGGCGGGCGGAATGGCGGCGAGGCGGCGGACGTAGGTGTCGACGGCGGCGGCGCGGTCCGCGTCCTTGCGGGGGTCGAGGCGGGCGCGTTGGGTGCGCCGGTCGTGGGCGTCGAGGTAGCGCGGGTAGTGGATAAGCCAGTGGTGCGGCACGCCGCGCAGGAAACCCTGCGGGAAGAGGCGGGCAGCCGTTTCGCGGGCGAGGGGGTCTTTGCTGTTGGCGAGGACGAGCCGACGTTGGAGAATGCTTTCGAGGAGATCAACGAAGCGCGGCACCCAACCCGCGGAACGGCGTTTGGCTTCGGCTAGGGCGGCAGCGAAGGCCTTGCGCGAAAGCGGCAGGACGGGCGTGCCCTCGAAGAAATAGTTGGCCATATGGCGCGCGGCATCGGCGGCGAGACCGTGTTTGGAGGCCGTGCCGACGGCGAGGAGTCCGACGCGCTTGAGCGTCTTGCCGAGGTCGCGCTCCAGCCATGCGAGATCGCGCCCGAAAGCGCGGGCAAGGAGCCGCCGCAGGGCCGGGGCAGTCGCCGCCTCCGCTTCCGCGCGGTTGGGGAAGAGACGCAGGGCGACGCCGCCCTCCTCCACCCGCAGCCCCGGCCAAGCGTGGACGGGCACATCGGCGATGTCGCCGAGACAGATGTGCTCCGGCAGGCCGGGCACAGTGTCTTCATCGACGGAATCGCGCTCATGGCGCTGCCGGGCGGTCTTCCACAAACTGAGTTCCGTGTTGCCCTCCCCCCGCGCGGCGTGGTCGCGCACGGTGGCGGCGTATTGCCCGCGCACGGCCTCCCAGTCGCGCCCGGCGGCGAGGCGGCGGCCCTTTGCGTCGACGACTTCGACACGCGGCCTCAGGTGCGCGGGCACGCCGGAGAGGTCCCACACGTTCTCCGGAATGTCGAATCCATAGCGTTCGCGGATGAGCGCGGCAAGGGTGCGGTGGAGCGGTTCGGGGCCGGGCCGGACGAGCCGGGTGAGTTCCTCCACGCGGTCGGCGAGCGGGAAGAGCCCGCGCCGGTAGTTCTTGGGGAGCGAGCGCAGGAGTGCGTCGACGCGCTGCCGCACGTAGCCCGGTACGACCCAGTCGAGCGCGGCGGCGTCGACAGCGTCGAACTGCCCAACCGGCACGCGCAGGGTGGCGCCGTCCTCCTCCGCGCCCGGTTCGTAGCGGTATTCCAAGGACACCGGAGCGCCCGCGAGTTCAACGGCGTCGGGATACAACTCGCTCACGCCATCGTCGCCGCCGCCGGGGAGGAGATCCGTTTCCTCCATGCGTAGGGATTTGTCGCCGTGCGCACGGATGTATGCGTGCAGGTCGGCGGCGGAAGCAACCGCCGCGAAGCGCGCCATGTAGAAGTCGTAGACCCGCTGGTCGAGGGCGAATGCCCCGGCGTGGCGCAGGCGTGTCTGCATGTCGCCGACGCGCTTGCGCACGGCCTCGTTCACTTCAAGAAAGGAAAAGCGGGTCAGCATGCGGCCCTCCACCAAGGCCTCGCGCACAAAGATCTCCGTGGCCGCGCACGGATCGATGCGCCCGAAGCCGACCGCCCGCACTTCGATTTCGAGCCCGTAGAGCTGCCGTCGCTCTTTCACGAGGACGCGCTCGCCCTTTTCGTCATACCATGGCTCTGAATACGAGGATTTGACGAGGTGCGCACCGAGGTCGAGGATCCAGCGCGGCTCGATGCGGGCGACGGTGCGCGCGTAGAGGCGGCCCGTTTCCATCCATTCGCCGCAGAGGATCCACGGCGGGCTCTTGCGGGCGGGTGCGTCGGCGGCGGTTTTGGGTTTGGCCCCGCCCTTGCGGTGCCCGAGCTTGCGGGCGCGCTTGTCGAAGAGCCCCGAACCGGGAAAGACCATGGCGCGGCGGTTGCGTGTGCCGCGGTAGTGATTGTTCTCCTCGCGGGAGGCGACGTTCATGAGCAGGCCGCTGAGGAGGGCACGGTGGATCTGCGGGTATTCGGCGGGTTCCGCGTTGAGACGGAAATCTTTGTCTTCCTCAAGGACGCGCGCGAGCTGCTGGTGCACATCGCGCCACTCCCGCATACGCAGGTAGTTGAGAAAATGGTCGTGACAAAAGCGGCGCATCTGCCGCTGGCTCATGCGCTCCGTTTCGTCGTGGTAAGCGTTCCAGATGTTGAGGAGCGTGAGGAAATCGGAGTCTTCGTTCACAAAGCGGCGGTGCATCCGGTCGGCTTCGGCGGATTTGTCGGCGGGCCGCTCGCGCGGGTCCTGGATACTCAAACCCGCCGCGATGACCATGACCTCCCGCAACGATCCCTCTTTTTTCGCTTCGAGAAGCATCCGTCCGATGGTCGGGTCGCAGGGGAGCCGCGCAAGGCGTTTGCCCACAGCGGTAAGGCGGTCCTCCGCGTCGAGCGCGCCGATGTCGCGGAGGAGCTGGTAGCCTGCATTGACCGAGCGCGGCTGCGGCGGGTCGAGAAACGGAAAGTCCTCCACTTTCCCCAGCCGCAGCGCGACCATGCGCAGGATGACATCGGCGAGGTTGGCGCGCTGGATTTCCGGCGTGGTGTATCCGGGACGCGCCAGAAAGTCGCGCTCTTCGTAAAGACGCACGCAGGTGCCCGGCCCGACCCGCCCGGCGCGGCCCCGCCGCTGTTCGGCGGAGCTTTGCGCGATTTTCTCAATGGGCAGACGCCGCGTATGCGCGCCGGGGCTGTAGCGGCTGATGCGCGCGAGCCCGGTGTCGATGACCGTGCGGATGCCTGGAATGGTGAGGGAGGTCTCCGCGATGTTGGTGGCGAGGATGACCTTGCGGCGGCCGGAGGACTTGAAGATGCGGTCCTGCTCGGCGGCGGAAAGCCGGCCAAAGAGCATGATAACCTCCGCCGCGCTTCCGATCCGCCCTTCGAGGAGATCCCGCGTTTCGCGGATGTCGCGCTCGCCGGGAAAGAAGACGAGAATGTCGCCGGGCTCGCGGCTGTGGACAACCTCCTCCACGGCCCGCGCGGCGGCGTCGATGTAGGTCACCTCGCCGGTTTCTTCGAGGATCTCGTCGACAGGAGCGTAGATGACGTCCACCGGGTAGGTGCGGCCCGTCACCTCCACGACCGGTGCGCCGCCGAAGGCCCGGGCGAAGGCCGCCGTGTCGATGGTCGCCGAGGTGATGATCACGCGCAGATCGGGGCGGCGGGCACGCAGCCGCGCGAGGTAACCGAGCAGAAAGTCGATGTTGAGCGAACGCTCGTGCGCCTCGTCGACGATGATGACCTCGTAGGCGGAGAGGAGCGGATCGCTCTGGATTTCCGAGAGCAGCATGCCGTCGGTGGCGAGCTTGACGAGCGTGGCGTCGCCCGTGCGGTCGGTGAAGCGGATCTTCGCCCCGACTTCGCGCCCCCACGGCACGCCCAGTTCCTCCGCAATACGGCGCGAAACGGAGAGCGCGGCCACCCGCCGCGGCTGCGTGCAGCCGATCATGCCGCGCACGCCGAATCCCGCTTCGAGGCAAATTTTCGGCAATTGCGTCGTCTTGCCGCTGCCCGTTTCACCCGCGACGATGAGGACCGGATGTTCTACGAGGAGTCCGCGGATTTCGGCGGCGCGTGCGGAGACAGGCAGGTCCTCCGGATAAAGCACGCGGGGCACCGCCGCCCGCCGTGCCGCCGCCCGGTCCGCCGATCGGCGAAGGCGCGCGCGTTCACCGCCCGTGCGCGGAGCGCGCCCAAGCGATTGCAGCCACAGCGCGTCGCGCACCATGAGATCGCGTGCGGCGGGCGGAGCGGAGGAACTGTCCGTTTCAGATGACATGCGGGCCGGTGAAAACCCGCGAGCCTCGCAGGTCCGGCCCCCGGTGTGCAATCCCGCAGTGCGCAACGCCTTCGGCGTAGGTGTGTGCGGCGTCGCTGTGGGGGGGGGCGGGGGTGCGGGAAGCCCCGGCCGTTTCGATCGGGCGATGAATCTGCCCGACAACGGAAGGGCCCCGTTTGAAGATGGAGACAAGGCCGTTTTTGCCTACCTCGGACCGACCGCCTGGATGTCAATCGGCGACGCCGACGGTGTCCCGCCGGGACGCAGGTCTCCGGCCCCGGACGGAAGGCGGTGAGCGTTGGAGTATAGTATCGGGCCGTTCAGCGGGCACCGCGCGTTCGGCAAGTTCGGGCCGGAGGGCAAGCCCGTCCGGCTACGCCGGGAACACAGCTGCGGACGTTGGATTGGCCGAAGCCGTCCGGCGGGGCGGCACATCGGTGCGATCCGGCAGCAAAACCGCCGCTTGCGCCCACGTCGCCTTATCCCAAAGGGATTCCGCAGCAAAGCGAAGGGTTGGCCGCCAAGGAATGTTGTTGTTCATTCCCACCTACGCCGAAGGCGTTGCACAACTAAGTCAACTGTCTGTCTTGAAGACGGAGTTGAAATCAAAAGTGTCGGTGGTCTCGATAACCTCACGCCACTCCAACATAATCGGGCGGCGGTTGGCGTCGCCGTCTTCCGGATCGCGCAATGCTTCGTCGAAGTGGTAGGTGTAGGTGCCGTTGATCGAAATGGTGTTGGCCACAGCCGCGCCGAAGAATGCGCCAGCGTTGCCCCCGCCCTGGAGACTGAGATCGGCGTTGGGGGCGTAGACCGCTCCGTGCATCGCGCCGTTACCGTGCAAACGGATCTCTTGGTCGCCTTCATTCTGGGCCGTGCCGAAGATGATGAGGTCTGCCGGTACCGGATGTTGTCCGGGCCGTCCGGTATTGATGATGCCGCCGCCGCCAACACGCAGGTCACCCTGCACATAGATTCGCAGGCGGGCACCTTCGGCGAGAGTCACACTCGACTGTCCCGTCATACTGAAGTCTTCGTCCACAATAAGCGTCACATCGTTGTAGACCATCACGTTTCGCTGCCCGGAGACACTGAATGAATCGAGCTTGTATACGGTCTCCGTGCCCTCGGAATCATTCGGATCACCGAAGCGCTGATTGTTGCCACTCCCATCCACAGAAGACCGTGCCCCGCTTGGGCTCGGGTGTTCGACATTCTCAAACTCAGCGTAGAAATCTTTCACAAGGCGCTCCGGATCCACCTGCACGCCCATAGGCGTTTCCGGTCCGTAGATCCGGCCGTGGTTGCCCAATTTCGGTTCTGTGTTGTTCGTCATGGCGTATCCAAAAACTTCCCAGTGATTGATCTCCACTGACTCGTTCACCTGCGAAATGCTACCCACCGAACCGTTCGGGAAGCGGTTGCGCACAATGTTTCCGTTTCCGTCGTCGACATACTCATTATAGGCGCCGAGCCGTGAATTATAGCTGTCCGCCCCGCCGCTTGCGTTACCGGCGAAGCTGATGCTGTCTTTGGCAATGAGGCCCTCGATAAAAAGTCCCTGCGAGGGGATGCGGTCGAAGACCACGCGCACCTGCCGCGAGACCTCGGGATTGCGGTGGATGCGGCCCTCGGCCACGATGTTGGGGCGGTCGCCGTCGTCGAGGACGATGGCGTGCATCGTATGAGTCTCGCCGTTTTCGAATTTTTCGACGAGCCGGAAAGCGGGCCCCTGCGCGGTCTGCACCCAGCCGGGGCCGCTGAAGTCGTCGTGGTTGATGGCGCGGAAGGCTTCTTCGGCGGCGGCCTCGGCGATGTTCATGGCGCCCTGGAACATCATATTGCGCACGGCGGCGCGGTTTTCAGACACGGTGAGCTGGAGGTAGCTGCCGACAAGGCCGGCGATGACGAGGACGACGATGACGACGGCGATGACGACGGATCCGGACTTTTGTGTGCGTTTTGTTTTCATTATTCAGCGACTCGTTTGTTGCGCATCATGAAACGCGCGGAGATGATGTGATTGGAAACCCGGGTGGAGACGATGCGGCGCGCCATAACAGCGTCGATCTGCACCTCTTTCACCTCAAGGCGGTGGACGGTGGGATTGCGGAGAATGTTGTAACAGCGCAGCTCGAATTCTTCGAGATTGGTGAGAAGGGCACGCTCGGACCCCGCGTTCTCCTGCCGATACAAGGTGCGCTCTTCCGGCACGAAACGGTAACGTATGGTGTCGTTGACGCTTGCGTCGTCCCAGTTCGGACGGGTGAAATGCAAGGTGTGGCTCGTCGGGTGCTCGAGGACGTCGTTGGCCATACGGATGTCGCGCGCGAAGGTCTCGAGGACGCGGTGCGACGTGTTGTTCATGAGGACATATTCCGCCAAACGCGTGCTCCCGCCGGTGAGAGCGAGGACGGAACTCATGGCGATGCCTCCGACGACAAGAAACAGCGTCGTGGCCACCATCAGCTCCGCGATGGTGAAGCCGCGGCGTGATCCCGTGTTTTTCTTTATGTCTCCGCCGGTGCGCATGGGATTCTTTCCGTCAGTCCGTTATCCGGCGCTGGTAATAATCGTTGAGCCCGTCGCGTGTGAAGAAGGTGCGGTAGGCCTGCCGGTGCGTGCGGCCGTTTGCCTCCCACATGACAGCGACCCGGACTTCCAACTGATCGTCGCGGCCCTGGCGCTTGCGCACAATACGCTCACCGCTGTAACGGCCCGGAAAGGCGCGCTCGAAGGCACCGTCGTATTCTGCGTCGTCCATGAAATCAGATTCCTCCGGCAGTTCGCTCAGGCGCGACCACGGCATGACGCGCAGGCGCTCGATCTCCGCCTGCATGATCTGCGAGACACGGGTCGTGTCGCGGGCGTCCTCGATCACCCCGTAGCCGATCCGCATCGACGCGAAGGCCCCGGCCGCGACAAGGGAGGCCAGGACGAGGCCGACCATGACCTCGACAAGAGTAAGACCGGATGTGGAGCGAATTGAATTCATCGTTCACGGTGATTGATGGATAGAATGCCCTAAGCGAGCAACACGAATCGAAGGGTGAACCCCCATAACCGGACGTTTTACGGTTCTTTGACGTAAGGAATTGGCCTCATTGTTAAAAATTCCCGATAAAACGGCTGCCGCCGTGGCCCCGACGTAGCGTGAAGCTTCAGCGAGCGCCGCGACGACGAACGTTCGCTCTGCCCAACCGCATCCGTGCCTCGCTGAAGCTTCAGCCTACGCAGCAAACCGCGGACGCGCCGACGTAGCGTGAAGCTTCAGCGAGCGCCGCGCCGCCCGCTTGCCGCGCCGCCCATCCGCATCCGTGCCTCGCTGAAGCGTCAGCCTACGTTGCGCCGTGCCACGGCCAGCCGGTTGCTGCGCGCTTCGCCGGCAACCATCAGTACCGGTCCCCCAATTACCGCAAGTGTCGAACGGAACGGGGTTGAAATCAGTCGCAAATGGGTGAGATTGACTCGCGGGGCTCGGGTGCGTTCTTCACCGGCAGGTTCGGTTTCTGCTTGTCACCGCGCCGGTTCATCCGATCACTGACACCCCCATCCAGACGAAATGAGAGCATATTTTTTACGGCGTTTTCTGCTCATCCCTCCCACGCTTATCGGCGTCACCCTGATCGTGTTCGCGCTCACATGGGTGGTGCCGGGCGGACCCGTGGAGCGGTATGTCGCCGAGATGCAGATGGCGGGGGCGGAGACACGGGGCGACGCGGCGGCGGGCCGCGCCCTCTCGGAGGAGCAGATCGAGCAGATGAAGGCCTACTACGGCTTCGACAAGCCCTTTCCCGTGGCTTACGTGAGTTGGCTCGGCAACGTCCTGCGCGGCGACTTCGGCCGGAGTTTCATTTACAACGAGCCGGTCCTGTGCGTCATCGCCTCGAAGCTGCCTGTCTCGATCTATTTCGGGATCATGACGTTTTTCTTCACCTACACGATCTGCATCCCGCTCGGCATGGTGAAGGCGATCAAGCACCGCACGTGGCTGGACAACTGGTCGTCGATCCTTGTCTTCGCGGGCTACGCCATCCCGAACTATGTCTTCGGAAGCATCCTCATCCTCATTTTCGCGGCGCAGCTGCAGTGGTTTCCGCTCTGGGGCTTTGTCGGGGAGAATTTCGCGGAGCTGTCGCTCGGCGGCAAGATCCTCGACCTCATCCACCACACCACCCTGCCCCTGCTGTGCTACCTCATCGGTTCGTTCGCCTTTCTCACCTTATTGATGAAGAACAACTTGCTCGACAATCTTGCCGCCGACTACATGCGCACGGCAGTGGCCAAGGGAGTGAAGTTCGACACGGCGGTGGTAACGCACGCCTTCCGCAACTCCATCATCCCCATTGCCACGACCTTCGGGCAAAACCTTCTCTTTTTCCTCACCGGCTCGTTTCTTATTGAGGTGATCTTTGATATCGACGGATTCGGGCTGCTCGGCTTCCGCGCCATCGTCGACCGCGACTACTTCACGGTCATGGGGATCCTCGTGATCTCCTCCTTCGTCATCATGCTCGGCAACATCATCTCCGACATGATCGTGGCCCTCGTCGACCCCCGCATCCGCTTCAACTGACCGTGCCCATGCGCCTCAACCCGCTTACCGTCAAGAAGATCAAGCGATTCAAGTCGCTGCGCCGGGGGTATTACTCGCTCATCCTTATGGGCGCGCTCCTGCTCCTGGCCGTATTCGCCGAGTTGTTTGTGAACAACCGCGCGCTCGTTGTCTACTACGAGGGGTCGCTGCGGTTCCCCGTCTACGGCGGCCAGATCGCGGGCACGGAATTCGGCTTCGACTACTCGCACGAGACCAACTACCGCGACCTGCGCGACCGCCTGCGCGCGGAGGGGGGCGGATTCGTGCTCATGCCCCCGGTGCCCTTCGGCCCCCAGGAAGACGCCTATCCCGGCGAATTCATCCGCCCGCGCCCGCCCGACTTCGGCAACCGCAACTTTCTCGGCACCGACACGCAGAACCGAGATGTCCTCGCGCGCCTTGTCTACGGCTTCCGCAACGCCATGATCTTCGCCTTCGGCTTCGTCGGGGGCGTTTACCTGCTTGGGATTGTGATCGGTTGCGCGATGGGCTACTTCGGCGGGTGGTTCGACCTCATCACGCAGCGTTTTATCGAGATTTGGTCGAACATTCCCTTCCTCTACACGGTGATCTTCGTGTCATCCGTCTTTGAGCCGAACCTCCTGCTCCTCCTCGCCATCATCGTGGCGTTCTCGTGGACGGGTATGACCTATTACATGCGCACCGGCACGTTCAAAGAGAAGGCCCGCGAATACGTCGCCGCCGCCCAGATTCTCGGCGCGTCCACGCCGCGCATCATCTTCCACCACATCCTTCCCAACATCATCGCCACGCTCGTCACCTTCATGCCGTTCCTCATGATCACGGCCATCACCTCGCTCACCGCACTCGATTTCCTCGGCTACGGGCTGCCCGAACCGACGCCGAGCTGGGGCGAGTTGCTACGCCAGGGCACGGAACGTCTCAAAATCGCGCCGTGGATCACCCTCTCCGCCTTCGCCGCGATGACCATCGTCCTCACCCTCATGGCCTTCGTCGGCGAAGCCGTGCGCGAGGCCTTCGACCCGAAAAAATTCACCGTCTACGAATGAAGCGCTCAAGGCTCCAGTTTTTCCTCGTTTCCGCCCTCGCGGGTGCCGGTTTCCTTCTGCTCGGCGGCTGCTGCCGCAACGACGCCCGCGGCGGATTCGACCCCGCCGACGCCCCCGACATCTATCCCGAACTCGCCGAATATTACGAGGAGCACGCCGACTTCTTCCGCTTCCGTACGCCGGACGATATTCCGGAGGGCCTCGAATGGACCGACAACATGCACCTACCCGATCTCGGCTCGCCCGAGGCGCGCAAGGGGGGGGTGCAGCGCGGTTCCATGGCGGACTTTCCCCGCACCCTGCGCGTCGTCGGCCCAGAGGCCAACAACGCCTTCCGCCGCTTCATCCTCGACGACATGCTGGTGGGCCTCGCGGGCCTCCATCCCAACGTCGAAGGCGGCCACCAGTCCTACCCGGGCGTCGCCGAAGAATGGGCCGTCGACTACGAAAACCGCACGGTCTACGCCCGCCTCAATCCGGCGGCGCGCTGGAGCGACGGCGAACCCGTGACGGTCGATGACGTGATGTTCATGTTTTTCTTTTACCAGTCGTCCTACATCAATGACCCTTGGTACAACAACTGGTACGGCATCGGAAACAACTATACCGATATCACCAAATACGACGACCACACCCTCTCCATCAGCATGCGGGAAGCCAGGCCCGACCTCGAGCGCCGCATCCTCAACCTGCGCCCGCTGCCGCAGCACTTCTTCCGCGAAATGGGCGAGGACTTCGTGCAGCGCTACCAGTGGCGCTTCATGCCCACGACCGGCCCGTATGTCATCACGGACGAGGAGATCGAGCGCATCCGCTTCAACCGCGACAGCATCACGCTCACCCGGCTCGAGGACTGGTGGGCGCGCGACCTCAAATTCTACCGCAACCGCTTCAACGCCGACCAGATCCGCCTGCGCGTCATCCGCGATACGCCCAAGGCCTTCGAGGCGTTTCTCCTCGGCCAGCTCGACATGTTCGGGATGAACCTCACCGAATACAACTACGACATGCTGCCGGACGACCACCCCCTCGTGGAGGACGGGTTTATCCACAAATCGACGTTCTACAACGATATCCCGCGCCCGAGCTGGGGCCTGTGGATCAATTCGAGCATGCCCCTCCTCGACAACAACGACATCCGCAAGGGAATCCACTACGCGCTCAACTGGGATCAGGTGCTCGAGCAGTTTTTCCGCGGCGACTACGTGCGCATGCAGACGACCGCCGACGGCTACGGCGACATGACGCATCCGGACATCCGCGCGCGGCCTTTCGATCCCGACCGTGCCATGGAATACTTCGCCAAGGCGGGCTTCACGGAGCGCGGGTCCGACGGCATCCTCCGCAACGAGCGCGGGCAGCGGCTCTCCTTCTCGCTCAACACCGGCGCGGCGCCGTTCCGGGGCGTCCTCGCGATTTTACGCCAGGAAGCGCGCAAGGCCGGCCTCGAACTGCGCCTCGAAATCCTCGATCCCTCCGCCAACTGGCTCAAGGTGCAGGAGAAAAACCACGACATCGCTTTTGTCGGCTTGAATGTATCCGTCGAGCGCTACCCGAGGTATTGGGAAACCTACCACTCGTCCAACGCCTACCACGACGCCTTTCTCGAAGACGGCACGCCTAATCCCGACCGGAGAGTACGCACGCAGACGAACAACATGCAGGTCATCGCCAACTACGAGTTGGACCAGCTCATCGAGCGCTACGACGAATCGGACTCCCTCGACGAAATGCGCGAACTCGCCTTCCGAATGGAAGAAATCCTCCACGAGGACGCCTCTTTTGTGCCCGCTTTTATTTTCCCGAAGTTCCGCGTCGCCTACTGGCGCTGGGTGCGCTGGCCCGACGATTTCAACGTCCGCTTCGCCCGCGAGCCCACGGAGCATTACGTCCATTGGTTCGACACCGAGCGCCGCGTCGAGACTGAACTCGCCGTGCGCCCCGGCGGTTGGCTCGCGCGTTTCATCCCCGGCGCCGCGCGCGATATCGATGAGATTCCGGCGGAGTTTCCGAAGAAAGTCCGCGTCTTCGACCAGTGGCTCGCCGTGCCGGACGATGTCATCGCGGAATGAAACCGTACCCACCCAAAGCACACAAACCGTGAGTTCCGACCACATCCTTGAAGTCCGCGACCTCGTCACCGCGTTCGACACCGACGCCGGGCGGGTGACCGCCGTCGACCAAGTGAGCTTCGACCTCAAACGCGGCCGAACGCTCGGTATCGTAGGCGAATCGGGCTGCGGCAAGAGCGTCACCGCCATGTCCATCATGCGGCTGCTTCCGCAGCCCTCCGGCGTGATCCTCGGCGGTCAAATCCGCCTCGAAGGCACCGACCTGCTCAAGCTCAGCCCCGGCGAGATGCGCAAAGTCCGCGGCGCGCGTATCGGCATGATCTTCCAAGAGCCCATGACCGCGCTCAACCCCGTTCACCGCATCGGTAAGCAGATGAGCGAAGTCTTCCTCCAGCACCTCGACATTTCGAAGAAAGAAGCATGGGAGCGTTCGATCGAGATGCTCAAAAAGGTCGGCATCCCCGCCCCGGAAATCCGCGTGGGCGAGTTTCCTCACCAGCTCTCCGGCGGCATGCGGCAGCGCGTCGTCATCGCCATGGCCCTCGCCCTCAAGCCCAGCGTCGTCATCGCCGACGAGCCCACCACCGCCCTCGACGTCACCATCCAGGCGCAAATCCTCGAACTCATCAAGGAACTGCAGGAGGAGATGCACATGTCGGTCATCCTCATCACGCACGACCTCGGGGTCATCGCCGAGACCTGCGACGACGTCGTCGTCATGTACGCCGGTCGTGTCGCCGAGCGCGGCACCATCCACGATATCTTTGAATCCCCGCACCACCTCTACACCAAGGGCCTCCTCGAATCCATTCCCAGCCTCGGAACCGAACGCAAATCCCGTCTCAAAACCATCCCCGGCATGGTGCCGAGCCTCCACGAGATGCCCGTCGGCGCGCGCTTCGCCCCACGCTCGCCCCATCCCCTCGCCAAAGAATACATGGCCAGCAACGACTTCAAGACCGTCCGCCCCGCCCTCGCCCAGGTCGGCCCCGAACACTGGGTCGAGGACTGCGAAGCGGTGCGGGGATTTGATTAACCCTCTCCCTCT
>SLLG01000218.1 GCA_007134215.1 Opitutales bacterium | reverse complement strand
GACGCGCATCGAGGAGGTCGCCCGCGACACGCGCCGCGTATCCGCCGCCGAGCCCCGCATTGGGCGCCTCCTCGTTCCGGTTGCGCCCGCAGTCCGTGATCGAATCGCCCTGAAAGAGGACAACGCTGTTTTCGGATAGTTCCATCGCCAAAAGAGGAAACACGCCAAAAAGTGGGTGCCAACCATGAACTTCCCCCAACAGCGCCACGGCCGTAGCTACGCTGGTCAGAGCGCGGGGGACGCGCGGGGCGCGCGGGGCGCGAGGACCGCTACGGGCGGATCGAGGAAAGTGAGGCGTTGACGGTTTCGAGGAAGGGGCCGGGGATGAGGCCGAGGCCGGTGATGGCGGCGATGAGGGCGAGGCAGAGGACGACGGTGGCCGGATCGAGCGGGATTGGGGCTGTGTCGGCGTCTTCCGGCGGATCGGTGAAGAAGGCGGCGTGGACGACGCGCAGGTAGTAGTAGACGGCGATGACGGTGTTCAGGACGGCGAGGAGGACGAGCCAGAGGAAGCCCTGCTGGAGTCCGGCGGTGAGGAGAGAGAATTTGCCCATGAACCCGACGAAGGGCGGAATCCCGGCGAGGGAGAAGACGCCGACAAGAAGTGTGGCGGCGAGGAGCGGGGAGCGCTTGTGGAGTCCGGCGAGGTCGGTGATGGCGAGGTTGCTGCCGTCGCGGGAAACGCGCGTGATGACGGTGAAGCACGCGAGGATCATGAAAAGGTATCCGGTGGCGTAATACAGTGCGGCGGTGAAGCCGGTCTCTTCGAGGGCGACCAGTCCTATGAGCGTGTAACCCGCATGGGCGATGGCAGAAAACCCGAGGAGCCGCTTGAAGTCGGTTTGGGCGAGGGCGAGCAGGTTGCCGTAGAACATGGACCCGACGGCGAGAACGGCGAAGACGGCGGCAAGCGTGTGCACGCCCGGATCGGCGGCCCCCGCGAACCGGAGCATGAGAAGGACGGAGGCCAGTTTGGGCAGGGAACCGATGATGGCCGTCGTCTCATTGGAAGCCCCTTGGTAGACATCGGGGGTCCAGAAGTGGAAGGGAAAGACGGCCAGTTTGTAGAAAAACGCGGCGAGCGTGAGCGTGATTCCGGCGACGGCGAGCGGCGTGTGGAGGACCGGCTGGAGGCGTTCGACAAGGAGCGGCAGCGAGGTTGTGCCCGTGAGTCCGTAGAGGTAGCCCATGCCGAAGAGCATGATCCCGCTCGCGGCGATGCCGAACATCATGTATTTGACGGCGGACTCCATCTGTGAGCGCTGCGCCGTCGTCTCCCGCCGCATGGCGATGAGGATGAAGAGCGGGAAGGACGAAAGCTCAAGGGCGACGACCAGCGTGATGAGGTCGACGCTTCCGGCGAGGAGAAGGAAGCCGGTGACGCTCGTCGCGAGAAGGAAGAAATACTCGGGCCGGACATCGCCGCGGATGTCCTTCAGGTTCTTTCCGATGAGAACGCACCCGATGTACCCAAGGGCAAAGACGAGTTTGAGCCACTGCGAGAAAGCGTCGACACGGTAGGCGTCATCGAAGAGCACCGCCTCGACGCGGAAGGTCGCGAGCACCGCCAGGGCCACCCCCGCGCCCGTGGCCACCGACACCCATCGCGCCGCGCGCACACGGTCTCCGCCGAGCGTGAGGACGAAAAGCACAAGCACCCCGGCGAGCATGATCCACTCGGGCAGAAAGGCGAAAAATACGGAAGGTTGGGCGTCGGGCATGGGTGGGTTTGGTGTTCAGCGTTTCGTGTTCAGCGTTCGGGGTTCGGGGTTCAAGGTTGCGCCCGCGAGATGATTTCGAGGATATTCTCGATACTCGCCTCCATGATGCCGATGAAGGGGGCGGGCTGGAGCCCGATCCAGAGGATGAAGACGAGGAAGGGCGTGAGAAGGCAGATTTCGCGCAGGCCGATGTCGGCGACGGCGGAGTGATCGGGATTGTTTGTGCCGCCGTAGGCGACGCGCTGGAGGATGCGCAGGTTGTAGGCGGCGGCGATGACAACGCCGGGCACGGCGGCGACGGCGAGCGCAAGCGATACTTCGAAGGCCCCGCCGAGGACGAGGAACTCGCCGATAAACGAGTTCGTGCCCGGAAACGCGAGCGAGGAGAGGCAGAACATGCCGAGGAAGAAGGCGAAGACGGGCATGTGCTTCCCCACCCCGGCGGATTTCGAGAGGTCGCGCGTGTGGAGCCGTTCGTAGAGTATGCCGACGGCGATAAAGAGTGCCCCCGTCGTGACCCCGTGGTTGATCATGACGAGCGCGCCGCCAACGGTTCCGTTCTGCACGAGCGAGAAGATGCCGAGCGTGGCGAAACCCATGTGCCCGACACTCGAATACGCCACAATCTTCTTGAGGTCGGACTGGGCGAGCGCGGCAAGCCCCCCGTAAATAATGGCGATGATCGAGAGCCATAGGACAAAGGGAGCGAGTTCGAGCGTCGCCAGCGGCGTGATCGGCAGGCAGAAGCGGAGGAAGCCGTACGTCCCCATCTTGAGTAGGATACTGGCGAGGAGCACGCTTCCCGCGGTGGGCGCCTGCACGTGGGCGTGCGGCAGCCACGTGTGGAAGGGAAACATCGGCACCTTGATGGCAAAGGAGATGAAAAAGGCGCCGAATATCCAGAGCTGGAACCCGAGGTCGTAGGGCTGGTCCATGAGCGCGGGAATGCTGAAAGTCCCCGTTTCGAGACGCAGCGCGATGATCGCGACAATGAGCAGGACCGACCCCGCCATCGTGTAGATAAAGAACTTGATGGCCGCGTAAACGCGCCCCGACCCGCCCCATACGCCGATGAGAATACTCATGGGAATGAGCATCGATTCCCAGAAGATGAAAAAGAGAACGAAGTCGAGAGCCGTAAAGACGCCCGTCATGGCCGTTTGCATGATGAGCATGCAGACCATGAACTCCCGCGTGCGGAGCGTCACGGCCGTCCATGAGGCGAGGACACAGAATGGCGTGATGAGGGTGGTGAGAAGGACGAGAAGCAGGCTGATGCCGTCGATCCCGAGGGCATACTCCATGCCGAGGAGCGGAATCCACGCGCGCTGCTCGACATACTGGAACTCCGCCGTCGAGGCGTCGAAGCCGAACAGAAGGGAAAGCGAAAACAACCCGATGGCCGAGGTGGCGAGGAGCGCCCACCACCGCACCGCGCGTCCGGCGGGCAGAAGCAGGGCCACCGCCGCCGCGACAAGCGGAGCGAAAATGAGGATGCTTAGGATCGGGAGTCCGGCGCTGGGTTCAGGCAAGTTCATGATGGATCGCGGACCTCAGGCGAGGAGGTAAAACATAAAAAGGAGCACCGCGAGGGCGGCGAACGCGAGGGTAAGGCTCTGTTGCAGGGAGCCGCGCTGGAGGGGGCGCAGGCGGTGGCCGAGGACGCGCACGGCATGGGCCGTGCCGTCGACAGCGCCGTCGATGACGCCGTTGTCGAACCGCCCCACCCCGAGGGCCGAGCGCATGAGCGGAAGGAATCCGCCCTTTTCGTGAAGACCCGACCAAAAACGGTCGACCGCCTGGAGCGGCGTGCGGGCCACCCACGCGAAGCCGCGCCCGCCGACGCGGTAAAACCAGTCGAGGTCGAGGCTTGCGGCCGCCTTGGGCGCCAGCTTTTTCCGCAGAAGGTAAAACCCGAGCGCGGCAAAGGCGAGGAGCTGGAGCGTCTCCGACAGGTGGTAGGACGTGAACGGACGGTAATCGACGGCGTGGGGCAACAGATTATAGAGTGAGGCAGGGAAGATGCCGATGAAGAAGCAAAGAAAAGCGGTCATACCCATCGCAGCGGTCATGTTCCATCCGGGATCCGCCGCCCTCTTCCATGTCTCCTCATCCGCGCGCCGCTCGCCGAACCAGATGTAGTAAACCAGCTTAAGGTTGATACTCACAAAGGTGCCGACAGAGACAAGCATGAGGAGGAACGCCGCCCAGTAGTGGTGCGCCTCATACCCGGCGGCAATCGTCATGGACTTGCTCACGAAACCGCTGAAGAGCGGGACCGCCGAGATGGAGAGCGCTCCGATGAGCGTGAAGAACATCGTCCACGGCATCTTCGCGTAGAGACCGCCGAGTTCCGTGAATTTGCTGCGGCCCGTCATGAAGAGGACGGTTCCGCAGCCCATGAAGAGGAGGCCTTTGTAGAGGATGTGGGCGAAAGCGTGCGCCACGGCACCGTTGATCGCCATGGCCGTGCCGATACCGACGCCCGCGACCATGAAACCAACCTGACTTACGATGTGGTAGGCAAGAAGCCGGCGCGGATCGTTGACAAGGAAGGCGTAGATGACGCCGTAGAGTGCCATGATGACACCGAGGACAATGAGAATCTCAAATCCCGCGAATCCGCGGCAGAGGGCGTAAACGGCCGTCTTCGTGGTAAAGGCGGAGAGAAAAACCGATCCGCTGAAGGTCGCGGCGGGATAGGCGTCCGGCAGCCATGCGTGGAGCGGCGGCACGGCGGCGTTGAGGAGAATCCCGATGAGTATGAGCCACACCCCGAGTCCGGGATCGACGGTGGAGAAGGCCTCGAAAGTGAACTCACCGCCCTGCGCCGTGCCATAGAGGACAATACCCGCGAGAAGCGCGAGTCCCCCGAAGGTATGCACGAGGAGGTAGCGGAAACCCGCGCCAAGGGACTCGGGCGTGCGCCGCGCCCAAATGAGAAAAACCGAGGAAACCGCCATCAGTTCCCAAAAGAGAAAGACGACGAGGAGGTCGCCCGCGAAAATGACGCCGAGCGATCCGCCGACGTAGGTCCAAGCCGCGACATGCTGCCCCGTGTCTTCGACCTTCAGTGCGTAGAGCGAGCCAATGAGGCACATGAGCGCCATGATGATGGCAAACACGCGGCTGAGCGCGTCGACGCGCCCGAAGACTAGCGTCCAGTCGAGGAAGGCGACACTGCCGAACTGCCCCGTCGCCATCGTCAGCACCAAGGCAAGCACAACGGCGGGCACGGCGAGGAGCCACACCTTGCGCTCTTTCACGCGAAGAAGCGGAAGAACCGCCGCGCCGGCGAAAAGGACAAGAGACGGGTGTATCCAGAAATCACTCATCGTAAAAATCCTCCCGTTTCTGGATACCCAGCGCGCCGAGGATCTTCGCCAACCAGACAAGCAGGAAGCAACCGGCCAGTCCGTAGACCGCCCAGAAGCCCGGGATCCGCTCGGCGGCGGTGTGGGCATCCGCCTTGTCGACGACGAACGGCAGGGCGTCGAGCACGACAAGAAGCACGAGAATCCCGATGCCCGCCTTGAGGAGGATGCCGGAGCGCGCGCGCAGCGATTCAATGATGCGGAGAAGCGTCATGGCAGGACGAGTTGCACGAATTGCATGAAAAAGCCGGGAAAGATCCCGATGAGGACGGAGATCGCCGCCGTGAGGACAAGCGGAACGACCATGAGGGCGGACGCCTCCCGCGCCGGAGGTTCCGCGGCATCATCCACCACTTCCGCTTTGCCGAAGAATGCGTGGTAGACAACCGGGCCGAAATAGGCAGCGTTGAGCAGCGTGCTCGTGAGGAGGACAAGGATGAGTCCGACAGACCCAGCGTCCCACGACCCGAGGAGGAGGTGCCACTTGCTGATGAAACCCGCAACTCCCGGCACCCCGATCATACTCAGCGACGCGACGGCGAAGGCCCCGAACGTCCATGGCATGACGCGCCCGAGACCGCCCATTCGTGAGATTTTTTTCTGGTGCGCGGCGACATAGATCGCCCCCGCGCAGAAGAAAAGCGTGATCTTGGCAAAAGCATGGTTGGCGATGTGGATGATCCCTCCCGCGATGCCGTAGGGCGTGAGCAGCGCCACACCGAGGATGATGTAGGCGAGTTGGCTCACCGTGGAAAAGGCGAGCCGCGCCTTGAGGTCGTCTTTCCCCAGCGCAATAATGGACGCCACGATAATGGTGATGGACACAAACCACGCCGTCGGCAGCCCGAGGTTGAATTCAGCCATCGCCTCTGTGCCGAAAACATAAAGCATGACCCGGACCGTCGCAAAAACGCCCACCTTCACGACGGCGACGGCATGCAGCAGCGCGCTCACCGGCGTGGGGGCGACCATCGCGCCCGGTAGCCACTGGTGCAGCGGCATGAGTCCGTTCTTGGCGAAACCGATGAGAAAGGCGATGTAGAGCCCCGTCACGATTCCACGATGAGCACCCTCGGCAAGGACGCCGTCGGTGGCGTTGTGGGCAAAATCGAGGTTTCCGTTCAGGACATAGAGCAGGACCATGGCCGGCAGAACGAGGCCCTTCGCCGTAGCCGTGAGGTAGGCGAGGTATTTGCGCCCGCCCGCGTAGCCCTCGCGGTCCTGGTGGTGCGCGACGAGCGGATACGTCGTGATGCTCACGATCTCATAGAAGAGATAGAGCGTGAGGAGATTGTCGGAGAAAGCGCAGCCGACGGCCCCGAAAAGTGCGAGGGCGAAACAGGTGCCGAACCGCGTCTGCGCGTGCTCCCCGAGCCCGCGCATGTAGCCTGCGGAATAAAAGACAGCGACGATCCAGAGAAACGACGCCGTCACCGCGAAGACCATGGAGAGCGCGTCAGCCCGCAGGGTAAAGCTCAGGCCCGGCAGCAGTTCAAAGAGCGTCCATGTGTAGGTGTTCCCACCAAGGACGCCGGGAATGAGCGAGACGACCGTCCCGAAGAGAACGAGCGCAGTCGCAAACGACACGCCCTCGCGCAGGTTCGGCCGCTTGCCCGCGAGCATGATCAGCCCCGCCCCGAGCAAAGGCGCGAGGACGGCGATGAGAAGGCGCGGATCGGAAATCGTTTCCATGGGATCAGCCTTGCATTTCAGCGATATCACCCGTGCGGATGGAACGGTAGTTGCGGTAGACCGCGATGACGATACTCAGGGCAATGGCCACCTCGGCGGCGGACAATCCCATGATAAAGAGAATGAAAACGTGACCCACCGTTGGATCGGGGGCGAAGAACCGGTTGACGGCCATGAGGTTGAGCATGGCCGCGCCGAAGATCAGTTCGCCGGAGATGAGCATGCCGACAAGGGTGTTCCGGCGAATCAAACCGAACAGCCCGATAGCGAGAAGGAGCGCGGCGAGGACAAGGTAAACCGCGGGGCTCTGATGGATTTCAAGCAGCAGGCTCATTCGATGTGTCTCCCTTTGCGGGCGACGGCAAGCGCGCCGAGAATGGATACAAGGAGGATCAAGGCGACAATCTCGAGGGCGAGGCTCTGTTTCGTGAGCAAGGCCACGCCGATCATCTCCACACCCCCGTCACTCACACGCACGGCGGGCGTCGGCCAGTCCCCCGTCACACCGAGGCGGGCGATCCCCCAGAAGACCGCCGCCGCGACAATCCCCGCGCCGAGGTTCCATGGAACCGAGTGCTGCCCGTAACCGTCCTGCGGCTCATCCGGCTCCGCGAGCATAATGGCGAAAACAATCGTAATGCAGACCGCCCCGATGTAGATCAGTATCTGGATCATGGCGAGGAACGGACTGTGCAGGAAGTAAAACATTCCCGCGAGCCCCACCGAGGCCATGGCCAGTCCGCACACGCTGCGGATAATCCACTTTGTGAAGACGGCGATCAGCGCCCCGCCGATGGTCGCACCGGCGAATAGCAGAAAGACAAGCGGGATGAGGTATTCGGAGGCAGGGAACGGATTCATTGTGCCTTTTTCTTGTTCCTTTCCTCCAGGTCCCTGCAAAGGTCGATAATGTGGAATTGCTGGCGGTCGGTCGCCGCGAGATTGTAGCGTTTCGAGAAGACAATCGCATCCGTCGGGCAGACCTCGACACAGGCCCCGCAGAGGCTGCAACGGGTGAAGTCCAGATCGTATTTCGTGACCGACTTTTTCTTCTCGCCTTCCTTCTTCTCACCGTCGACGATGATGCAATCCGTCGGGCACGCCTTTACGCACAGGTTACAGGCAATGCATTTGGACGAGCCGTCGTCGTTCGAAGTGAAGATGAGGTGCGAGCGGTAGCGCTCCGGCATCTTCAGGCTTTCGCGTGGATAGTGCACGGTGACCGGCTTGCGGAAGAACTCACGCAGAGTAATGCCCATGCCGACAGTGAGGGTGTAAAAACCGCCGACGACTTCTTTGAAGATGTTTTTCATGATGGATTACACGAGTTTAATCATCACCGCTGAAAGCAGGAGGGTGAAAATGGAGATGGGAATGAGGATCTTCCATGAGAGATTGAGGAGACCGTAAAACTGCGTTCTCGGAAAGGTCCACCGCACCCAAATGACGAGGAAGACCATGAAATAGAGCTTCACGAGAAACCAGAAAACGCCCGGAAAGACTCCGACCGGACTGTGCCATCCCCCGAGGAAGAGCACGACGGCGAGGGCGCAGCCGATGACGATATTGGCATACTCCGCCATGAAGAAGACACCGAACCCCATGCCGGCGTATTCCGTGTAGGCACCGGCGACGAGTTCGCTTTCCGCCTCCGCCATGTCGAAGGGGGCTCGGTTTGTCTCCGAGAGCATGCAGATGAAAAAGATGATAAACGTCACCGGCATGAGCGGATTGGACGCGAGGGCAAAGAGATTCCAGTTCCAGAAAGCGCCGGACTGCCCGTCGACGATCGCGGTGAGGCTGAGCGTGCCCGACACCATGAGGACCGTGATGATGACAAGCATCATGGGGATCTCGTAGGCCACATTCTGGGAAACCACGCGGGCCGCCGAGATAATGCCGTATTTGTTCCGCGACGACCAACCCGCAAGCATGACGGCGATGACGTTGAACGAGCTGAAAGCAAAGAGCGCGATCAAACCGACATTCATGTCGATTCCGACGAGGGATTCGCTGAAGGGAAGGAGGGCGAACGCCATGATGGCGGGCGGCATCATCATGATCGGTGCGAGCCGGAAGAGGACGCGGTCGGCGCCCGGCGGCACGATCAGTTGCTTCGACATCAGCTTGCCCGCGTCGGCGATGGGCTGGAGCAACCCGGCGTAACCCACCTCGGTGGGTCCGGCGCGCCGCTGGAAGCGCCCCGCTCCCTTGCGCTCCACCCAGACAAGGTAGGCGGCGTTGAGTCCGACGAACGTGGCGACGCCGACGAGGAAGAGAAGAAGCCGGATGGGTTCAGCGGCGGTCATCGGTCGATATCCGGGATCACGAGGTCTAGGCTGCCCATCATGGCAATGCCGTCGGCGAGCATCATGCCGCGGGCGGCTTCCTCGAAGAGGCTGAGGTTTCCAAAGCAGGGCGTGCGGAGACGCACACGATGCGCGACCGGTTTGCCCGTGCTCACGATACGGACTTCAAAACGCCCGCGCGCGGCTTCGGTGGCATAGCAATAGTCGCCTTCCGGGGGCTTGAGGACGCGCGGCACCTTGGCCATAACGGGGCCCTCCGGCAGGCGGTCGAGACACTGCTCGATGATGCGCAGGCTCTGCTCCATCTCTTCCATGCGCACCTTGTAGCGCGCCATACTGTCGGCCGCCGGATCGACGGGGATCTCGAAGTCGAGTTCCGGATACACCGAGTAGGGTTCGGCTCGGCGCACATCGTTGGGGATCCCCGCCCCGCGGATCATCGGGCCGGTGGCACCGTATTTACGGCACATCTCCGCGTCGATGATGCCGATGCCCTCCACGCGCTTGCGAAAGATAATGTTCTCCGAGACGAGGCGGCGGAACATCTTCAGGCGGGGACGGAATTCCTTCACAAACTCCCGCGTGCCTTCGACAAAGCCGTCGTCCAGGTCCTCGGCGAGGCCGCCGACGCGGTAGTAGCAATAGGTGAGCCGCGCGCCCGTCAGCGCTTCGAGGAGATCGAGGATCTTTTCGCGGTCGTCGAAAGCGTAGAGCAACGGCGTCATGCCTCCGAGGTCGAGGAGATAGGCCCCCCACCAGACGAGGTGGCTGGCAATGCGGTTCAGCTCCGATGTAATGACGCGCACATACTCCGCGCGCGGCGGCACCTCGATACCGCAGGCGCGCTCAATGGCACCCACGTAGGCATGGGTGTACATCATCGCCGAGAGGTAGTCGATACGCCCGGTGTTGGGAAGGAACTGATCCCACGGCCGGTTCTCCCCCATCTTCTCGTGCTCGCGGTGAACGTAGCCCGCGACAATGACGGCGTCATTGATGAACTCGCCGTCCATCGTGAGCTTCACGCGGAGCACACCGTGCGTCGCGGGGTGCTGAGGGCCGAGGTTCAGGACGAAGGTCTCCTGCGGGCCGGTGGACTGGACGGGATGGAGTTCCATTACGGTTCGAGAAGGGGATCGGGCTGCGGTTTAAAGTCCTTGCGGAGCGGATAGCCCACAAAATCCTCCGGCAGAAGGAGGTGAATCGGGTTCGGGTGGCCGGTAAACTGGATACCGTAGAATTCCGCCGTTTCGCGCTCATGCCAGTTCGCGCCGGGATAGATGTGCGCGAGCGTCGCGATCTCCGGCCGGTCCCGGGGAATACGGGTACGCACGCAGACGCGCGTGCCCGCCTGAAAATGCATGAAGTCGTAGACCAACTCGAACTGCTCCGCATCGGGCCAGTCCACGGCGGTGATCATGTCGATGGCGAAACCCTCATGGTCGAGGAGCTTGGCGGCCTCTTCGATCTGGTGCGGCTCGACGATGGCGTCGAGATCGTAGCCGACCTTGGCGTGCTCGGTCTTCCGGCAGGGTGGCGGAGGCGGCGGGGGCGGCACCGCGGCGTCCGCCCCATCCTCTTCGCCGGCGGACTCCTCCGAGGGCGCGGGTTTTTCCATGTTCATGGCAGGGAACAGCTCCTGGAAGCGTTCGAGAAGATTGTCAGGACAACGGCTCATTCGGTTTCCACGCGGGGCCAGCGGCGGTGACCGGTGATCTTTTCCTCCAGAGCGAGGATGCCTTCGATGAGCGCTTCCGGCCGCGGCGGGCAACCCGGCACATAGATGTCGACGGGGAAGAGTTTGTCCACGCCCATGACGACGGAGTATTGGTCCTTGTTTGTGAAGGGGCCGCCCGATACAGCGCAATTGCCCATGGCGATGACCCATTTCGGCTCGGTCATCTGGTCGTAGAGGGTCTTGATGAGGTCGGCCATCTTGCGGTTGACCGTGCCCGCGACGATCATGACGTCCGCCTGCCGCGGCGAGGGACGGAAGACCTCGGCCCCGAAGCGGGAAATGTCGAAGCGGGAAGCCCCCGCCGCCATCATTTCGATGGCGCAACAGGCTAACCCGAAGGTCAGGGGCCAGAGCGAGTTGGCCCGGCCGAGGGCGACAAGGTCGTCGAGCTTGGCGAATTTGACAACCGAGGAAAGGTCCGGATGCGGCGGGGCGCCGACGGCTGCCGCGGCGGCGGGAAGGTTCTGCTGGAGGGACTGGTTTTGCGGACTCATTTGTGTGTCGGTGTCAGGGTTTGCGCGGCCCGCGGGATGACCCGGGCGGGCGGCGGGCGGCGGATCCACTCGAAGACGCCCTTGGTCCATGCATAGACAACGACGAGTGAGAGGATTCCGAGAAAGACGACGAGGGCGACGAGGTCGCGCCATGGAAACACGCGGTCGTAGACCACGGCGACCGGGATAAGGTAGATGACGGCCACGGCGTAGGCCACGAAAACGAGCGCATAGAGGTAATAAACGGCGCTGTAACGGATCCACGCGTCGCCGATCGGCTCCGCCCCGCACTCGATGAACTGCCCGGCGCGGTTCATCGTCTGCCGAGAGCCCCGCGACATGAGCAAGTGTGCGATGGTGAGCGGAGCGGCCGCGAAAACAAACCCCAGAAAGCCGTAGGCAACAAGGTAGATCAAGTGAAGCTGGAGCGGTTCGCTCACAACGCTCTCCCCTCCTTTCGCGGCACGGCTTCCACACCCCGCCGCCCGGACCGGGCGGGGCGACTGTATAAACCATGGGGTAAGAAATGGACCATTGTAGAGCCCTCGGGAGACGATGATGGAAAAGGAGGCATGCCGGTCAAGTGCATTGCGTCTGGTGAGGGGCGGCACCGCCGCACCAACGGAGCACGGACTTTCCTGTCCGTGTGCGGTTGGAAGGGGCACGGATTAGAAACCCCGTGCTGCTCCAGTGGGGCGACCATCCTCATGTCAACTGCCGGAGAGAGGCTTCGAGTTGCTGCCGTACGTCTTTGAGCGCGGTGTCGGAAGTCGGACTTTCGGCGAGGCCGCCCTCGGTCTCGTTCAGGGTAGGACGGTCGACCTTGAAATAGATCCCGAAGTGACCGGGAAAGGGCTCGCGGGTGAGGGCGTAGGCCGCTTCTTCGTTGGTGACATCGTGGTCTTCCGGAACCGGCGGATAGGCCCCGCCCTTGCGGGGCACGGCGGCGTCAAAGGAACCGGGATTGAACTGCACGCACTCGGAGAAACACTCCACGACCGAAAATCCGTCATGGTCAAGCGCCGCCTCCATCATTTCGAGCATGTGGTTGGGGTTGGAGGCGGCGGTGCGGGCGACAAAGGTGGCGCCGCTGGAAATGAGCTTCTTCGTGGGGTTGATCGGCGTAACCTTCGATCCCCATGGGTCGGTCTTCGATTTGAAACCGACCGGCGAGGTGGGCGAAGTCTGTTTTTTCGTGAGGCCGTAGACCTGGTTGTCCATGACCACGACCATGAGGCGCACGTTCTTGCGCGCGCAGTGGTCGAAATGATTGCCGCCGATGGAATAGGCGTCGCCGTCGCCGATGAACACGATGGGATGCAAGTCCGGCCGGCTCAGGCTGAGGCCCGTCGCAAAGGGCAGGATGCGCCCGTGGATGAAATGCACGCTGTGTGTATTGACGAAATACGGAAAGCGCGACGAGCAGCCGATCCCCGAAAGCGTGACGATGGACTCCTGCGGGAGGTTTTTCTTTTCGAGCAGTTTCTGGTAAATGGCGAGGACGCTGAAGTCGCCGCAGCCCGGGCACCATGTGGGCTTGTCGGCCTTGAGGTCGGCGCGGGTGAGCGGCGGGCGCTGCTCTGCGCAAACCGGGGTATCGTTGACGGTGTGGACCATGATCGTGTCAGTGGTTGGGGTTTGCGTGTGACACGGCGGGGCCGACGAACACGGCATGCCCGCCGACGGTCTCTTCGATGCGGGCGAGGAGTTCTCCGATGCGGAAGGAAAGCCCGTCTGTCTTTGTGATTCCACCGATGTGCGGAAGCGCGTATTGAGCCCGGAGGACGCGCGCGAGCTGGCCGCAGCCGTTGGCGTCGCGGTCGTTCATCTCAACGACGAGAACCCGCTCGAAGCGGCGGAACAGCTCCTCCAGGCCCGGCGGGAGAGGATTGAGATGGCGCAGGTGGATCGCGCTGTATTCAACTCCACTGGCAGCGGCGCGGTCCACCGCCTCGCGGATGACACCCATGGTGGACCCCCACCCCACAAGCAAAAGCTCGCCCGCTTTCGGACCTTGCACCGCCGGGCGCGGGAGCGTCTCCGCGAGCGCCTCCAACTTCGCGCGCCGCTTCGCCGTCATCGCCATATGGACCTTCGGATTGGCCGATGGGTGTCCGAACTCGTCATGCTCCAAACCCGTCACGTTCGGGTATTTGCCGTCGGTGATGCGGGTCCCCGGCGGCATGTGCCGCGTGATCCTGTCCAGCGGATACGGCTTGTAGCTGTCAACCGTTTCAGGCTTCGCACCCGGGAATTGGAGGACAGAAGTCAGGTCGGGTAACGGAAAGGCTTCGATGCGCGTCGCGATGGCTTGGTCGCTTAGGAAAATAACCGGAACGCTGTATTCGTGCGCGATGCGCACGGCTTCGATGACGAGGTGGAAACAGTCCTCCACGTTCGCCGCCGCCATGACCACACGCGGGGCATCGCCATGGCCCGCGTGGAGTGCGAGGTTCAGGTCCGACTGTTCCACGTTGGTCGGCAGGCCCGTGGACGGCCCGCCCCGCTGCACGTCGACAATGAGGAGCGGGATTTCCGCCATAACGGCAAAGCTGATGGCCTCGCTCTTAAGGGCCAAGCCCGGTCCGCTCGAACCGGTCATGGAAGGCACACCTCCGTAGGCCGCCCCCAGCGCGGCGGCGATCCCCGCAAGCTCGTCCTCCGTTTGGATGAAGCTGCCGCCGTAGCGCGGCAGATCGTAGCGCAACTGCTCCATCACTTCTGTCCACGGTGTGATGGGGTAGGCCGCGCCAAAACGGATACCCGCCGCGACCGCACCGTAGGCAAGGGCCTGGTTGCCGGTCATCGTGACTTTTGTCACGCCCGCCTCGCCCGCCTCATGCCGCGGCTCCTCGAAAGTGAAGAACGACTGCATGTCCCCGATGGAATACGCATAGCCGCCTTCCAGCGCAAGGAGAGCGTTGCGCAGGACCGATTCATCCTTGTGCCCGAAAACCTCCCCAAGGAGCCGTCGGATTTTCTCCATATCGAGGCGGAACGCCTGCGCGAGGAGCCCGAGCAGGAAAATGTTCTTTCCCTTTTTCTTCCCCGTTCCGCCGAGGATCTCGATCGTCAGCGAGGTCATCGGCACAGGCACGGGTGTGATGCGGCGCTCCCGCAGCACGTCGAGGTCCGGCTCGACATTCGTCGAGTCGTAGAGGAGCACGCCGCCGTCGCGCAGGCTCTCCAGGTGGTCGTCATAAGAGTGCTGGTAGAAGGCCACGAGGATGTCGGCGGCGTCTCCCGCGCTCAGCACGCGCCCGCTGCCCATGTGCACTTGGAAAATCGAAGGACCACCCGAGATCGTCGCCGGGATCGTCATGTAGGTCATCACGTCCATCTCGCTGCGGCCCGCCAACCGCGCCAGCATCGCGCCCACCGACTGGATCCCGTCCTGCGAATTGCCCGCGATGCGGATAACCGCGTCATTCAGGGTTTCTGGGCCCGCGTATGCCGTGCCCGGCGGGATCTCTCGAAACGATGTCATAGGGTCTCCATAGGCTCAGCCGCGAACGGCGTCGGCAGGAAAAGGAAAGTGTCCGGCAGTATCTCTACCTCTTATAGGATTCGGCTGTCCAATTTAATTCGGACAATCGGGTCTTGTTCAATTTTCCTAATACCTTGCATTAGCAATGACTCTCCAATAAAACGGATGATTGCGCACGCTTGCACCGCGCCACACAAGCAACCCGCGCGGGTCTACCGTTCGAGAGCCGCGCCGGAGCGCCACTTCTCCGGTCGTGTGGCGGCGAGGGCGATGATGGCCGACTGGCTCAACCAGAATACCATGAGCCAGAAGAAGCCTCGGTCCATGAAGCCGTAACTGTGCAGGCCCACGCCGAGCAGGTTGGTCCCGAACCACGACCAACTCGTCACAATGCCGCCGCCGACGGCAAGCGCCATAAAACCGCGCCGCTCCACCATGCGGATGCGCTTGGCATGGAGCATCATGGCCGTCCACAAAACGAGCATGAGGGCACCGTTTTCTTTCGGATCCCATCCCCAGAAGCGGCCCCACGACTGGTCGGCCCAGACGCCGCCGAGCACGGTGCCGAGAAAAGTGAAGAGGAGAGCAAAACACGTCGCCCCGTAGACCATCCGCTCAATGGAGCGGGCTGTCGCTACATCAAGTGAACGCGTGCACACACCCCGCACGATAAAGAACAAGCCCATCGCACCAGCGAGAAAGACCGCCGAGTACCCCACGATGATAGTGATCACATGCGTCGCGAGCCAGAAGTTGGAGTCGAGCACGGCCCGCATCATCTCCATCGTATCCGTGCCGCCCGCGACGGCGAGATTGTGGGCGATGACGAGCGTGCAGAACCCGGTGAGCGCGGCCGCGGCCGCCGCCAGGCCATTGCGCTGACCCCACTCCAACGGTACGGCGAAGAGGACGGCCCCCCACCCCACGAAGACGGCCGATGAATAGAGATTCGTCACCGGCGCGTAGCCGCTCAGATACACTCGGGCGGCGAGCCCGAAGGTGTGCGGCAGGAGCGCGACACAAATAACAATGAGCGCGGCGGTGTTGAGCGAACGGGTGTTCCAAAGCCACGCGAAGCAGATGGCAAGGAAGGCGAGGACATACAACTGCAGGCTCAGGTAAAACGGTGCCAAACCGTTGAAAAAATACTCGAAGCCCGCCCGCGCCTGGAATCCGTCGAGGCGCCCGCGGAGGTATCCGTTGACGTCCTCCACGGCAGCGGAGAATGCGGGCGCGTCTCCCGTCACCCATGCGTCCGCCATCCGCCCGTAGGCCGCCACCACTGGATCGGGGCTTCCCCCGTGGACCCGTGCAAGCAGCGCCTTGCCGGGATTCGACCATTCCGTCTCGTTCCAGCGCAGGGGTCCATCTGTCATCTCGGGAACGGCAAGGAAGGAGCGGCTGTCCGCCACTTGGCGGAAGAGTGTCGTCAAGCGCACAAAGTCGTTGATCTCCAGATTGTCACCGCGCCCACCCGTCTCCATTGTGCGCATGATATCCACGGCGTTGGGCAAGACGGCGTCAAACCGGGCATAGGCGCTGCTCACGTTCCGCTCTCCGTAGAGGTGAGGAACAAGGGCCGTCTCCAGACTTTGGTACTTGATGAGCGCGATCCGCAGCCGGAGGACGGCGTTTTGAAAGCGGTTGCGCAGGGCGGACTCTTCGGGGGCGAGGCGTGCCTGCCTCTCGATCTCGGCAAGGTGCGGTGCCAGCCCGGCGTAGGAGAAGTGGACGACATCCGATCCGGACGAGCCGAGGAGTCCGAGCAAATCCGGATTGTCGACGCGGAAGACCTTGTAGTCCGCCGCCGTTTCCCGGTCGAAGAGGATGTCCGCCGCCCATTGCAGGTGCGGCACCCGGCGGCCGTCTTCGTCCATGGCGGACTGACGCCCGCGGAAGTAGACCAAGGCGTTGCGGGCGACTGTATCGACCGGCTTGAGGCGGCCGCCGTCGAGCACGGGCAAGCGCCCGAAGGCATCGAGGTCGAAATCCGCCCGCTCCGCACGCGCCGTGCGGTCGGGGCGCAGCGCCGAAACGACGAACAAGGCGGCCAGGCCGAGGACGATCCAGAATACAATGCGCGCCTTCATGCCGCACCTCCGTGAACTGGGGCGTTGCCGCTCACGCGGCGCGAGAGGTAGCACCGCAAACCGTAGCCGAATTGCCATGTCAATCCCGCTGTCATCAGAATACAAGCGATATACGGGACGAGCCATCCCGGATTGTTCACGACTTGAAGCTGCGAGGCGCGGTCGTCGCGCCCCTCCGAATCCGGTCCGAAGGAGGACTGATAGAACGTGTAGCCCCCGTAGCGCAGCGGGTTGTTCATGTAGATGAGGGTCTCACGGTCTTCCCCGGCGTCGGGATGAAGGAGGTGCACGCGGCTGGAAAAGTTGCGGGCGATGCTGGTTCCCGGATAACGGTCGTGGGAAAACTCCACGAGCTTCATGGAGAACGGCAGGTACTCCCGCTTGTAGCGCAGCGCGATGCGGTACTGCCTTCCATTGTATTCAAAATCCTGGTGCGGCAGCCCGTTCTCGAGCACATTGCTGACGATCCATGATCCGAGGGAACCCTCCGGGGAAATCAGTTCGACCACGGCGGTTGTGGTGTTTCGCTCGTTTGTCGCGAAAGTGCGGGGCTGCGGCTGCACGGTGAGGTTCATCGAGACAGCGAGTCCGCGCGTGGCCACCCGGGGCTGGTGCGCGCCGCCGCGGGAGATCGTGGCGTTCTCGTGAAAGCTCCTCACCAGCACGCGGAAGGGCAGCTCCGGATGCGTAAGGGAGGCTCCGGCGCGCAAGGGATTGGCCGGAAAGGAAACAACGCGGTCCGTCTCCGAATGCGACCGGTCGATGATCACCAACTCGTCCTCGTGGTAGCTCGTCAGGTGGTGCGCGGTCTGCCCCTCCTCGAACCAAAGGTAGTTCTCTTCACGTACGATGTTGGTGATCAGCTCGCTGAGAATCAGCATGACGAGCCCGAGATGGATGAGGACGATACCCGCGTTGCTCCACCG
>SLLG01000212.1 GCA_007134215.1 Opitutales bacterium | reverse complement strand
GATGAACTGGCTCTGACGCCCGAACTCGCTGAGCATACCGACAAACCGGCCGACATTGTTCTCGTCCAGCGCGGCATCAATCTCGTCGAGCAGGCAGAACGGAGACGGCTTTACCATGTAGGTCGCGAAGAGGAGCGCGACAGCGCACACCGGCGCACGCACCGCGCGCGGCCAACCCGTCCCGGCGGGAATCATCCAGCGGTTTACCACCCGGTTCATAGCCTTGCCTCCGCAGCATGGCAAACTGCCGCCGCATGGCAAACCTTCTCCGGTAACACACCCGTTACCCCGGGGAACCGCCAAAAACGCTTGCGATCACGGTTCTCTTTTGCGAGGAAGCACTTACGTCATGGCTTCCGTCTCCGAGTCCGCACACGGGAAGAACCCGCCGACCGCCGCCGTCCTCACGGGTGATGTCGTGCGCTCGACCGAGGCCACCAAAGCGGCCCTGCGCGGTCTGCCGCGCCTCCTGCGCGACGCGGGAAAGGCCGCTGCGGACATACTGCCGGACGCCGGGGTCTCGGGCATCGATATCTTCCGCGGTGACAGTTGGCAGATCTTCGTGCGCGATCCCTCCGCCGCCCTTCATGCCGCCCTCCTCGTGCGGAGCTTCCTCCTCGGTGGCGACGCCCGCGGCGAGTCCGCATGGGATACCCGCGTCGCCATCGGCCTCGGGCCGGTCGACCGCCTCGACAAGCGCAAGGTGTCCCGCAGCCACGGGGAAGCCTTTGCCGCTTCCGGCGAAGCCCTCGACGCTCTCTCCGGAAGCCGCGCGCGGATGGCCGTCGCCGCGGGCGCGCGGGCGGGCATCCGCACGGGTGCGTTTGCGCATGCATCCATGCGGCTCCTCGACGCCCTCGTGCAAAAGTGGACGTCCAAGCAGGCATGGGCCGTACACGGCGCGCTCCGCGGGCTCATCCAGGCTGACATCGCCGCCACCTTCCGTCCCCCGGTTGCGCAGTCGACTGTCGTGCGGCACCTCCGCGCCGCCCGGTGGGACGTCCTCGAGGCCGTCCTTGGTGTATGGCGCGATCCGCACGGAGAGGAGCATAGCGGCCAAGACACATAGCGGCTAAATATAGCTTTAAAAATGCATAATAGTCGAATATAGCTTCCTTAGAACATAATTATCCTTTCTGCCCCGGCAATTACCTGAACCCGCACACATATACGCGCCCATGACCTCCTCCGCGGAGATACTCTTCCTCAGTCTGCTTTTCGCCCACCTCCTCGCGGACTTCGGCCTGCAGAGCGCGAAAGACATCCGCGAAAAAGCGAGGCCCGCCGTCTTCACCAAACACATCGCATGGGTCACCGTGCTCGCGTGGGTTTTCAGCGGCGATTGGCTCAACCCGTGGATACCGCTTGTCGTCGGCGTCACGCACGCCGCTTTCGACGCGCTCAAGACGGCCGCCGCAGGCGCGGGATACAACGAGAAACGGCTCTTCTTCATTGACCAGGCGGCGCATATCGCCGTCCTCGCCGGGGTCGCGTGGTGGGCGGCAACCCCCGGCCACGTCCACTTCTGGGTCGAGACGGCGGGACCGCTCTACATCGACGCCGTCCTTCTCGGGTGCGGCCTGCTCCTCGCCGTCTTCACCGGAGGCATCCTCATCGGCATGGCGACCGAGGGATTCACACGGCAGATCCGCGCGGAGACGGAGTCGCGTCCACCTTCCGCCGCAGACGTCCCCGCGCCCCGCGAGGGACTCGCCCACGGCGGTAAAATCATCGGCTGGCTGGAACGCGCGCTCATCTTCTTTTTCGTCCTCATCGGCAAGCCCGAGGCTGTCGCCTTCCTCGTCGCGGCCAAGTCCGTCTTCCGCTTTGGCGAACTCACGAAAGACTCACGCAAAGAGGCCGAATACATCCTCATCGGTACCCTCATGAGCTTCGGCTGGGCCATCCCCGTGGCATGGCTCACGCGCTACCTGCTGCACGGATAAATCCAACCCAATGCCGAAGCCAGTGAGTCCCATCCCAATGAGCCGCCTTGTGCGCCGGCGCGGCAGATGGAGGGCGAGGACGGCGGGGCCGACGCGGGATGCGCCTCACCCGCGCGCGACGAGCCAGTAGGCGTGGTAGGGGGCGAGTCTGAGGTTGCGGCGGGGTCCGGTCCGCGGCGAGGTGGCGCTGAGGATGTCGCGGCAGGTGCCCGCCTCGCGGAAGACGGGGTGCAGGTCACCCATAGGGACGGACTGCGTCTCCGGCGTGAAATTAAAGATACAGATTATGGTTTCGCGCCCCGGCGCGCGGCGCTTGAAGGCGAAGAACGCCGGCCCGAGGTCGAGGATCTCCTGTTCGGCGTCGGGATGAAAGGCGGGATGGTTCGCACGGCGGCGCAGCCACTGCGTGTACTTGCTGTGGATGCGCGCCATGCGTGATCCCGGGCGGCTCAGCTCGGCGACGAGTTCGTCGTGATCCCACTTCTTCCGGTTGATGGAACGGTTCTGGCCGGTGGCCTCCATGCCCGCGAAGTCATTGGGCGTGCCGAGGAGGCTGTGTATGTAGATCGCGGGCACGCCTTTGAAGGCAAGGGCGACAGCCTGCGAGCAAAGAAAGCGCGCCATCCCCAGCTCAGCGTTTTGTAAGTCGCGCAGAGCGTCGCAGTAGGTGATGTTGAGTTCGTAGGGGCTCTGCGATCCGTCGCTGTTCGCCTTCATGGAGACACGCCCGCCGCGTTCGCGGACGCGCCCCGCGAGCCAGTCGCGCTCGACATCGGGGAGAATCCCCTGCAGGGGGCGCACACCGATGCCGTCGTGCGAGGCCGTGAAGTTGAAGAACGTCTGCCCCGGCCCGAGCGGCGGCAGGCCGCGCGCCCACTCGGTCAGGGCCGTCGCGTCGTTGCGCAGGAGGGCGTGGAGAAGAAGGGGCGGCAGCGAAAAATTATAGACCATGTGGGCCTCATCGCCTTCGCCGTAATAGGAGATGTTCTCCTCGTGCGGGACGTTTGTCTCGGTGAGGATAAGGGTCTCAGGGGCGACGATGTCCACCACGTCGCGGAAGAGCTTCACGACTTCGTGCGTCTCCGGAAGATGGATACAGTTTGTCCCGACGGCCTTCCAGAGGAAAGCGACGGCGTCGAGCCGGAGAATGCGGCAGCCCTTGGAAATGTAGAGAAAGAGGATGTCGAGAAACTCGAAGAGAACATCCGGGTTCTGCCAGTTGAGGTCGACCTGGTCCTCGCTGAACGTCGTCCACACCCATGCCGTCCCGTCGCGGGTTGCCGTCTTCGTGAGAAGCGGCCACGGCCTCGGGCGCACAACGGCGCTAAGGTCGAGGTTCGGATCCATGGTGTGAAAATAGAAGCGCGCCGGGGCGATACCCGTGACGAACTCGCGGAACCACGCGCTGCGCCGTGAGCAGTGGTTGAGGACGAGGTCGAACATCAGCCCAAAGTCGGCCCCAAGGCGCTCGACATCCGTCCACGTGCCGTAGTCCGGCTCGACTCTGCGGTAATCAATGACGCTGAACCCGTCGTCGGACGACCACGGATAAAACGGGAGCAGATGCACCACCTTGACCGCGCCCTTGAGCCGCTCCACACAAAACCTCCGCAGGATTTCGAGCGGTGCCTCACCCGCCCGGCGGATATTGTCCGCGTAGGTGATGAGTACGGTGTCGTTTTCGTCCCACAGGCGGGTCGGCGGCATCGGCGCGTCCGTCCCCACCCCGTAGCGCCCGAGGAGCATGCGGAAGCGGTCCATAAGCTGCGGCGCACGGTCACCGTAGAGGCGACGGAGGCGCCCCTCGACACCGTCGCACTGGTGTTTCGTGAGGTAGGAGGCCATGACTTATTTGGATTTCGGCGACCAGCCGGTGAGGTTGGTGATGAGCGTACGCAGGCTGCGGCGCAGGACGCTATAGCTGTAGTAGCGTTTCGCGACACGGAAATTATGGTCGCACACTTCGTCGCGGTAGGCCGGAACTTCGAGGAGACGCCGCACCATGGCGACAACCTCGGCCGTGACAAAGCCGTCGAGCACCGCGAGCTTGAATCCCTTCGGCTCGATGTCCTCGACGAAGATCGCGTAGCGGTTGATGACAACGGGCTTGCGGAAGTAGAAGGCCTCAAGGAGGGCGTTGCCGAAGCCCTCGTAGGTGCTCGGGTAGGTGACAAGATCGGCGTGGGGATAGAGGTCCCACAAGGTGTAGAGCTTGCGCCCGTGCACATCGTATTGGCGTACCTCGCTGATGCGGTCGCCGATGAAAACGAGATCGACGGCCTCGTCACGCGCGAGGTCCTCGAGCATGCGCTTGTATTCGTAGCCCTCGTCGCCCGCGTCGTGCGAGATGACGAGTTTCGCCCGCCGGTCCTTGAGGCGGCTGACGAGTTTGATGGCGTGCTCGATGCCCTTGCGCGGAACGATGCGCGTGGGCTGGAGAATGAAGAGATCGTCCTCGGCGAGGCCGATCTCCGTGCGCACGTCCGCTGAATACGCGTCGGGCGGCGGGGCCTCCTTTTCAAAGTCGAAGACATTCGGAATGAGGAGGCTCCCCACCCCTTTGCGCAGGCTGAGTTGCTGCTGCGCGGCGGCGTTGATCACCGTATGGGCGAGGTGCGGCGTGCGCGGCGGAAAAGCGAGGTCGAGGTAGTCGCTCGCGGCAGTAACGGAATACCGTGTCCGCTCCCAATAAAAATCATGGTGGTGGGCGATGGCGGGCATCCCCGTCTCGTTGAGAAACTCGGTGAGGGCAATGCCTAGGGGAATGTTCATCGGGATTGTGAGAGCGTTTTCTGGGATAAGGACATCCACTCCGAAGCGGTCGACAAACTCGTAGAGCGTGCCCTTGAGGTATTCCGCGAGGTCGCGCACCCGCCGCGAGACATGGGGCGTGCGCCGCGTACGCCCCCACAGGCGCTCATTCATCCAGGAGATCTCCGGATGGCCGAAGTGCGCCTCCGGCACACACATGCTCACCCCCGGCGCGCGGTCGCTCAAGCCGCTGTACCAATGGCTCGTGTGGCGGTCGTCCCACAGGACTTCCGCCCACTTCGCACTCTCCAGCGAGACCCCGTCGGTCCCCGCAAAGCGCGTCGAAATGAATCCAAATGTCTTCGGCATGGTTCAGCGTGGCCTATGCCATGCAAGTTCATGGCCAATCCGCCGCCGAACTCAATCTTATTACAGATATACGAGCGG
>SLLG01000216.1 GCA_007134215.1 Opitutales bacterium | reverse complement strand
CGGGGGCTGGCGCCGGGGCTGCCGGTTGGCATCCGCGTCCTCTTTTGTTGCGGGCACAAAAAAGCCGCCGGGCGGGCACAAAAAAGCCGCCGGGCACGGTGCCCGGCGGCGGAAATTCCGGTAGTGCTCGACGGGCCGTCCGTCCCGCTCAGGAACCGGGAATCATGACGCTGTCGATCACGTGCACAACGCCGTTGCTCGCGGAGATGTCCGTCTGCACGACGCGCGCGCCGTCGATGCGCACTTCGTCGCCGTCGACAGTGACCTCGGCGGGCAGTCCGAGACCTGTCGGGACTTCGCCGGGTTCGACGTCGTCGCCGCGCACTTCACCCGGGACGACGTGGAAGGCGAGGATCTGCAGCAACTGCTGGCGGTTTTCCGGCTCCATAAGCTCTTCCAGCGTGCCGTCCGGCAGCGCCTCGAAAGCGTCGTCCGTCGGCGCGAAGATGGTGAACGGACCTTCGCCCTGGAGCACGTCGATCAAGCCCGCGGTCTCGAGGGCTTTCGTGAGGGTCTCGAAATTGCCCTCGTCCTTCGCCGCTTCAATGATGTTGGGGCCGTCAGCCTGCGGTGCGGCGGGCGGCGGTGCCGGGGGCTGTGCGTCCGGCGGGGGCGGAGGCGTCTGCTGCGGCGGCGGCGGGGCCGGTTGCTCGGTGTCCGCGCCCTGCGGCGGCTCGTAAGTGCGCTCTCCGCCTTCGTAGGCTTGGAGGCTGAGGGAGAAAACCGCGCCGGCGGCGAGGAGGGCGGTGAGTCTTTGCGTTGTCTTTTTCATGTGTTGTTTTCTACTTTGTCGGTTGTCGCGCCGGAACCGCGAAACGATTCCGGACGTGGGGGAGTCTACCGGAGTGCCCCGGACGTGCGAAATCTCCGGGCGGGTATTAACAGTGCTTACCGGAAATCGATTAGATGTGCTTATTTGAAAACCAGTCTAACGTGGTGGACCGTCATGAGTGAGGGCCGCGCGGAGGGAGTGGAGGGAGCGCGGGCGCACGGCGTGCTGCTTTTCGACGGCGTGTGCAATCTGTGCAACGGGGCGGTGGACTTCATCCTGCGCCGCGAACGCGCGCCCCGCCTCCGCTTTGCCTCGCTGCAATCCGGCTATGCCCGCCGGCTCCTCGCCGGTTCGGATGTCGATCCGGAGCGGCTCGAGACACTCGTCTTCGTGCGCGGCGACGAGGTGCTTGTGCGCAGCGACGCCGTCCTCGCGGTGTGCGGGGAACTGCCCGCGCCGTGGCGGTGGTTGCGTGTTCTGCGTGTGCTGCCGCGCGGTTTGCGCGACGCGCTCTACCGCTTCGTCGCCGGTCGGCGCTACCGCTGGTTCGGCAAACGCGCCTCCTGCCGCATGCCTTCTCCAGAAGAAAAAGAGCGCTTCCTCGGGTAGGGGGACGCGGGATTTCCGCTTGCCATGGCGGTGAGGGCATGGCGGATTCGTTCGCTATGGAACTCACTTTTGACAATCGCGTGGCGGTCGTGACCGGCGCGGGCCGGGGAATCGGCCGGGCCATTGCAGAGGATTTGGCGAAAGAGGGCGTGACCGTCGTGTGCGTGAGCAAGAGCGAGTCGAGCTGCGGGACCGCCGCCGAGGCGATCCGCTCCGCCGGCGGCAAGGCTTCCGCGCACGCCGTCGACGTCTCCGACGGCGTCGCCGTGGCCGCCGCCGCGGAGGCGATCCTCGCCGAGTACAAGCAAGTGGACATCCTTGTGAACAACGCCGGCATCACCCGTGACAACCTCATCCTGCGCATGAAGGACGAGGACTGGGATGCCGTCATCCGCACCAACCTCAACAGCTGCTTCTACTGGTCCCGCGCCTTCGCGCAGACGATGGCGCGCGCGCGCTGGGGGCGCATCATCAACATTTCGTCGGTTATCGGTCTCATGGGCAACGCCGGGCAGGCCAACTACGCCGCCGCCAAGGCGGGGATCTTCGGGCTCACCAAGTCGCTCGCCCGCGAGTTCGCCAAGCGCAATGTCACCGCCAACGCCGTGGCCCCCGGCTTTATCCAGACGGACATGACGGCGGGTCTTGACGAGCGCTTGAAAGACGCCATCGTCGCCCAAGTTCCTCTCCGCCGTCTCGGCACGGCATCGGATATTTCCAAAATGGTCACGTTCCTCGCCTCCGAAGAGTCCGGCTACATCACGGGTCAGACTTTTACGGTTGACGGCGGAATGGTGATGTGAAACAGAAAGTCTTTTTAATTACCTACAATTGACCCGCTAAAATCATGGCAGACAAGAGCATCGAAGAACGCGTAAAGGAGATCATCGTCAACCAGCTCAACGTGAACGAAGAGCAGGTGACCCCCGAAGCCTCGTTCCTGGAAGACCTCGGCGCAGACTCGCTCGACACCGTCGAGCTGATCATGGCGTTCGAAGAGGAGTTCAGCGACGAAATCGACGGCGAGATTCCGGAATCCGAAGCCGAAAAGCTTCAGACCGTCGGCGCGGTCATCGAATACATCAAAGGAAAAGCGGGTTGAGGTCTCCGGTCTTCGCTTCGGCGGAGACACTTAGTCGAATGTTTCGCGCGAGGCCTTTCGGGGCCTCGTTCTATTATGAGCCAACGCGAGGATACGCAAAGGGTTGTCGTCACGGGTATGGGCGCGGTCACGCCGCTCGGCCTCGATGTCGACGCGTTCTGGGAAGGCCTTGTCGCCGGCCGCAGCGGCCTGCGCCGTGTGGAGGCCTTTGATACGACCGAATACGCCTGCCAGGCGGGCGGCGAGGTCGTCGGGTTCGATCCGAACGAATGGATGGACCCCAAAGACGCCAAGCGCAACGACCGCTACACGCAGTTCGCCGTCGCCGCGTCGAAGATGGCCGTGCGCGACGCCGGTCTCGAAGGCGGTTTTTCCGACCCCTACCGCGCCGGATGTATTGTCGCCTCTGGCATGGGCGGTCTCGACACGATCGAGAAACAGACTTTCCGCCTCTTTGAGAGCGGGCCGCGCCGTGTCTCGCCGTTCATGATACCGATGCTCATCAGCAACATGGCGAGCGGCGTGGTCGCCATCGAACTGAAGGCGCGCGGACCCAACTACGGCATTGTGAGCGCGTGCGCTTCGGCGAGTCATTCCATTGCCGACGCGCTGCGCATGATCCGGGCGGGCGAGGCGGATGTCATGGTCGCGGGCGGCAGCGAGGCCACCATCACCCGCATCGGTTTCGCCGGCTTCTGCAACATGAAGGCCATGGCCACGCGCTTCAACGACGCGCCGGAAAAGGCCAGCCGTCCGTTCGACGCGCACCGCGACGGATTTGTCATGGGGGAGGGCGCGGGCATCCTCGTCCTCGAATCCCTTGCCCATGCCAAGGCAAGGGGCGCGCATATCTACGCCGAGCTGGGCGGGCACGGCGCCACCTGCGACGCCTACCACATTACCTCACCCGATCCGGAGGGCGCGGGTCTGGTCGAGTGCATGCGCCGCGCCATCGCCGACGCCGGTCTCACGCCCGATGATGTCGACTACATCAACGCGCACGGGACCTCCACCCCCTACAACGACCGCACCGAAACCGCCGCGATCAAGGTGCTCTTCGGTGCCCGTGCCCACAGCGTGCGCATCAGCTCCACCAAGTCCATGACGGGCCACCTCCTCGGCGCCGCCGGCGGCATCGAGGCCATCGCCTGCGTAAAGGCAATCAACGAGGGCATCATCCCGCCGACCATCAACTACGAATACCCCGACCCGGACTGCGACCTCAACTACGTGCCGAACAAGGCTGTGCGGCAGACCGTCGACGTCGCCGTGAGCAACAACCTCGGCTTCGGTGGGCACAACGCCACCGTCCTCTTCCGGCGCTTCGCCTGAGGCAACCGGCCCGGTCCTTCCCCTCAGCCGAAAACAAGGTAGCCCACCGCCGAAAGCGCGAGAATCAGCGCGCAAAGGCCGAGGGCGAATCGTTCCTGTTTCGTCAAGCGCGGCATGGTGGAGCGGATGAGCATTCGTTTTATCCCACACACGCCGCGTCCATGACAAGCGGCAAGGCGGTGGACGGCGGCTTCCGGATGCCGTGGAGTCTGTCTACGTCCAATCTGGAAGGATGAAAACCATAATTGATATTCCGGAGGCGGAGTTGAAGGATGCCATGCGCTTCACCGGCGCCAAGACAAAGCGTGAGGCGATGGCTTCCATCCGAATTAAAAACAGTTGATTCCTTCACAACGGCGCATTTGCGGGCTTGACGGGCTGTGCACGGACGCTGTTGGATGCGCGCGTTACACAGGCCCATGGTGTAATGGTAGCACTTCGGATTTTGGTTCCGTCAGTCTAGGTTCGAATCCTAGTGGGCCTGCCACTGTCCCGCCGCCTTTTCCGCGAAAAGGAGAACGGGCGGGAAACGGCGGTTTTTTCCTGTGAAAGCGCGCGCTTGTGCGAACGCGTGCCGCTGGTGCCTGAACCAGTCGCGCACCGCACGGTATTCCTCTTCCCCGCCGGGATGGCCGCGGTAGCAGGTGACGCAGAGGACGCCGCCCGCCGCGAGAAAGGGGAGGGCGCTTTCCAGCGCCGTGCGGGTGGCGTCCGGGCGCGTCGTCAGCGCATGGTTGCCGCCGGGCAGGTAGCCGAGGTTGAAGACCGCCGCGCGCAGGCGGCCGGAGAGGTCCTTCGGCAGGTGTTCGGCGAGGCGCGCGTGGTCGCCTGTGATCCATGTCACGCGCGCGCCGGAATTCTCCGCCGCCAGGCGGGCGCGGGCGGAAGCGACCGCGGTTTCCTGAACGTCCATTGCGTAAACGTGCCCCGACGCCCCGACGTGCCGCGCCAGATACGCTGTGTCGTGTCCGTTTCCCGCCGTGGCGTCGAGCGCGGTGTCTCCGGGCCGCAGGTATTCGCCGAGGAGCGCGTGCGCGAGTTCGGTCAGACGCACACCCGTCTCGACAGGCTCGGGCCATGGCGGGTCTCCGGAAGCACCGGAGGGGCGGGGGACGGGCGCGGACACCTCAGGCGTCGGTTTCGCGCGGCGGCCGGTCGCGTCTGTCCGCCGGCGTGTGCTCCCAGCGTTCCTTCTCGGGGTTCCATACGCGGGGAGCGTCGGCGCGCAGGTATTCGTAACGCCCCGTGCGGGTGTTGTAGACGCGGTCGGGGGATTTGTTCACTTCGAACTGCTCGCGCCGGTTGGCATCTTCGTTCGCCCGCTTGACGGCGGAGAGATAGCCGCCCGGTTCGAGGTCGCCGCGCAGGAGCGATCCGGTGGGTGATTCGCGCCATCCGTCGCGCACGGTGTCCGCCGTTGAGGCGCACCCGGCGGCAAGCGCGAGCCCGAGGGCCGCGGCTGGAGCGGAAAAGCACCGGAATCTCAGTTTCATGAAGTTGATGAAAGCGATTTTCCCGTCCATGGCAATGCGGACCGGCGGCTATTCCACCGCCGGATTGCGCAAGGCCTCGGGATGCAGGCGCATCGGCCCGACCGGCGTGGCCGGTCCCGACATTGTCACGGCAAAGGCTTCGTCGATGCGCAGCCCGATACGCCCGCCCGGCATGTGGACCGTCAGTTCGGCGTCGACGAGGCCCAGCTTCCGCGCCACCGCGCCCGCCGCGCTGGACGAGCTGCCGGAGGCGAGGGTGTAGCCCGCGCCCCGTTCCCAGATCTCGATCTGGATATTCCGCCGGTCGAGCACTTTCATGAACTGCACGTTTGTGCGGTTGGGAAAGCGGGCATCCCGCTCGATGTGCGGGCCGTAGGTCGTCGCGAGGTCGGCGGACAGTTTGTCGACGGGCAGCACACAGTGCGGGTTGCCGATGGTCGCCGCGCAGAAGGTGAATTCCCGTCCCGCCGCCGTGATTGTCTCGTTGATCACTTCGCGCGGTTCGCCCGTCACCGGAATCATTGCGGCGGCAAAGGAAACCCGCCCCATTTCCACCGCGATCATGCCCGCCGCCGCGTCGACGACGCATTCGACCACGCCGCCCGGCGTCGACACGCGGAAGGGTTCCGCGCCGACGCGCCCGTTGTCGTGCAGATAGCGCGCGAAGATCCGCAGGCCGTTGCCGCTTTTCTCCGCCTCGCTGCCGTCCGGGTTAAGGATGCGCAGGCCGAAGTCCGCCCCCGCCTCTGCTTCCAGCGGGCCGAAAAGAATCCCGTCCGAGCCGAGACCGTAGTGGCGGTGGCAAATCAACCGGATGTCCCGCGGGGAGGGGAGTTCCGGGCAGTCTCCGGGATCGAGGACAAGGTAGTCGTTGCCGAGGGCGTGGTACTTCGTGAATGCAGTCATTTCCATGCCGGTAGCTTCTTGGCAACCCGCGCCCGCCGCGCAAGCGCCGAACGCCGCCCCGGTCCGCAAATTCGGGCTTATCTGAACCATTGCCCGGCATGGCGGAGATGCCGCGCCGGAGCGGCGATTGTGATTTGGTGCGGCGGAACGGGGTAGGTCTTTCCTGCCCTCTCTTCCGGTAAATTCGGTGGATCGTCCGCGGAGTGGTGAAAATCCGGAAAATCGCTGTTGACAGGCTTCAGCGGAAGGCTTGTTTTCCGTGTTTTCTTTTCATCGCGAGCGTAGCTCAGCTGGTAGAGCACCACCTTGCCAAGGTGGATGTCGAGGGTTCGAATCCCTTCGCTCGCTCCATTTTTTATACCCACGGCAACTGGACGCGCCGTGGGTTTTTTGTTGTCCTGGATTCCTGCCTTCGGCCCTCAATGTGGCTTGGATAGGCCGGGACCAGGCGGGTACCGCCGGAGCAGGCGCGAGACCTCGACTCGGCTGAGTTCGCCGCAGGCCGGGCCGCACCACGCCGCCGCCGGGGCGGTTCACCGCCCATGGCACAAACGCGAGGCTGCCGACCGCGACCGCGAACGCCGTCGCCTACCGTCGTCGTGCCGGTCGGTCCGGGCGGCGCCTAGGCCCGCAATATTCCCGAAAGAGTTTGACCGGGCATCGGCAGTTTCGTTAAGGATCGTTTGTGAAACAAAGGCGTGTCCCGTAGGCACGTTTTCCGCAGATCCGCAATCAACTACCGTTAGACCTCTCAAGGAGACCCATGACTGATAAAACCGCCATTGTTCTGTTTTCCGATCCGGCGTCGGGCACTGAGGAAGCCGCCGGCCGCGCCTTCAACGCCCTTGTGCTCGCCGGTTCCCTCAAGGAGCGGGGCGCTGACGTCGTCCTCATCCTCCAAGGGACGGGCGTCCGCTGGGCTTCGGAACTCGTCAAGCCCGACCATCCGTTTCACGGCGCCTTCAAGGCCGTCGAAGACAAGCTGCTCGGCGCCTGCGCCGCCTGCGCCAACGCCTTCGGCGCAAAGGACGCCGTCGAAGCCGCCGGGATCCCCCTCGTCGCGCAGAAGGAGATTCCCGGCACGGCCGGGGTCGTCGACCTCTCGCAATACATCGCCGATGGCTACCGTCTTGTCCTCTTCTGAGGCGGCCGGCAATTCCCTCCGGCGCAAGCGTCCGTTTCCGATCTGATGCGCTGTTACGTGCCCGAACGATTTGCGGAGGGCTTCCGCCACCGTGGCCCGCCCTGAAGAGACCGCTTGACACCATTGGAAGATTTTGCATGAAATCTTCCAGAATCTTCCAAAAACCTCCGAATCCGAACTTTCCGAAGCATGCCGACCACCGCCCCGAACCTCCGCCGTGAAGTTGTTGAAGCGCTTGTGCGCGAAGCACTTCTGTCACGCACGGGAGGCGGCGCGGAGCGCCCGTCGGGGGCCGCACCCAATCCGCTCGTGGTGAACGTGAGCGCGCGGCACTGCCACCTCACGCAGGAGGCCGTGGAGCAACTTTTCGGTCCGGGGCACAAGCTCACGCCCATGAAGTGGCTCTACCAAGAGGGCCAGTTCGCGGCGAAGGAGTCGGTCACCCTCGTCGGTCCGCGCAGCCGCGTGATCTCCAACCTGCGCATCCTCGGTCCTTGCCGCACGCTCAACCAAGTGGAGCTGGCCTTCACCGACGCGATCGCGCTGGGCTTCAAAATTCCCGTGCGCCCGTCGGGCAAGATCGAGGGCACGCCGGGTTGCATGCTCATGGGGCCGAACGGATTTTTCGAGATGCCCGAGGGCGTCATCCGCGCCGCGCCGCACGCCCACCTCAGCCCGGAGGACGCCGAATACTACGGCGTGAAGAGCGGCGACATGATGAAGCTGCGCGTCGGCGGCGAGCTGGGGGTGACCTTCGACCGTATGCTCGCCCGTGTCGATCCGAGCTTCAAACTCGAGGTCCATATCGACACCGACGAAGGCAACGCCTGCGGGCTCGGACCCGACTCCAGGGTAGAACTTTTTCGCTGAGAAGCCTGAACACCTGAAAGGAAATACAAAGACATGAACGAATCACTCGGTTTGGTGGAAACAAAAGGCTTCACCGGCGCCGTCGAAGCGGGCGACGCCATGGTGAAGGCGGCCAGCGTGAAGCTGGTCAAGACGATACAGATCGGCGGCGGTTTCATCACCGTCCTCGTCAAAGGCGACGTGGGCAGTGTGAAGGCAGCCGTCGAGGCCGGGTCGGAAGCGGCCCGCAAAGTGGGCGAGCTGGTCAGCTCGCACGTCATCCCGCGCCCGCACGCGGATCTCCTCAAAAACTTCGACGTCTGACGTCACCAAAAACAAGATACAACCATGGCATCACAAGCATTGGGAATGATTGAAGCGAAGGGGCTCGTCACGCTCCTCGAAGCGAGCGACGCGGCCCTGAAGGCGGCGGACGTCTCCCTTTCGGGCTGGGAGAAGGTCGGCAGCGGCCTTGTCACGGCGTTTTTCCGCGGCGATGTCGCGGCCGTGAAGGCGGCCGTGGACGCCGGCGCCGCCGCCGGGCAGACGGTCGGCGAGGTCGTCAGCGTGCAGGTCATCCCGCGTCCGCACGACGACCTCTCCAAGCTCAACAAGGGCCTCTGATCCGCCGCGCCGGACCCGCCGCGCGACACAATCCGTGCCCGTGAGCGGCCCGGCCCCGCACCGATGAAAATCCTCGTCGCCAACCTCGGCTCGACCTCCTTCAAGTACCGCCTCTTCGCCTTCGACGGCGAGGCAGCGGAGATGCTTGCGAAGGGCGGCTACGAGCGCGTGGAGGACCACGGCAAGGCCATCGCCGACGGGCTCGCCAAGCTCGTCGACGAAGGGCATCTCGCCAGTCTCGATGATCTCGACGGGGTCGGCTTCAAGGCGGTGCTCGGGAAAGACCTGTCGGGCTGTGTTTTTGCCGACGACCGCGCCCTCGCCGCGCTCGAAGGCTTCGCGCAGATCGCTCCGGCGCACAATCCCGCCTACGCCGACGGCATCCGCCAGTTCCGCAAGCGGACGAAGGCACCGCTCGTCGCGCTTTTTGAGACGAGCTTCTACCAATGGGCGCCGGAGGCGCTCAAGCGCTACGCCGTGCCCAAGGCGTGGGACGCCGCCGGGATCCGCCGCCACGGTTTCCATGGGGCGAGCCACAAATTCATCGCGGAGCGCTCCGCCGAGATGCTCGGGCGCGAAGACATCGCCGAAACGGTGCGTCAACTCTACGTCGACGGCCCCGGCGACGAACCGGAGGAGCCCCTGCGCGTCGTCTCCTGCCACCTCGGCGGGAGCAGTTCGGTTGCGGGAATCCGCAACGGCGTCGCCGTCGGCTCCAGTTTCGGTCTCTCCCCGCAGAGCGGTCTGCCGCACAACAACCGCGTCGGCGACCTCGACTCCATGGCGGTCGCCGTCGCCATGCGCGAACTCGGCATTACTTTCGACGAAGCTCTGCGCCAGCTCTCCAAGGAAGGCGGGCTTCTCGGCATCAGCGGCGTGAGCAACGACGTGCGCGATATCGCGGCGGCGGCGGAGAAAGGGAATGCCGACGCCCGCCTCGCCCTCGACGTCCTCGTCAAGTCGATACGGCACTGGACGGGCGCCTTTGCCTTTGAAATGGGCGGGTTGGAGGCGCTCGTCTTCACCGCCGGTATCGGCGAAAACCGGGCGGACATCCGCCGCGGCGTCTGCGCCGGGCTCGAAGGGTTCGGCATCCGCCTCGACGAAGCGCGCAACACCGCCTACTCCGGCGGCGAGGCCGATATCGCGGCAGACGGCTCCTCCGTGCGCGTGCTTGTCATCCCTACCAACGAGGAACTGGTCGTGGCGCGTGAGACGCGGCGGCGCATCCTCCACGGTTCCTGAACGCTACCACTTTTCACCTGAATTCCAGAACCATCCAAACAACGGAAAGCAATACCATGGCCAATAATGCAATCGGAATGCTCGAGACCAAGGGTCTCGTCGCCCTCGTCACCGGAACGGATGCCATGCTCAAGGCGGCCAACGTCGAGTTGGCGGGCCCCATGAAGCAGGTCGGCAGCGCGCTCGTGACCGCCACCGTCACCGGCGATGTCGCCGCCGTCAAAGCCGCTGTCGAAGCCGGCGCGCAGGCCGCGCAGGCCGTCGGCGAAGTCGTCAGCGTGCATGTCGTGCCGCGCCCCGCCGACGAAGTGAGCAACATCATCCCGCAGCACACCGCCGCGAAGGGCAAGTAAACCGCATGTTCCTCGCGCGCGTCATCGGCTCGGTCGTGTCGACGAAGAAGGACGACACCATGCGGGGGCGCAAGCTCCTGCTCCTGCGTCCGCTCCTCGTCGACGAAGACGACCCCGGCAAATTCCGCCCGGGGCAGAACACGATCGTGGCCGTCGACAACCTCGGGGCGGGCAAGGACGAGGTGGTGCTCTTCTGCCAGGGCAGCAGCGCCCGCCAGGCGGAGGGGCTCAAACAGCTTCCCGTCGACGCCGCCGTCATCGGCATCGTCGATACCGTCGAGGTCCTCGGCCGCCAAGTCTACAATGCGCGCGGCACGAGCTGACGACCGCGCGCACCGCAATCAACTGACCTTTCGGATACATGGACGAAAAACTGATACGCTCTGTCGTTGAAGACGTGCTCTCCCGCCTGCAGAAGCAGGGGGGCGGCTCTCCACAACCCGCGGCTCCCGTGCCTGCCGTCCGCTACGCTCCGCGCGGCGGACGCGGCGGCGTCTTCGCGAGCGCCGACGAGGCATGCACAGCCGCCGCCGGTGCCTATGAACAGCTTCGCAAGATCGGGCTCGCCGGGCGCGAGCGCATCGTGCAGGTCGTCAAAACACTCTGCCTTGACAAGGCGGAGGAGTGGGGCCGCATTGAGTTTGAAGAGACGCGTATCGGCCGTCTCGAACACAAGATCGAGAAGCTCCAGGGCATTCCGCGCCTGCCCGGCACCGAGTGGCTCTCACCGCACGGCATGAGCGGCGACCACGGCATCACCCTCGAGGAAAACTGCCCCTTCGGCGTCATCGGCGCCGTCACCCCTGTGACGCACTCCGTGCCCACGCTCGCCTGCAACATCGTCAGCATGGTGGCGGCGGGCAACACGGTTGTTTTTAACGCGCACCCCAAGGGCGCCCGCTGCGCCGCAACGGCCGTGCGCGCCTTCAACGAGGCCATTAAGCGCGAAGTCGGTATCGAAAACATCGCGACGATTGTCGAGGAGCCCACGGTCGAATCGTTCAACGAAATCTGCGCGCATCCCGCCGTGCGCCTCATCTGCGTCACCGGAGGTCCGGGCATCGTCAATGCCGCCATGCGCAGCGGCAAGCGCGCCGTTTGCGCTGGGCCGGGCAATCCGCCCGTCGTGGTCGATGAGTCCGCTGATCTCGACCAAGCGGCCCGCGACATTATCCTCGGCGGGGCCTACGATAACAACCTCCTCTGCATCGGGGAGAAGGAGATTTTCGTTGTCGACAAGGTCTACAAGCCTTTCCTCGAAGCCTTTCGCCGCGCCGGCGCGGTCTCGCTCAACGGCGCCCAGCTGGAGCGTCTCACGGAGGCCGCCTTCACCTTCACGAAGGACGCCGGAGGCTGTTCGCACCCCGCCGTAAACCGTGATCTCGTCGGGGCCGATGCCTCCGTTCTCGGCGAACACGCCGGGCTGAAGGTTTCGCCGAAGACCGAACTCCTCTTCGCCGAGACGGACGCCGACCACCTCTTTGTCGTCGAGGAACAGATGATGCCCATGGTGCCGGTCGTGCGCGCGCGCAGTATTGACGAAGCCATCGAAATGGCGCGTGTCGCGGAACACGGGTACAAACATTCCTCCATCATCCATTCCCTCAACGTCCGCAGCATGACGGCCATGGCACGCGCCCTGGAGTCGACTCTCTTTATCAAAAACGGTGCCTGCATCGCGGGGCTTGGCTCCGGCGGCGAAGGCTACGCGAGCTTTTCCGTCGCCACGACCACGGGCGAAGGCATCACCACCCCGGCCACCTTCACGCGTAAGCGGCGCTGTGTCATGGTCGACAACCTCGCCATGGTCAGCTGACCCGGAGGACCGCTGCCGATGATCCTTTGCCGCGTAGAGGGAACCGCCGTAAGCACCATCCACCATCCGACGTTGCGCGGATGGCGGCAGCTCGTGTGCCAGCCCCTCAATGACGCAGGCGAGGAAACCGGCGACCCTGTCCTCGTGGCTGATACCCTCGGCGCCGGGCTGCACCAGACCATCATGGTCACGAGCGACGGCAAGTCGGTGCGCGAGCGGGTGGGGGACAACCATTCGCCCATGCGTTACCTTTCCATCGGCATCATCGACGATCCCGCCGCCGATCCGGCGGAAAAGGAGGCGGTGGCATGAAGCTCGCGCGCGTCGTCGGCCGGGTCACCCTCAGCGTGGGCGATCCCGCCTACAAAGGGGCCCGCTTTCTCGTCGCCTCGCCGTGGTCTCCCAAGGCACCGGAGCCGCCGCAGGGCAAACTGCGCAAGGGAAATACTTTCGTCGTCTACGACAACCTCGGCGCCTCGCCGGGCGACCTCATCGGCTACACCGACGGCGGCGAGGCCGCCGCGCCTTTTCCCGAGCCGACGCCGTGCGACGCCTACAACGCCGCCATCATCGACACACTGACCCACAAACCTTTGCCCACCTGAATCCATCATGGCCAAACGCGTTTACACCGAATCCGACGTCCGCGCCCTCCTCGCCAAAGGCGGGTCCGCCGGCGGGCTGCCCGAGGGCGTGATCCTCACCCCGTCGGCCCGCGACTACCTGCGCGCCGCGAAAGGCGTCCCGCCCTCCGCCGCCGCCGCGCCTGGACGCGCCCCCGCCGCCGCCGAGCCCCTCCTGCCCAACTACATTTTCGAGTGGACCCCTGGCGGCGATCCGAAAACTCCCGCCGAAATCCAAGCCTTTTTCACCTCGGCGCCAGTTGAGGAACTCAAGCGGCGCATGTGCGACATCGGCCGCCGCATGTGGGAGCGTGAATACACCGACGGCAACGGCGGCAACCTCGTCGTGCGGGTCGGCGACAACCTCTTCCTCACCACACAGACCCTCATCTCCAAGGGCTTCATGACGCCCGAGACGATCGGCCTCGTCGATTTCGACGGCAAACAACTCGCCGGCAAATACAAGCGCACAAGCGAGTGCATGACGCACCTCGCCATCTTCCGCAACCAGCCCAAGGCGCGCGCCACCTGCCATGCCCATCCCGTCCACGCCACGGCTTATGCCGTCGCCGGTGTGCGCCCGCCCACGTGCATGATTCCCGAGGCGGAGGTCTTTCTCGGCCAGATCGGCCTCGCCGAATACCAGACGCCCGGTACGCCCGCCAACGCCAAGGTCGTCGGCGAGGTGGCCAAGGACCACCACGCCATCCTCATGCTCAACCACGGCGTCATCACATGGGGTGATCACATTGAGGACGCTTACTGGAAGATGGAGAACACCGACTCCTACTGCAAAACGATCTGGATCGCCTCCCAGCTCGGCGCCGACCTCAAGACGATTACCGGCGGCCAGGCGCGCGAACTCATCGAGCTGCGCAAATCCCTCGGGATGGCCGACAAGCGCGAAGGCTGGAAAGAGTGCGAACTCTGCGACAACTCCGAATTCCAGCCCGGCGTCGTCTGCCGCAACCCAGCCATTTCTCCTGAGCGAAGCGAAGTCCCGTCCCGGCGGGATCCCTCTTCCCGCGGCAACGAAACCGAGGTCCTCGTGCAGCGCATCACCGACCTCATCATGGAAAAACTCCAAGCCTAGCATCCTGCAATGAAAGTTACCATCATCGGCGGCGGAGGCCGCGTCGGATCCAATGCCGCCTTCGCCCTGCAGTGCGCCGGAATCGTATCGGAAATCCAGATACTCGACGCCAACAAGGATCTCGCCGCCGGCGAGGCTCTCGATCTCCTGCACGGGGCCTCCAGCCTCGCCGACACCCGTGTCTACGCGGGGGACTACGACCGCGCGCGCGACTCCAACATCTACGTCATCACCGCCGGTCTGCGCCGCAAGCCCGATGAGTCGCGGCTCGACCTCATCAACCGCAACGTCTCGCTCTTCCGCACCATCCTCGCGGACATCCGCTCGGCGGGGCACCTCGCCTGCGCCAAGTTTTTCATCGTTTCCAACCCCGTCGACATCCTCACCCACCTCGCCACGCTCGAACTGGACGTGCCCGCGCACCAGGTCCTCGGCCTCGGCACGATGCTCGACACCGCCCGCTTCCGCTCCCTCATTGCGGAGGACATGGGGCTTGCCCCCACGCAGGTGAAAGCGCTCATCCTCGGCGAGCACGGCGATTCCATGGTGCCCGTCTGGTCCTCCGCCACCTACGCGGGCCTGCCCCTCGCCGGTCTTCCCGGCTGGACCCCGGTCAAACAAAAAGAACTCTTCGAGCGCACCAAGGGCAGCGGCGCGGAAGTCATCCGCCGCAAAGGCGGGGCGGGCTGGGCCGTCGGCGCGACCATCGCCGAAGTCGTCCACGCCGTCGTCCTCGACAAGCGGCAGCTCCTGCCGGTGTCCTCGCGTCAGCGGGGCAAAGCCTACGGTCTCCGCGATATTTCCCTCAGCGTACCCACCGTCGTCGGACGCGACGGCGTCCTCGAACACGTCGAGATCGACCTCTGGCCCAAAGAGAAACAAGGCCTTCAGGCCTCCGCCCGCTCCCTCCGCGAGACTCTCCTCAAGGTTTCCTGATCGGTCGCCGTCCGAATCGCTCTGCTTTTTGTTTTTGGGGCGTTTCTTTGTCCGGTGACCCGGTGACCGGGCCGGAGGCGGGAGCAGCAGTCAGACTGCCGTTCCCGCCCCGTCGCTTGCCGGTTGCCTGCGGACAGGGGTGTGCGATGTTCCGTCTTCGCCCCCCGTGGCCGGGCCAGGCGTCAGCTCTCCAGGATTTCCTTCAGGGCGGTGATGAAGGCCTGCATCTGCTCGAGGTTGCCGAGGCTCACGCGCGCCCAGTTTTCGAAGGTGCCGGGTTCGACGCCGCTTTCGCGTGAGCCGCTGATGAGGATGCCGCGTTCGGCCATGGCCTCACGCAGCGCTTCGCCGTTCATCCCGGCGTGAAAATAGACGAAGGCCCCCTGGGGGTTGGCGTATTCGATGCCCATGTCGTCGAACTGCGCTGTAACGAAGTTGCGCACTTCCTGGTAGCTGCGCTTGCTGAATTCCATGAACTCGGTGTCGAGCAGGGCCTCGCGCGCGCCGATGGCGGAGAGGTAGGTGGGCGCGCCGAGGTAGTAGGGGCGCAGGTTGTCGAGGATGGCCGGGCTGGCCACGGCGTAACCCACGCGGAAGCCCGCCATGCCGAAACACTTGGACATCGTGCGGGAGACGAGGACGTTCGGGCGCAGCCGCACGAGCGGGGCCATTGTGTTGGACTCGAACGGCGGATCGGAGATTTCCAGATATGCTTCGTCGACGAAGACGAGCACGCTGCGGGGCACCGACATGATGAACCGGCGCAGCGCCGCGGGATCGGCGAGGGTTCCGGTCGGGTTGTTCGGGTTGCAGAGGTAGACGACGGCGGTGTTCTCATCAATGAGGGCGGACATGGCGGCGAAGTCGTAGCCCATGTCCTCCCCGAGCGGGGCGTAGCGGACTTCCCCGCCGCGCGCCTCGAAGCGGCGGGTGAGCTGCGTGTAACCCATTGCCGTGGTGACGACGTTTTTACCCTCTTCAGCGTAGGCGAGGGCTGTCATTTCCAGCACCGGACCCGACCCCGGGGTGGTGAGGATATGGCTCACCGGCACGTTTTCGCGTTGGGCGATCGTCTCGATGAGATCGCTGATGTTGTTCCGGTTGTAGTAGCTGCCCGCGTCGATGTTCTCGATCATGGCGGCGCGCGCCGTCGGCGAGAAGCCGAACGCGTTTTCGTTGCTGCTGAGCCGGATCGGGCTGTCGGGCTCGGTTGGCGCGGGCTGCATCTGCGTGCCCGCGGCGGCGGGCGCGAAGACAGCGAGGGCGAGACAGGAACCGAAGCGGAGGATCCCGCTCCGGCGAAGGAGGGATGTGTGGTTCATTTTGGACATCTTTTTGTTGTTTACGGGCGCTTCCGGACCTCCGGAAGCGCTCGGCGGTCGGCAGCACCTTTCATACCACGTCCCGCGCATGGGCACCGACAGGTCTTCGGGCTTGCTTTGCGGGCGGTCCTGTGTGAACTTTCTGTGTTTTCCAAGCCAGCCACGAATTGACCGGAGTCCGCAGAGGACGTCGCCGCACCGTTGCGGACTCCCGTGGATTCGTGGTTGGTTGGCCTGCGGTTTTCCGCGGGTTTCATAACACAACCACCGAATTGTATGTCAGAAATACCTGTTGTAGAAACGGTCGCCGTGGCGGACGTGACGTTTGACTCGCTCAAGCTGTCGCCGGAAGTGCTCAAAGCGATTGAAGAAAAAGGCTACACCCGGCCGACGCCGATCCAGGCCGAGGCCATCCCGGCTCTCCTCGAAGGGCGCGACCTCATCGGCGGTTCCCAGACCGGCACAGGAAAGACGGCCGCCTTCGCGCTGCCCATCCTCTCCCTCCTCGGCGAGCACCGGAAAACCCCGCGCTGCCTCATCATCGAACCCACCCGCGAACTCGCGCGCCAGGTCATTGAGCAGCTCGAAATCTACGGGAAACATACGGGCTTGAAAAGCGTCCTGCTGCACGGCGGGGTGGGCTACGGGGCGCAGCGCGAGGCCCTGAAGACCGGGGTGGACATCGTCGTGGCCACGCCGGGGCGCCTCCTCGACCACCTCGGCCAGAAGGTGATGACCCTTTCCAAGGTGGAGTATCTCGTTCTCGACGAGGCGGACCGCATGCTCGACATGGGTTTCCTTCCGGACGTGCGGCGTATCATCGGCTATTGCCCGAAGAAACGGCAGAGTCTTCTCTTTTCGGCGACGATTCCACCGGAGATCGAGCGGCTCTCCAAGTGGATGCTCAATGATCCGATGGAGATCAAGATCGGGGGCGGACACAAACCGGCCGACACCATCAAGCACTCTATTTATCCCGTGGACGACCGGCAAAAGTTCGACCTTCTCGTCGCCCTGTTGAAGAAGCTCGACTACCACAGCGTACTCATCTTCACCCGCACCCGCGTGGGCGCCGACGTGATCGCGCGCTGGCTCGACGCCACCGGGCACGGCAAGGTCGCCGTCCTCCACTCCGACCGCACACAAAAAGAGCGCGACCAGGCCATGGCGGACTTCAAGTCGGGCAAGTCGGAGATCCTCGTCGCCACCGACATCGTCGCCCGCGGCATTGATATCACCGACGTGAGCCATGTCATCAATTACGACATCCCGCAGCATCCGGAGGACTATGTGCACCGCATCGGGCGCACCGGCCGCGCCGACCGCTCCGGCGACGCCGTGACGATCTTCACTGCCGGCGAAAAGGACCACCTCGCCGCCATCGAGCGCTTCATCGGCCAGGAGATCCCGAAAAGCAAGCTGGAGGACTTCGACTACAACTGGTCGCCCGTCTTCGACGACGGCGCGCCCAAGAAGCGCAAGCGCAACCGCAACTACGGGGGCGAAATCAACTACCGCTGGACGAAGCGGTAACCATCCCGCCGGCTTGGCATTCGGCGAAAGCGCACCCGATTTAATTTCTTGAAGAAAATGATTGTGTTTTCTTTCCGTGCGCCCATGGTTTCTACTGTTATGGGTGAGATTCGTATCAAGAGAGAGGACGGTCCGGCGGTATATCATGTAACCTCGCGGGTGATTCAGAAGCGGCGGTTGCTGGCGGAGGGTCAACGGGAGGTGTGGGTCGCGGCGCTGCACCGTGCGGCGGCGTTCAGCGGCGTGGAGGTGATCACTTACTGTGTGCTGG
>SLLG01000017.1 GCA_007134215.1 Opitutales bacterium | reverse complement strand
TTCAGCTCCGCGAGAAACTCATCATGGGAAACGGTCGGTTCTTTGCGTCGATCAGCTATGGCGGCCAAATCGGAAAGGTCCTCCATAAGCCTTTCATAGTCAGCAATCGGCATAAGAACGGCCTTCTTCTGGCCATCCTCGTCGGTCACGTATTGAACGGCGGAACTCATGATCGCAACCTATTGAATTTCGTGGACTTGTCCATCTATTCCTGCCCAACGTCCGGGCTTTCTCCAGACAAGAAGCGCTTCGCTCGGCGCACGAACGGGAGGGGCAAGCGCGACGCGCAGCGGCGTTCCCTGATCGACTTGCTGGCGCCAGGCGTTCCGCTTCTTCAGGAATTCTCATTGCCGCCGCTATCCCTTGACCGCTCCGGAGGTGAGGCCGCTGATAAACTCGCGCTGGAGGAGGAAGAAGAGGATGACGGGCGGGAGGATGGCGATGAGGGTGCCGGCGAGGAAGACGCCGTATTGCGAGGAATAGTCGCCCACGTATTGCTGGAGGATGACGGGCAGCGTGAGTTTGTGGGTGGAGTGGAGGAAGACGTTGGGCGCGATAAAGTTGTTCCACGAGGCGAGAAAAGCGACGAGGCAGAAAGCACCGCTCATGGGCCGCACAAGCGGCAGCGCGACCGAGAAGTAGAGCCGGAACTCGCTCGCTCCCTCCACCCGCGCGGCCTCGAGGAGTTCCTTCGGCACGCCGAGCATGGCCTGCCGGAAGAGGAAGATGCCGTAGCCGCTCACGGCGGAGGGCACGATAAGGGCGAGGAACGAGTCGATCCACCCGAGGTTGACGATAATCATGTAGACCGGCGCGAGGAGGAGAATGGGCGGGATCATCATCGAACCGAGGATGAAACCGAGGACGAGCCCCGAGCCCCGGAACGAGTATTTCGCCAGCGCGAAGCCCGCCATCGAGGAGGTGAAAAGCTGGAGCCCCGTCTGCGTGCAGGCGAGAAAGAGCGAGTTGAAGATAAAGAGCCAGAAAGTGAAGGTCCCCGCCGAGGTCTGCCGCGGCTCGAAGAGCACGCGCAGGTTTTTGAAATTGAGCGTGTCGGAGGACCACTCGGAGAGCGGTGGGAAGAACACGTATTCGTTGAGGACGTCGGGATCCTTGAAGGTCGCTGCGACGAGCCACGCGAAAGGCGCGAGGACGAGGACGGAGGCCGCGAGGATGACGGCGTAGCGCAAAAACGTGTTCGCCGAGACCCCGTGATCAGAGCGCAGGAACCAGAGAGCACCGTAGACCGCCGCGGCGGCGATAAGGAGGGCATGGAAAACATTGAAGCTCATGACGACTCCAGCCCCCTCGATATACGGATCTGCGCCATGGATATGGCGAAGATAATGAGCGCGAGGATCCAGCCCACGGCCGCGCCCGTGCCGAGATCGCCTGACTCAAAGGCGTGCTGGTAAAGATACATCACAATCGTCAGTCCGGCGTTATCCGGCCCGCCCGTTCCGTTGAGGAGCGCGTAGGGCAACTCGAAGAGCTGGAACGAGCCGATCGTGCTCATGATGACGACGAAAAGAGCGACCGGCTTGATAGCGGGAACGATGACGTGAACGAAACGCTGCCACGGCCCCGCCCCGTCGACGCGGGCGGCGTCCATGAGGTCGTCGGAGACATTCTGCAGACCGGCGAGAAAGTAAATCATGTTGAACCCGACATACATCCACAGCGAGGTGAGGACGAGGGCGGGCATGACGAGCGCGGGATCGGCGAGCCAGCGCAGGTCCAGCCCGTGGCCGGATACGTAGTGGAGAAACCGGTTGATCATGCCGAACCGCGCCGTGAAGAGCACCGAGAAGAGGATGCCGACAAAGATCGGACCGACGAGGTGGGGCGAAAAAAGGATGAGGCGGAAGAAGCCCTTCCACCGGTCCTTGCGGGTATTGAGGAGGAGCGCGAGCCCGAGCGAGAGCGGCAATTGCAGGAAGATGGAAAAGACGGCGAAGACAGTGGTGTTGCGCAGGGCGCGGAAAAACTCGGGATCGCCGAGGACAAAGCGGAAGTTGCTCCACCCCACGAAAACCGAGTGCAGTGACCCGCTCGTCTGGTAAAAGGCGAGGACCGTCGCCCAGAGAAACGGGTAGATGAAAAACACCCCGCTCACCACGAGGAAGGGCGAGAGGAAGAGCCACGCGTTGACGGTCTGGCGGCGGTTCATCGCTGCGCGCCCTCCCCCTGCGGCGGCGTGAGAAAGACATTTCGTTCGAGGCGGCGCCATACGTCGGCCTCGGCGACGGCCAGCTCTTCGCGGATAAAGGCGCGCGCATCGGCACCAGGGTTGGCGCGCACCCAGCGCAAAGTCCGGGTGAAGGCGGTGGAGAGCCGGTTGCGCGCGTAGTCGCGGTAGGGCGAGGGGTGTACCGCCGGCACGGCCTCGGCGAGATCGGCGTAGAGCCGCCCGATCGGCTGCCCCCAGAAGGGATGCACTTCGTCGAGAAACGGCTCGTCCCATGCCGAGCGGGCGGGCGGGATGATGTTGGTATTGCGGAAACGGTCCGGGAGAAACTCTTTCTCAAGGTAGAGAAATTTGGCGAATTCCCATGCAAGATCCGGGTTGCTCGCCGTCTTCGGGATGACGAGTGAGCTGCCGCCCCATGTCGAGGTGCGCCGGCCGCCGTCCTCCCATGCGGGCAGGGGCATGAGCTTGAGCGAACCGGCGAGGCGCGGGTTGTCCGTCTGGATCTGGTGCGTGCGCCAGTCCGGGGCGATGAGAAAGAGGATGAGCCCGTCGCTGAGGGCCTTGGCGAGGTTCTGCCCCCAGCCCGCCGGAAAGGAAGTGCGGTCGGGACCCTGGGTCTGCCGCAGATACCACGCGAACAGCTCGACCGTCGTCTCGCGGTTGAAGGCGGGTCGCCCGAGCGCGTCGATCACATCCACCCCGGCCTGCGGCAGGAGCACGTCGATGAGTTCCGGAAGCCCAGACAACGAAAAATCAATCGCATACCGGTCGGTCACACCGTTGCCCGTGAGATCGGCGACCATGTGCTCGCGCGCCACGGCCTCAAAGCGTTCCCATGTGTCGAGTTCGGCGGGGTCGACCCCGATCTCGTCGAGGATATCGGCCCGGTAGGCGAGCATAACGGGATGGATGTCGTGCGGGATGCCGAAGATGCGCCCGTCGCGGGTCCACATGGCGAGCCGCGAGTCGACAAAATCATCCATCAGCCCGTCCCCCACGATGCGGTCGGTGAGATCGTGAAAGCCGATGCCTTCGAGTGGTCCCTGCGTGAGCGCGCCGAACATACTCGCCTCGATTTCGACGAGATCGGGCATGCGCGTGCCCGACATGAGGGCCGACTGGAGCCTGCTCTGCAGCGCCTGATTGTTCACGAGGTGCATTTGGACGCGCACCCCGTGCCTGCGCTCGAACTCGGCGATGGCCGCGCTGTAATCCTCGTAGTGGTTGAGCGCGAACATCACAAACTCGAGGTCCGGCGGCGGCTCCGCCGCCATCCGCTGCCGCACGCCGAAGACGAGCGCGCCCGCCACAAGAGCGGTCAAGAGGATGGCGAGAACGGCGTTGCCCGGTGGAAATCGCATAAGGGAGTCGTCAGGATGGAGACAGGTTCACGGCCCCGCTTCAAGTCCAAGGCGCGCCGCCAGCGCAGCCCGCAATTGTTCCAGCACAATCCCGTGCCGGGGATCCGCCGCGAGGTCCTCGAAGGCGTGCGGGTCGGCCGCCTGGTCGAACAGCGCCTCCGACCCGTCGACCGCACGGATATAACGCCACCGGCGGGTGCGCAGGGCGTAATGCTGCCGCTTCGGGTCGGACCGTCCGTCCGCCTGCGGCGGCGCTTCGCCCGGCACAACCGTTACGACACCGTCGAACTCCGGAAACGCGGCGGCGGGATCGCGCAGCCACGGGCCGAGATCCTTGCCGTCGTCGGGCCGCGCCGCTCCCGCGTCCGGCCCGTCCAGGCCGCATAATCGGGCCAGCGTCGGGTAGAGATCGAGCGAACCGGCGGGCACATCGCTCGTCCCGCCCGCCGCGCAGCTTTCCGCCGCGATGATCAGCGGAACACGCGTCGAGGGCTCCCAAAGTGTATTCTTGAAGAGGTAGCCGCGCTCCCCGAGCTGGTAACCGTGGTCCGCCGTGAAGACGACCACAGTCTTCCGGTCCGGCGGCGATGCCTCCAGCGCGTCGAGGAGGACGCCCAGTTGGTCGTCGGCGAAAGCCACCGAGGCGAGGTAGGCGCGGACCCACTGACGGCAGACCGCCCCGCCTCCAGCCGCCCGCAGGCGGTCCCAGCGCTCGTAACCAACGTTGGTGTTGACCATGCCGTCGCGCCGCAGCGCGGGCAGGACCGGTGCCGTGCGCGCACCGTCCCAGCCCGGGAGATCGACCGACTCCGGCGGAATGCGCTCGAAGTACTCGTCGGGAACGTGGAGGGGCGTGTGCGGCCGGTTGAGGCCCACGGCGAGCAACTGCGGCTCCGCCGGCGGCGAGCGCAGCCGCTCCGCCGCCCAGCGCACGGAGACCTCGTCGGGCATGGCGTCGCGGTCGTCGCCGGAATTCCAATGCCACGGCCGCCCGTTTACCGACCAGCCGTCGGCACCCCGCGGGTTCCCGCCGGCATTGCGGAACCGCGGCACCGCCGAGAGCGGACCATAGCTCAAATCCCATGCGTGCGGCGCATCCTCATTGAGCGGCGGCGGGAGATCCGGGTGCGGCAGCCATCCGCCGCTTCCGGTATCCACACCGTCCCATGCGATCGGCCCGAACGAAGGCGCCGCGCCCTGCTCCGTCCACACAGTGTCGTCCTCGTGCCCGTTATGGAATATCTTGCCCGTGCCCAGCGTGACGTATCCACAAGCGCGCGCGTCCTCCACAAAGGTCCGCGCCCCGGCGAGCACCGGGTTCGCGCGGAAGGGGTATTGCTGCTGGTTGTACCCGCAGAGCCCCGACCGCCATGGCGCGATTCCGGTGAGCGCGGCGGCCCGCGACGGTCCGCAGAGCGGTGCCGGGCAGTGCGCGTTGAGAAAAGTCACGCCCCGCGCGCGGAGCCTATCGAGGTTCGGCGTCGCAACCGGGGCGCAACCGCCCGGGCCGGTGTGGTAGGCGCTCCAGTCATCGGCGATGACAAAGAGGATATCCGGTGCCCGCTCACTCATTCGCTTCCGCCGCTAACATCCGCCGTCATGCGCGCGGGACGACGGTCCGGAGGCCCCGCCCGCATAAGCGCCGAGAGAATGCCCTCGACACCGGAGTATTCCGGATCGCCCGCGAGATTGCGCTTCTCGTGCGGATCGGTCTCGTAGTCATACAACTCGCGGGCCACGACTCGGTTGCCCGGCCATGGATGGTAGTATTTGCCTTCCGGCCACGCGGGGTTCACGACCCACTCCGTGTAACGGTAGCGCAAAGTGCGCAGCGAGTAGCCCATCCCGCGCGGATCGCCCTCGATGTGGCGTGGATACTGGCTCATCGCGAACGGCTTCCATTCCGCTCCGGGATCTTCGACCACCGGCACGAGACTGCGGCCCTCAATTTGATCGGCGGGCGGCTCCAGCCCGGCGAGTCCGGCGAGCGTCGGGTAGATGTCGAGCAGTTCCACCGGCCGCGCCACACGGCGGCCCTCCGGATTGCGCGGATAGCGGAGCATGAGCGCGCTGTGGTTGGCCTGCTCGAAGTTGGTGTGCTTGCACCACATCCCGTGATCGCCGAGGTGATAGCCGTGATCGCCGAAAAGCAGCACAACCGTGTTCCCGGCCAGCCCGGTCGTCTCCAGAGCGTCCAGAACCCGCCCGATGAGCGCGTCGATGAAACTCACGGACGCATAGTAGCCGTGGATCAATTCGAGGCCCTTTTCCTCCGGTATGGGTTCGCCCCGCGGCGGGATGTCGGGGTAGTTGCGCAGTTCCCATGAATCCTGGAAGGCGAAACGCGGCGCGTTCTCGGGCAGGTCCGGGGTCGGCGGCAGCTCGATTTCATCCCGGTCATAGAGATCCCAATACTTCTCGGGCGCGGCGAACGGCAGGTGCGGCAGCAGGTAGCCGATGGTATAAAAGAAGGGCTCGCCGCTGGCCGCCTTGTCTTCGAGCTTCTCGATGAGGCGGAGCGTCATGTCGCCGTCGGGGTACGCCTCGTCCGGCGCGTCCGCGCGCTCCGTGGACGGCCCGCGGGTGGCGAGGTAGAAGTCGAGTCCCGTGAGGCCCTCGTCGCGCGCCCGCTCCCGCTTCTTCTCAATCTTCGCGAGCGTCTCCTCCATAACCCACATATCCATGCCCGCCGGCGAGTAACCTTCGTTCCATGAATACGACCGGTCGTCGGGATCTCCCGGACGGGAGGCGTGGAAAATCTTCCCCGTGCCCCATGTGCCGTAGCCGTTTTCAGCAAAGAGCTGCGGCAGCGTGACCGCGCCGGGATTCACATCGCGGAAGTGCGTGAAGAGATCAATCACGCCCGTCGAATCCGGGCGCATGCCGGTGAGCAGACTGGCACGCGAGGGCGCGCAGATCGCCTGCTGGCAATAGGCGCGTTCGAAGAGCACGCCCTCCGCCGCGAGGCGGTCAAGGTTGGGCGTGTGCATGATCTCATGCCCGTAGGCCGCCGTCTGCGGCTTGAAGTCGTCCACCGAAATGAGGAGCACGTTCATCCGCTCTTCGCCGGCGGCGGCGACCGCGCCGGCAAGAGCCCAAGCCCCCGCGGCGGCGAGCGCCGCGCGCGGGAGCCGGCTGTGTTTCTCTTCTTCCGTTATCCTGTGTCTGCGGGGAACCATATACCTCAGAACGAAAAGGTGTTCGTGAGCGTCCACATCGTCGTCGGCCCGAGACGGACGCCTGCCGTCGATCCGTCGGGCTGCGCGTTGATCGGTATCAGCTTTTTGCTGGAGAACGCGTTGCGCACATTGAGCTGGATCCGCCAGTCGATGTAGCGCGTGAGAGAACGCTCGTAGCCCACCCACAGGTCGACGTTGCTCTCCGTCGGACCGCGGAAGGGATTGTCGAGGTCGAATCCGGCAAGCCCCGTCTCTTCGTCCGTGATGATCGGGTAGCCGATGACGATATCGTCCTGCCAGCGGTAGGCCCCGCCGACGTTGAAGCCTTCAAGCGCGCCGTCGGTGAACCGGTAGTTGGTCACGAGGTTGAAGCGCCACTTGCGCAGCTCGGGCGCGGCCGTTCCCTCCGTGAGTTTGGCCAGCTCCCAGTTGCCGAGGAAGACACGGTTGAACTGCTCGCGCTGGGTCTCCGAATTCGGGCCGCCGTTGAACACGCGGAGATTTCCGGCGGCGGTGTTGTTGAGGTCGTCCACGAGCAGATCGACATAGCGGTTCAGGGCGTTGTCCCCGATGTTGGAGCGTTCCGAAACCACCCGCGCGACATTCGCCGTGATGCGCCAGTTGCGGGTGGGCTGCGCGGTGAACTCAAACTCCCAGCCCTCCGAGGTGAAGTCCTCCGTCGAAGCGTAGCCGGCCGGGGCTTGCGCGGCGGGAAGCGGCGGGCCCGGATCGCGGTCCCAGTCGACGCCCCAGGCATCGTAAAATGCGTCAGGATCACCCGTCAGCTCGGCCGAGAGAGCACGCACGTTGTCGACATGCGCACGCCATCCGGCAATGGCGGCGGCCTCTTCTTCAGCAGCCTCTTCCTGCGTCTGGCCGGGGCGCGGCTGATAGGTGTTCTGGAAGGTGTTGTCGCCGCCCGGCTGGCCGCCGACGACGTTGAACTCAAAGCGGTTGGCCGCCGTGATCCCCCGGTTCTGGATCTGGCCGAGGTACCAGTCGTTCTGCACGCGTGTGCCCGAAGCGTTGGACACCGAAGAGTGGAAGCGCGTCACCCGCAGGGCGTAGCGGTTGTCTTTCGTCGCGACGAGAACGCTGCGGTCGATCGTGCGCCCGGAAGGCGGCGCGAGCGACTGGCCGAAGAGATCGACGCGCCCGGCGAGCGGCTGAAAGTTCTCCGAGGTGTTGTAGTAGAAACTTATGTCGACAGGCAGTCGGCCCGCGCGGTCAAACAACTGCGTGCCGTGCACGGCGACGCTCCAGCTCGTCGACTGCTCGTCGACGACGGCCGTCGGCTCCTGCGGAAGCTGATCGTCGTCCATGCGGATGCGCTGGGTGTCCGGGTCGCGCGCCGCCCGCTGGAGGCGGGCCGTTGCCTTGTCGCGGCGCCAGCCATACATGCCGACGACGGCTCCGTCCCAGAAATAACTTTGGAGCACAAGCATCTGCGACTCCACCTTGGAACGCGAGCGGTCAAGGAAGGTCGCCAGCGTGTCGCGGTGGCCTTCCTCCGCGATGAGCACGTCAAAATCGCGCTCCACCCAGCCCACGTAATTGGCCGGATTGTCCGCCTGCACGGGATCACCCACGTTGACGTTGGCGGGCGGTGTCCACGGCGCGGAGGGGTCGACATCGCCCCCCGCCCAAGTGGAGTCCCATGCGCGCGCGGTGATTGTCGACGGGATGTCGAGCCGCGCCGTCAGGCCCGGGATATCCGCACCCTCCGCCGAATCCCGGTCGAGCAGCGACGGCCCGAGATAGATCACGGGATTGAGCTGGCGGCGGTTGCCGAACGGATCGGTCTCGCCCATGAACTCACCGTAATCGTCGCCCATACCGAAGCTCTCCCAGCCCGTCGAGCGGGTCGTCGTCGTCTCCTCGCTGAGCAGGCCGGTGAGGACGTGGCGGCCGAGGAGGCGCCGCCACCACGAGTCCTCGCCGTGGTCACGGAAGTCGAACTCGCCGAAACCCGTGAGGCGCAGGGCGTCACGCACTTGGTCGTCCGAACTGTTGCCGAACTGCCCGGTGTCCGTGAGGAACGGGCGGCCCGCGTTGGGATTGGGCGAACCGTCCGGCAGGTGCGAGTTCACATCGATAAAGATCGCCTGGCGGAAGCCGGTGAGGATCTGCGTGCTCTCCTGGTAGTATTCCTGCCGGTCATACGCCAGCTCATAACCGAATGCGTTATCAAAGAAGCTCTGGTTCAGACTCGCGCTGTAGTTGTCCCACTCCTGTATCTCGTTCTTCGTCGTGCCGTCGAGGGAGCGGTTCCAGAAATCGAAGATGCTCGGATCGGTGAGGTGGATGTTCTTCCACTGGCCCAGCTCACTGCCCGGCAGCCCGAGGTTGCGCGAGATTCCGAAGAAGCCGTCGATCCCGACCATGCGCTGGAAGGGAAGCCCGCGGATGGAGCCGTCGATTTCGCCGTCGGGGCCGATACCGCGGGGATTGGTGTTGTGGTTCTCCGACTGGAAGGCGCGCAACACCTGCCCTTCGTTCCACTCAATGTGGGCGTGCGGGCCGCCGAAGGATTGCCCGTAGTTGCCGAGAGCCGGCACGTAGAACGGATTCTCCGTCCCGTCGTTGTAGAAACGCTCCGCCTGCCCCGTGTTCGGGGCCTGCGAATTTACGTCGCGCACGTCCACGGGGTGGAACAACTGCCCGCCGAGACCGCCCTCCGGATTGAAGGAGCCGTCCTCCAGCCGCACCGGGCGGAAGAACGCCGTGATCCGGTCCTGCGGCGTGATGGCGCGCGGACGGTTGGCGCTGATGCGTCCGTACTCGTAGTGGGCGTTCACGACCATGGGCATGCCGCGGTCGCGGAAAAACTCCGGTTCGTAGCGACCCGCCGCATACACGCGCTTGTCGTGCTCGAAGGCGGGCTTCTGCCGGAACTTCGTTTCGTCGTTGAGAGCGATGACACGGACGGCCAGTTCATTCTCAAGAATCACTTGATTGAGGTCGCCAATGGTCCGGTGGCTGCCCACGTTGTCGAAGCGTAGGGAAACTTCATACGCGTTCTCCCACGCGGGCCGCTTGAGCGAGGCATTTATAATCCCCGCCGGGCTGCCGAAGCCGAAGAGCAGCGCGTTGGGGCCGCGCTGCAAGTCCACCCGGTCGACGTTGTAACCGTCCCAGGGAATGTCGGTTAGGAAGAAATTGCGCGTGTTGTCCGCCGCCGCGAGACCGCGCACGCGCGTCGTGTTCGACGGGTTCTGAAAGCTCTCGTTGAGCTGCGAGGCGTTGCCCGCACCCGTGAAGTTGCCGGAGACGCCCCCCACTTCCGTGCCGAGGGTGTAGAGGAGCAGGTCCTCGTTACCCGTTGTCGCCGTGTCTTCCATAAACTCCGCCGTGACCACCGAGATCGCCGAGCCGAGGTCGCGCAACTCCGTGCGCAGACGCGTGCCGCTGAGCGTGTGCGTGGCAAAATACCCCTGCGTGTCGCCCGCACGCACCTCAAAGGGAGATAGCTCGAAGATTTCTTCCTCTTCCGCGCCGGGCGCCGTTTGGCCGCCCGCGGTCACCGCGGCGGAGAGAATAACCGGAAGGAGCAGGGCCGCCCGGGCCCTTCCCGTGACTTGTCGCATTTGATTCATAAGGAGGTGGATGGGTTGTTGGTTTCAGGTTTCCCGCTAACCCGCCGGACGGAACCCAAAGGTGCCGGGGATGTCCGGTTCGCGGGGATTTCGTCGTCACAGCAAGGGACGCGCGCAGCGATTTCAAGAAAAAAATGGAATGTTTTATTCCAATGGGTTTCCGAGCGGTTTCGCGAGAGCGGCTGCGGCCTCAATCGAGCCGCAGGACGCCCGGTTGTTCCGGAACTTCGGCGGCGTAGGCGGTGTCGGCCCACCGCAGCCGGTAGGTTCCGCGCGGATCGGCAGCGGGTGCGCGCCATTCGAGATCAAAGACACTTTCGCCCGCTTCGATCACACCGGGCGGGAGCGCAACACGCGCGCGCAGGCGCTCCCCGTCGCCGGACATCGCCCATTCGTGAGCGGCGGCGGAGAACGCATGCCACTCGCCGGCGAGATAGACACGGAGGACGGTTTCGTCCGGCGCCCGTCCGCTCCAGCGGGAATCGGTGACATCGAGCCCGACCTCAAGCGCGTCCTCCGCAAGGGCCAGCTCGACCGAAACACGCAAGCGCCCCCGGTCGACGAGCGTGTTGGGGGGCACGGCGAGGCGGTTGAGCCGCAGGTAGGCGGAACGGTCCGCGCGCACCGACACCTCCGGGGCGGTCTCAGTTCCCTCCGGGCGCCATTCGGGCACCGGACCGAAGGCGGCGAGAAAGACCTCGGGCGATTGAAAGGCAAGAAACGCGGGCTTGGGGCGGCCGCGCCAATCGATCAACCCGGCGTTGTCGCGGCGTCCTTTCACGGGAAAGTTGTTTTTCCAGTTCCGGTCGTCGAACGGCCCCCAGTGCGTCACCCGTTCGATGGCGGCGGCGTGGGCGCGGTAGAGTTTCAGGACACGCGCGATGCGGTCGGCCTGAAAGAGGGCGAGCGGTTCGGGCAGGGTCCCGCCGTAACGGTCGGCTGTATCCGTCCAGTCATACACGGACATGTCGAATTCGCTCACGGCCACCCGCACACCGGTGGCGGCGAGGGCGCGGAGACTGTTCTCGATCATCTCCACAGGCGGCCAGTAGACGCTCATGTGCGACTGCATGCCGAAGATGTCGGGCATGGCATCGGCCTCGGCGAGGCGCTCGAGCAAGTGCAGCGCCGAGGCCACTTTGCCGGGGTCGGACATGCCGTAGTCATTCACGGCGAGGAGCGCCTCCGGATCGGCGGCGCGTGCGATGCGCAGCGTCTCCGCCATGTATTCCTCACCGAGGATGCGGAGCCAGCGCGAGTCGCGGAACGGGTTGTCCGGATCGGAGGTCAGGACCTCGTTGAGCGCGTCCCACCCGTAGACGCGCCCTCGGAAATGCGCCATGACGGTTTCGATGTGCGTGCGCAGGCGGGTGAGCAAAAGCTCCGGCGACACCTCGCCGCCGTCCGCATCCTCGAACACCCAGTCCGGCACTTGGTTGTGCCACAGAAGCGTGTGCCCCCAGACCCGCAGTCCGTTCGCCGCCGCCCACTCGACGAGGCGGTCGGCCTCTTCGAAAGTGAAGACACCTTCTTCCGGCTGAAGCCGCTCCCACTTCATTTCGTTCTCCGCCACGACATGGTCGAAATGCCGCCGGATGACCTCGAGCCGCGGCGCATAGGCCGGATCGGAAAGATAGTCGCGCGGCACCGCCGTGCCGACGGGAAAAGCGTCCGCGTGCGCGCGATGGAGGGACGGAGCGTGCAAAAGCGATTCGTGGGGCTCCGGCGGGGACTCTCCCGGAGCCGCCGCCGGAAGCATGAGGGCGAGAATGACCATGATCCGCTTACTGTTCTTCATACATAAAATCCTTGAAATCCGCAGGGGCACGCCGCCCCGTCGCATCGTGCGCGCCGAGCACCCAGAAGGCACCGGTGAAAGTAAGCGCGCCATAGTCGTCCGAAAGCACGGTCGCGTCGAGTTCCGGACCGAGCGGGGTCCAGTCTTCGGCGCCTGTTTCGCGGTAATGGAAACGCAGCGTCTCACCGCTCAACGTTCCGCGCAAGTCCACCGCGCCGCTTTCGGCGAGGCGCCGCCGCCCTCCGTCGGGCAGCACGGCGGCACCCCCCATGACCGCCGTGAGGCGGATCCAGCGGCTTCCGTCGTCCTCCGCCGTCACTCCCGCGAAATAGCAGTGCGCCCCGTCGTAATAGGCCCCCAGCCCCGCCTCCTGCTGAAACTCCGTCGGCGAAAATTCCATGCGCACCTCTGCGGAGCAGTGCCACGACTGCACCCGGCGTCCCACCAGACTCTGGCGGAACGGACTTCCGGGCGGCTCTTCACCGAAGAGCCGCAGCCACCCCGGCCGCGCCCGCAGGCTGCACCAGGACTCCTCTACGGGCCGGCGAAGGCTCTGCCAGTCAAGCCCAAGATCCGTCCCGCCGGGAAAGGGTGCCGCCTCCGCGGCGGGCAGGCCGTCCGCTGCCGCCGCGCCCGCGCGGATCCGCACAGCCGGCAGCGGTCCCCCCTCGACAAAGGGCCATCCTTCGTTCGTCCACTCCACCCGCTGCAGCGCCGTCTCCCGGCCAAGCACACAGCGCCGCTCCGGCCCCCGCGGGCGCGCGCAGAGGTGCGCGAGGTACCAAGCCCCCTCCGGCGTCTCCACCAGCGATCCGTGGCCCGCCTTCTGCAAGGGATGGTCCGGCGCATCGTGCGCCGTGAGCAGCGGACCGTGCGGACTGTCCTCATACGGCCCCCACAACGAGCGCGCCCGCGCCACCGAACACCGGTGCCCGTAGCCCGTGCCCCCCTCCGCCGTGAGCAGATAGTACCACCCGCCGCGCCTGTAGATGTGCGGCCCTTCCACCCGGCCCCACCCCGTCCCCCGGTAGATCAGCCGTGTTTTCCCCCGCAAACACCCCGTCGCTTCGTCCCACTCCGTCGCCACGATCCCGCCGAACCGCTCGCGCTCCGGACGATGGTCCCACACCATCGCAAGAAGATATTTCCGCCCGTCCGTGTCGTGAAACAGCGACGGATCAAATCCGCGCGAGTGCAGGTAGACCGGATCCGACCACGGACCGGCGGCCCTCTCCGCCGTCACCACATAGTTGTGCGCCACCTTGTACGGCCCGCGGTTCCACTGCTTCACATCCGTGTAAACGAGATAGAACCGGCCTCCGCTCCAGCTCAGGCACGGCGCCCACACTCCGCCCGAGTCCGCATTGCCCTCAAGATCCAGTTGCCCGCGCCGCGTCAACGCCCACCCCGCCGCACGCCACTGCCGCAAATCGCGCGAATGATGCAGACGCGCCCCCGGAAACCACTCGAACGTCGAGGTCGCCACATAATAGTCCGCCCCCGCCCGCACAATCGAAGGGTCCGGATGAAACCCCCGCAAAACCGGGTTCTCCACCCAATGTTCCGTCTTTTCCTTCATTGAATAGAATGTTTCATTCACACGGGCGGGAGCCCTCCGCAACAAAAAACCGTGGAATCTTTCCTCAGAACCCGTCCGGCGGCGGGTTCGGCGGCCTCACTTCGTCGACTCGCCGACAAAGAGAGAGCTGTCGAACTTCACGGAGGGGACGTTTGCGTCGCCCCCCGCCTCCACCAGTTCCATCGCCATGGAAAAGGCGGCGCGCCCCATGTCGTACGTGGGGATGACCATCGTCGTCAACGGGCACCACGCGCAAAGCGCGGCGTAACTGCCGTTGTAGCCGACGAGCCCGACATCGCGCGGCACGTGGATGCCGCGTCGGTAGAAGAGCTTGGCAACGCTGTTGGCGAGGTCGTCGTCGTAGCAGAAGACGGCGTCGGGCAAGGGTTCGCCCCCGGGCAACCAATCCTCCGGCATACGCTGGCTCTCCTCCACGAGGTCGCGCATGAGGACCGTGCGCACGTCCGGCTCGAGGCCCGCCGCCCGCATCGTCCGGCGGTATCCCTCGATACGCTCCCGCGCGCTGTGGTGCATGCGCGACAGCGGCGGGTTCATCGTCGATTTCCGCAGGAGAAAAAGGATCCGCTTGTAGCCGCACCCGATGAGGTGCCTCGTCATCGCCCGCGCTCCCGCCGTCTCGTCAACATAGAGGGAGTTGTGCGGATGGCGGTCGTTGAGGTAGACAATCGGCAGTCCCGCCCCCTCCAGCTCCGCGTGGATCTCCGCCGTCATCGCGTGGTGGCTCGTGATGATCAGCGCGTCGAGGTTCTTTTCCCGCAGGATTCCGGGCACCGTCTCGCGATACTCCCCCGCCTCCGTCACCAACGGGGAAAACACCAACCGGTAGTCGTGCAGCAGTGCGCCGTCCACGACCCCGCGCAGGTAGCCCTCCGGCGCCCGCGTGCGCGGGCCCATCTTCGCCACAAAGAAGCCGATGTTCTGAAAACGCGACGAGCGGATCGATCCCGCTCCCGCGTGCCGACGGTAGTTCAACTTGCGCGCCACCTCCACGACGCGCTCCCGCGTCGCTTCGCTCACCTTCACCGTCGAGCGCTCCGTCGGGCGGAGCGCCTGCGACACCGCCGCCACGCTCAGACCCGCCTCGCGCGCCACATCCTTGATCGTTATTCGCTTCCGGGGTTTCACCGCGTAGGAAAAAACCCTCATTATCCACCGCCCGCCCGGCGATGCAATCCCAAATCCGCTGGACGCGACGCACAGGTTGCCCACCCCCGCGCCTCCGATCCGGTGAAGACACCCGGCATGTAAAAAATATCTTCTCAACCTCCTGAAGCATCCCCGTCATACCGCTCCGTCATAAAAACCTCGCTAAAAAAGAGTGGTGCAGTCGATCCGCATTGCGCAACCCATCCCGCCCCCGAGATATCCAGACCACAGCCTAGGGTATAACCCGCAAAAACAGATGATTACAATGAACCGCATTCTCAAAGCCACCATTCTCGGAGCAGCCCTCCTCCCGTTTTCCGCCCCGCTCGGAGCGCTTTCGCTCTCCACCGATCCCGTCGGCGGCACGCTCGTCGAAATCCCCGTCGGCGCCTCCATCATCTCCGATATCTATCTGAACGAAGCCCTCTTCTCCGGTTCGGTCATCTCTGTCTCACCAGACGGGCTCGTCGTTGAACTCGCCTCCACCCCCGCCGTCCAGCACCCCGCTTATATCCATGTCCTTTCGGGTCCGGACGCGGGCCGCATCTCCACGATTCTCGACACCGAGGGCCCGGCTCTCTCCGTCGAGACCGCCCTTGATCTCGCCGAAGGCGATGCCCTCGTCATCCGCAGACACCGCACCCTCGGGGAACTGTTCCCGCAGGGCTTGGGGAATGGGGGAACGGCCACGTTTTATAACGCGGACGGGACCTTTGAATCCGCCACATTCTTCGAAAGGCATGGATGGCTAGATCACCAATTCAAGCCTGCCGAAGACCTGATTCTCTTTCCGGGCGAAGCCGTTGTTGTCAACGCTTCCGCGCCCGCGAGCGTTCTCATGAGCGGCTCGGTCACAGTGGATCCCGTAAAAGTCGGTTTCGGGGCATCGACCATCGCGCTCATCGGCAGCCTGAATCCCGTCGAAGAGGCCTCCCTCAACGACCTCTTCTCCAGCGCCGCTACAGATAACGACACCGTCACGCTCTACGAAAACCGGAACGGGAACTTTTCCCTTTCAAGCGTTCACATTTTCTTTGAAGGCCATGGCTTCTTCACGGACGCAGGGGAGCCCAGCGACACGGGAGTAACCGTCGCCGGGGCCGCCGTGTTGCGCAGCTCGCGCACCGGTCACGTCACACTGCCGCCCGCCTTCAACCGGAACCAGTAAGCCGTTTCCGCACCCACAACGCCTTCTTCATTCAAACCATCCAACCCATTTCCGCAATGTCATCCAAAGCGATCCTATACACCCTTTCATTCATCGCCGCCGCCCTCCCGCTGCACGCTCAGATCGTGGACTACCAGATCGAGACCGACCGCATTGTTCTCCCCAATTCCGTTCCACTCCACCGCGAGAATACGTCGGCGGACGGCATGAACGTCACCCTCTGGGGCGGAACGGCCCTCAGCTACGAAGCCGTCCTGAGCGGCCTCCAAGCCTACCACGCGGCAGCGAACCCGGAAGAGGCCTCTACCGCCCTACTCTCCGCCCTCCACGATTCGACTATCTTCGTTGACGGCTGGGAGCCGCTGCCGGTCTCCGACGGCCAGTCCATCAACGCACTTTTCGACTGGCGCGGCGGAAGGGCCGACCTCACCATCGGCACCTACCCTGTGCTCTTTGTCGCCTCGCACGGCATGGACTCGCCGGACCAAGCCATCGATTTCGCGAGCGGTTCATGGGTCGGCCTCGTCATGTCCACCGACGCAACCGTCTCGTCCATGGGAACCGTCCCCGTGTCCTTTGGCAGATCCGGAGCCAATTGGAACCAAGCCCTCATCGGCGAACTGAACAACCCCCTCACCCTTGCCGCCATTCCCGAACCCCGCCTCTACGCCCTCCTTTCAGGCCTCGCCGCAGTATGTCTGGTCCTTTTACGTCGCTCCAAGGTGGGCGGACGCAATATTTGATTGCGCTGGCGCGGATTGATATGGAATCTTCCGAGAAATTTCGGTAATCTCCTCGCTTTTGATATCCCTTCTATTGACTGACCCAAAAAACTATGCGCCCACATCGCCGTTTCCCCGCCTTGGTTCTCGCCGCCTTTCTCGCACCCTTCTCCCTCCCCGCCGAGTCGGTCACGGTTTCCACCGTCCCCTTCGGCGGCATGATCCTAGAGATTCCCGCCGGCACCTCCATCGTCTCCGATGTCTTCATCGGCAGCGCCCTCTACCAAGGGCCCGTTGTGTCCATTTCCCCCGAAGACGATGTCCTCTTTCTCAACAGCATGCCCGCAATCGAGAGCGCGTCTTACATCCACGTCCTCTCCGGCGCGGACCAAGGCATGGTCTCCACCATCCTCAACGCCGACAGCGAATCCGTCACCGTCGAAACACCCCTCGTCCTCGCCGAAGGCGATGTCGTCGCCATCCGCAAGCACCAGACCATCGGTGCGTTTTTCGCGGGGGCGGCGTTTTCTATGGGTGATACGATCACCTTCTACAACATCGACGGCACAATTACTTCCGTAACCTATTTCGGGAGTTCAGGCTGGCTAGATTCCGACCTTCAGGACGGTTCTGACTTGCTCTTCCTTCCCGGAGAAGCCCTTGTCGTCAACATCTCGCAAGCCATTTCAATCATCGCCAGCGGCTCTGTTAACACACATTTAGTAAGCAGAGAATTTGTTTCTGGGGCTGTGGCATTGATCGGCACTATCAACCCCATCGGAGGAGGTACTCTGTCAGAGTTGTTCTCTGATGGAGCAATGGTAGGTGATACGGTCACCTTCTACGAAAACTCGAATGGAACTCTTTTCATCTCCGGGAGCTATACCTACTTCGGTTCTAGCGGGTATTTGGATGATGAACTGAACTCAGCGAATGATGTCAAAGTTCCCGTCGCCGGCGCGGCTGTGTTACAAAGCGGAAACTCCCGTCTAATCAGCATACTTCCAGCCTACAGCGAGAATCAAAAAGGGGGGGGCTGATACTGCGTCTCCTTTTTGATAAACCAATCTCTAATTCGAAAACAATCATGCAGACACCAAAAACATTCTCGTATTGCAGACTTTTTGCAGCACTAGCAACTTTACTCACCGCCGGATCCTCCTCCTTTGCACAGTTGACTACAGGAGGCATAAACTACTGGGTGGAAGAGGAAAAGGTTTTCCTTCCGTCTGGAGAGAACCTGAACAAGGATAACACAACAGACTTTGGTCGAAACGTCACAGTATATGGAACAACCGCCTTAAGCAGCGGAGCGTTGAACGGTTTGTTCGAAGATTATCAGACAATCGAATCTCCTT
>SLLG01000321.1 GCA_007134215.1 Opitutales bacterium | reverse complement strand
CGTGGCGGTTGGCCATGCTGATGCCGCTGAGCATGGCGCCGGTGATGCCGAGGAAGCCTTGGTCGGTGCCGGCGAGGAAGAGGTTGTCGAAGCGGGTGGTGCCGTCGCGGTGTTTGCGCGGGGAGCCGTAGACGGCGCCTTCGATGTGACGGGTGAAGCGCTTCACAGTGCAGGGGGTGAACATGTCGATGAAGCGGGTGTGCGCGCGCACGGTTTCCATGCCGAGCCCCGGTACGAAGCGCAGGGCGGACTCCTGGAGGCGGGGGTACCATGCCTCTTTTTCGGCGCTGTAGGCGTCGGGGCCGAGGGCGGCCCAGCGGTCGTAGTCGGCGAGGGCGGTGACGCGGAAGAAGCCTTCGTCGAGGGAGCGGTCGCCGTAGTCGTAGTTGTTGGGGAAGCAGATGACGCCGCTGCGCGGGTCGACCAGAGCCTCCGGTCGCTCGTAGCGGAAGCGTTCGCTGTCGTTGAAGAAGATGATTGTCTCCTCCGCCCCGAGGTCGGCGGGCTGCGCGTCGAGCACGGTGATGGTCTCGACGAAGCTGAGGCGGCGGCCCGGCTCGGGGGAGCGGTCGGCGGATTCGGATTCGGCGCAGAGGGCCTCGGTCTCGCGCGCCCCGGCGGTGGAGAGGACGGCCCCGGCGGTGACGGTGGTGCCGTCCTCCAGCTCGACGGCGGTCACGCGCGCGCCGTCACTGTGGAGGCGGCGCACTCCGCATTTCATTTTGCGTTCGCCGCCGACCTCGCGGAAGCGCTTGAGGAGGGCGCGGATAACGACCCGCACGCCTTCGTGCGGACGCGCGAACCCCTCTTCGAAGAGCGAACGCCAGAGGATGACGAATTGGTCGAAATCGATGTCGTTTTCCCGCGCGCTGCCGTAGTAGAGGACCGGGCAGAGAAGCATGTCGATGAGGACGGGCGAGCGCAGGAAGCGCCCCATGACTCCGCGCGAGGAGAGGACGGGGGCGGCAGCGTCGAAAGGATCCGTCTCCGCCACGAGCGCGCGAAGGGCGCGGAAGCCGTCCATTTCGTCCGCAAACGCCTCCGCGACGGATTCGCCGAGGCGCGCGAAGCTGTTGTTGAAGCGCAGATCGACTCCGGGAAAGGCCACCCGGCTGCCACGCTGCGGACAGAGGTCGAGGTCCTCGCGGCGTAGGCGCAGTTGGCGCAGCAGCTTGACGAGGGGGGTACCCTTCGCGCCGGGCGGGACGTAGTTGGTAACGGCGTGGAGACCGACGTCGAACTTTCGGCCCTCCAGTGCATAGAAGCTGTTCAGCCCGCCGGGCGCGTTATGGCTCTCGACGATGAGCACGCTGCGGTCGTACATGGCCATGCGGATGCCGGCCGCGAGTCCGGCCATGCCGCAACCGATGACGACCGCGTCGTAATGGGGCTTCAAAGAGCGCCCGCCCATCGGAACCCGCTCCGGAAGCCGGTCCGGCCCCGTTACGCCCCCGCTTTGACGGCGTTGAACTTAGGCGTGAGGTACTCCGCGCAGCTATCGAGCGACGCGAGCTGCGGATAATCCTCTTCCGGCACCTCGATGCCGTGTTTTTTGCGCAGTTCCATGACGATGTCGAGGAAGTCCATCGAATCGAGGTCGAGCTGGTCGCGCAGGCGGACATCGTGGCTCAGGCCCTCGAGGTCTTCATCAGGGGCGATTTCCTCGATGATCTCGAGAACCACCTGTTTGCACTCTTCTTTGGTCATATTGTTGCCGCTGTTTAGGAAATCAGGGTCAGTCTGCAAACTTTTTCACGACGAGGCTGGAATTGATCCCCAGCATGCCGAAGGAGTTGTTGAGGATGACGCGCACCTCGCCCGCCTCGGCGGGCTCGTTGAGGACGAGGTTCCCGGTGTCGCATTCGGGGTCGAGTTCGTCGACGTTGATCGTGGGGTGGACGAGCCCGTCGTTGAAGGACGGCAGGTTGCCCGCCAGCTCGAGCGCCCCGGCGGCTCCCATGGCGTGGCCGATGTAGCTCTTGGTATTGTTCACCCGCGTGCGCGGGCAGGCATCCGCCGGAAAAACCGTGCGCACCGCCTTGCATTCCTGGATGTCGCCCTGCGGTGTGGAGGTCGCGTGGGTATTGACGATGTCGACGTCGGCGGGCGTGAGGCCGGCCTTGGCAAGGGCCGCGCCCATGCATTGCGTCTGCCGCTCCGCGTTGGGGAGGACGGCGTCCACGGCGTCGGAATTGATGTGGTAGCCCACGACTTCGCAGTAGATTTTCGCGCCCCGCGCCCGCGCGTCGGTGAGGCGCTCCATGGTGTAGATCGCCCCGCCCTCGCTCACGACGATACCGTTGCGTCCCTTGTCGAAGGGACGGCTCGCCTTGTTGGGGTCCTCGTGGTGGGCGAGCGCACCCTGGCTCTTGAAACCCGCGAAAATGCCGAAAGTGTGGATCGACTCACTCACCCCGCCCGCGAGCGCAAGGTCCACCTCGCCGAGGCGCAACATCCAGAGCGCCTGGATGATCCCGGCGTTGCCCGCCGCGCAGGCCGCGCCGATCGTGTAGTGCGGTCCCGTGATGCCCATGTTGAGCGTCACCTCGCCCGCCGGATTGTTCGCCACCGTGCGCGGGTTGTGGTGGTGCGTCCAGTAGCGCGTGTCATACTCGAACTGCGAAATATTGTGGATCTCGTTCTCCGTCTCCACGTTGCCGTGCTCGGTGATGCCGAGGTAGACGCCCACGCGGGGCTTTTCCACGGAGTCCCAGTCAATCCCGCTGTCGGCCACGGCCTCGCGCGCGCAGTAAATCGCGACACTACCCGCCCGCGTGCCGTTGCGCAGCTCGCGGCGGCCCTGCCAGCGGCGCGCGTCAAAATGGCAGACCCCGGCGTGCACCGTGCCCATGTGCCGCATCTCGATATTCTCGATGCGCGCCTCACCCCGCAACAACGCAGCGCGCATCGTCGCCACGTCGTCGCCGAGGGGCGACGTCAGACCGCAGCCGGTGATCACAATCCGTTGTGCGTCGGTATCCTTGCTCATTCCAGAATCCGGCCGTGCACGCGGAATCGCCCGCGAAAACACGAATCGAAACCGCCCAACAGAACCCCGCCCGCCCCCCAAGTCAACCCAACGCGGCGGGATGGCGGACAGGCGGACGGAACGGAAACCACCGGGGAGCCGCGCCTACGGCCCGCCGACGTTCTCTGCCCCACAACAACAAAAATTTCTCAGAGATTATGCAAAATATTGATTTTTGCGTCATTATCGATGAACGGATTACTTATATTTACTTTCAATATAGTTGGCTTTTTACCATTGCATTTCTCCGGCCGTGTCAGTCACGAACAAGGCGACCGCAGCGGGCTGCGGATGGTCGACGAGGTCGAACACCTGAGCCCGTCACCAAGCATCCGTCCCGACCACGGGGTGCGCCGCAAGCCGCGTGCCGTTGCCCGTCCGCCGGACCGACTTGCCATACGCCGGAAGCGGCAGGATGTTGCGCGTGTTATGACCCGGATTCCCGGCGACGCGGCGGGGAGCCGCAACAAAAACTGTTGGCGAGGCGTTCGGCGAATCGCCGCCTTGGTTTCGTTATGGGCCTCCTCCTCTCTGCCCGGTCATGCCGAAGGTGGCGAAGCACCCGCCGCCGTCTTGCGCCTGGATCCCGCGTCAACCCGCGTGCTCTTCATGCGGGTGAACCTAACGGTGGGGAAATTGTACCTAGTTGAAGATACTGAAGATTCGGTCTGGGGCACTTATTCAATTGACGTTCCGCTGCGACCAGCACGAAGCGAAAACGGCACGCTGTCCATGGCTCTGGAACAGAAATTAGCGTGCTACGCTGCTTCCGGCGGCGTGCTCCGGGGAGAGGGATGGAGCGAACAACGTCCGGAAGAGCAACGCCTCATCGAATGCCACCTAACGCCGGACCCCGGCTCGAAAAGGCGCGGTAAGGCGCTTTTCTCCGTGGACACCGGTAGCCGCGTGCTTCAGTTTTCGGCGCGTTACGCGGTCCTCGAAGAAGCGGCGGACGGCGATTGCCCTTAGGGCGGCAGCGGCGTTCCGGCGGGGATACCGAGGAAGAGGTGCTCCTCGCGGCGCAATCCGGCCACCGCCTTACCCAAACTTCGGGCTAGACTCCGGAGAGGGGCGGGGGAAGGATTCGCGGCAATGTCCGCCAAGGTTCTCACCATCGCCAACCAGAAGGGCGGGGTCGGCAAGACGACCACGGCCATCAACCTCGCCGCCGCCCTCGCCGACCTGAAGATACCGACCCTTCTCGTCGACCTCGATCCGCAGGCCAACGCGACGAGCGGCCTCGGATTCGAGAAGACCGAAGGCGCCAGCCTTTACGGCCCCCTCACCGGTAAAGGCGATGTGGGCGACCTAATCCTCGACAGCGGACGCCCCTTTCTCTCCCTCATTCCCGGCGAGGTCGACCTCGCCGCCCTCGAAACCGAGCTGAGCCGCCGCAAGGACTACCTCACGCAGCTGCGCGGCGTCCTCGCTCCCCTGCGTGAGGGCGACGACTTCGGGATTGTCATCATCGACTGCCCGCCGTCCCTCGGCATGCTCTCTATGAACGCGCTCGCCACCGCCGACTACCTGCTCATCGCACTGCAGTGCGAGTACCTCGCCCTTGAAGGCCTGGGGCAGATCATGGACGTTGTCGGCGAACTGCGCGAAGCCGGCGTCAACCCGGACCTCGAACTCGGCGGCATCCTCATGACCATGTTCGACATCCGCACCAACCTCAGCCGCCAGGTCGTCGACGAGGTGCGCAAGCATTTTCCCGACAAGATCTTCAAGAGCCTCGTGCCGCGCACCATCCGCCTCGGCGAGGCCCCCAGCTTCGGCCAGACGATCTTTGAATACGATCCCATGAGTCCGGGAGCGGGCGCCTACCGCGACCTCGCCAAGGAGTGCCGCAAACGTTTCGACCTCAAACGCATGAAGTGATGGGTGACGCGCCGGACGGGCTGGACGCACTGCAGGAGCGCCTCGGCTACCACTTCAAGGACGCCGTCCTCCTCGTGCGCGCCCTCACCCACCCCTCCTACCTGCAACAGTGCCCGGACGCTGGCGGCCACAACCAGCGCCTCGAATTTCTGGGCGACGCCGTGCTCGGGCTCGTGCTCGCCGAGCACCTGTGGGAAACTTTTCCCGACGAGCGCGAAGGCACCCTCACCCGCCACCGCGCCGCTCTCGCCCGCGGCGACCGCCTCGCCGAGGTGGCGCGAACCGTCGACCTTCCCGCCCACCTGCGGCTCAGCGACGCCGAGACGGCCAACGAAGGGCGCAACCGCCAGTCCATCCTCGAAGACGCTCTCGAAGCCGTCATCGGCGCCGTCTATCTCGACGGCGGCTATCCCGCCGCGCGCGACGCCGTCCTGCGCTGGTACGGCGACATCGGAGCCCAACTCTCCTCCACCGCATCCGCACACAACCCGAAAGGCCGCTTCCAGGAAATCATCCAGCCCGAATTCGGCAACGACGCCATCCGCTACGAAGTCACGGGCGAATCCGGCCCCGATCACCTCAAGGCCTTCACCGTGTGCGTGCGCGTCAACGGCGAAGTTCGCGGCACCGGCTGCGGTGCCTCCAAGAAAGAAGCCGAGGAAGCCGCCGCCCGCGAGGCTCTCGAACGCATGGGAGAGTGATGCGCAAATGCTGAAAGGTCTGCTGCCGCCACCGCGCCTGGTTCAAGAAAGGACGCCGCCGCTTCGCTGTCTAGAGGTTGAGCGAGTCCAGGGCATCGCGATGCACGGTTTCCCAAAGTGTTCTCAACACATCGAAAAAGTATTCCTGCTCTTCGCTCGAGAAGCCATCCCAGCTGTCGGGAAGTGATTTGACATCGGTGTTTTCGCGGTCGACAGAGCAATAGTACGCGAGGCGGGTTTCGCTCAACGGTTCATACACGCGGAAGCAAAGATGCAGGTGAACAAAGGCTCCTGGATTGATCCCAAAACGGGACTGCGAATGAACTGTGATCCCACGAATGACCGGATTGTAAGGGACACTCCATGAGCCCTCTTCGATCCGCAGGACCGTGTCGCTGTCTTCTTCGGTCGCGGCGATCTCGTATCCCCTTTCCCGCAGCGCATCCGCCAATTCGACGAGAAACCCGTCCACCAGCTCGGCCCCTATCTGATCGCCCGCCGCATTCTGAAACACTGTCGTTCCAGTCTTTTGATAACGCACGGCATGCTCCAGCCGGTTATCCAGATAGATGCTGTTGATTGCAGCAACCCTCTCCGGCGACAACTCGGTTGTTGCGCAGCCCGCGACGATGAGACCGAAGATACCAGCGGCAATCGCCGGAAGAGGAAGATTAGACCGGAAAAGACGGGTGAGAACTGAGAAGTGAACCTTCATTGTAAAAAATTGCGTTGCCTTGAAGAAAACAAAGCGCCGCCGAACGAACCATCTCAGCGACAAATGTCAATGGTTTGATTCCCCGCGAAAACGGTGAGGCTAAAACTCAGACCGCCGGGCTCAGAACCGCCCCGTCGCGCGGTGCGTCCCGCGGCGGCGGGCTTCGAGGCGGTGGGCGAGCCATAGCGGGGTGAACCGCAGCCATGGCGCTGGCCGCGGGCGGCGGCGCGGCGGCAGGACCGCGACGGCGCCCATGGCCGCATCGAAGGCGGCGAGGTAGTTGTCCGGCGTGTGTTCGGCAAGGAGCGTCCGCGCCCGCTTGCGGAACAGAGCCCACGGGGCCGGTCCCCATGTCGTTTCCACCCGCCGCACGACCTCGGCCGCCGCGCCCACATCACCGTTCGGGTACAAAAGGGCCGGGTCGAGCCGCCCGGGCCAGTCCGCTCCTCCGTGGAAATCGGGGTAGACCGGCACGGCTCCCGCCGCGACCCCCTCAAGGAGCGAAACCGGCAGGCCCTCGTAGTCGCTGCAGAAGAAAAGGTACTTCCAGCCGCGGAGAATGTCGCGGTAATCGTCCCCGGTGCGGTGCCCGTGGAAAGTGACGCGCGGATTTTCGGCGAAGCGGCGGCGCAGATCCGGCAGCGCGTCGCCCTCCCCAAGGATTTCGAACCGGTAGTCGATCCCGGCGGTCTCCAGCGCGGCGAAAAACGCCCCCAGGCGGTCGAGCCGCTTTTGCGCGACCTGCACCCGTCCGGAGTAGCCGATGACGACGGGTCCGCCGGAATGCGGCGGACCCATAGGCGGTTCCTCCGCCATGTCCACCGGCAGCGGCACGGCAAAGACGCGCCCGTCCCCGAACCGACCGACCGCGCGGAGCGTCTTCCCGCGCAGGGCGGCGTTGCAGCACAAAACAGCGTCCGCGTGCGGCGCAAGCCTCGCCACCCAACGGTTGAAACCGGGATAATCGGAATGGAGATAGAGGATTCGGCGCGCCGTCGGCTCGGCCGCAATGCCCCATCCCAGGCCGTATCCGTTGTAGAAGACGCCGGTCGTCCAGCCCGCCGCGCTCCATGCCTCACGCGCCTCACGCGCAACGGCGGCCACCGTGCGGTCCGGCGCGGCGGAGCCGAGCCGGAGAGCAGCGGCCGTTGCGCCCCATTTATTGTTACCAATTGAAAACTTTTCCCCTCCCGCAAACGCGTAAAGCGCCTGGCCGCATTCGAGATGGCGGCGCACGACAGCTTCCATCCCGCCGCCACAGGGCCAATGCTTGAGGATGTGGACAACCCCGCCCATCTCAGTCCGGTTCCTCCACGCCCCACTCCTTGGCGAGCACCGCATAATCCCGCGCCATCGTTTTCCGCGTTCCCCGCCCGGCATAATGCACAACCTTTGCCGCGCGGCGTGTGCCGTCGTCCTCCCAGTCTGGAGCGAGCGGCATGAAATTGTATTCGGCCGGCAACTCACGGACCGCGTAGCCTCCCGTGAGGATGCGGTGGTTGAGCAGGGTCTGCTCCGGCCAGCGCCCGCGGAAGACCTCCCCGCGCCGCATGGCGAAAACCTCCCGGTGGCGCGGACCGAGCACCATGACCCCGGAGTTGAAGTAACGCGGATTACCGGACGGCAGCCGGCCGAGGCGGGCACCGAGGCGGATCAGTTCCTCCTTGCGCTTCCATGCGTCCGCTCCGGTGTCGTCGTAGACGCAGCCGAAGCTCTCCTCCGGCACAAGGTCGAAGAGGTTCGGGCAGTCCGGGGCGAGGAGGATGTCCGAGTCGAGAAAGAGGATGCGCCGGTAGCGCTCGAACGCACCGTGGAGCTGGAACTTCTCGAGGTGGTAGCCCACGCGCCGCTTGCGGAACCAATTGGGCCGCAGCTTGAAGACCTCTTGGTCGAAGACTTCGAACGCCATGCCGTGCCGCTTCGCGTAGCGCACGAAAATCCGGTGCGAGACCGTCTCGGCCGGACTCAGCCCGACTGCCAAGGTGATGAGCGCGTTCTCCATGCCTGTGCGCGCAACGAAAACCCCAGGGCGGAAAGTGACAACGCCAATCTCCGCCATACCTGCCCTCCCGCGAATTCAAGACAATAATCCTCGAAGATATGTAAACGCCGCATGTTTCATCAAGTGATATCATGAGAAATAAACGGCGTTTTTTTGGACAACCATGGCTGAACCATATTATCAAGCTGCTGAATATTAATCGTTTACGGGTGTCGGCAAATCCGTATTTTCTAATCCGTATTTTCTCGAAGAAAAACTTGTTTACTGATTTTGCCCTTTGAGGCAATTTACGCGTATTTTGTGGCGATGCTGCTTGTATCACTGCATGTGCCAGTGTTTGGATGGCCGCGAACCTCTGCGCGGGGCTGGGGGCCAATGACGAGAGTGCCCGACTTGGCCGGGTGGGGCCGCAGGGCTACAGGAAGGCCTCGCCGCGCCGCGGCCGACCGGCGGTTGCGACGGCAATCGACTACGGGAGCCGCACCGATACGCAGTGCGTCGCGCCCCGTGGGGCCCGGCTTATCGGCGTTTTTGCGGGTGGCAAGGATGCCCGAAGAAGACGCGGTCTCGCAGAGCGCTCCAAAGTTGTTTCTCAGCCGGGAGGCATTCGCGCATATGACGTCCGCGAACTGCGAACCGCCTTTCCGGGCGCGGATTGCCGCTTGACCCGGCGCGGGGAGCGCCCGACGGTGCGCAGGTGCCCGTCGAAGCCGAAGCCGTCCCCGCGCTGCCTTTCAAGGTCAGCACGCTTGTTTACGTGACCAACCCCGCCGGGGAGGTGCTCTTGCTGCGGCGCCGCAAGGCCCCGAACGAAGGGCTCTGGAGCGCCATCGGCGGGAAGCTGGAAATGGCCGTCGGCGAGTCGCCCTACGAGGCGGCGATGCGCGAGGCGGGCGAAGAGATCGGCCTCGAACTCACGGACGGCGATCTGCACCTATTCGCCATGATCGCGGAGAAGAACTACGAGGGCAGCGTGCATTGGCTCATGTTCGTCTTTCACTGCCGCAAGACCATCGACTCCCTGCCCCCGCCCATGGACGAGGGCGAATTCCGGTTTTTCCGCGAAGAGGATGTCACGGACCTCCCCATCCCCGAGACCGACCGCGCCGTCCTCTGGCCCCTCTTCCGCGAGAAGCGCCACGCCTTCACCGCCCTGCGCGCCGACTGTTCACCCGGCGCCCCACCCCGCTGCGTCGTCGAGGAGACCGTCGAGCAGCGTCCGGGGGACGAATAAAAGGGACACACCTTGGCGACCGAGCCGACTGCGCGAAGACAAAAGGCGGTGAAAAACCACCGTCCTACGGCCCAAGCTCAGGGCCTTGAGCCCGCCGAAGAGCAGACCATAGCTCCGCTCCGCCTGCGGAGAATAGGGCGAAGCGCCTTGGACGGCGGCGGAAAGCGCCGCCTTTCGCGGTTGGTGAGTGTAGGCTGAAGCTTCAGCGAGGCACGGTGGTGGCGGGCTGATAGCGGCGGGGCGGCAGGACATTCACCGAAACTTCGCGCTACGGCGGCGCTCGGATAAGGCCGGGGATCGCCGAAAATTCGGCACTACGAACCGGCCGCCTGGATCGCAGCCGGGTACGGTCTGCCGCAGGCGAGCGGGCGTGCCGACAGGCTCAACCGAACAAAATCGCCCCCTTACCCCTCGATGAGACAGCGTCCGGTCATGGCTTCGGGTTGGGGGAGGTCCATGAGTTTGAGGATGGTGGGGGCGATGTCGGCGAGGCGTCCGCTACCGGAGAGCTTGAAGGCACCGCAGCCCTTGCCGTAGACGACGATTTCGACGGGGTTGAGGGTGTGGGCGGTATGGGGGCCGTCCTGCGGGGGATCCCACATCTGGTCGCTGTTGCCATGGTCGGCGGTGACGACGGCAGCGCCCCCGGCTTCGTCGACAGCTTCGAGGAGGTCGCCCACGCTGGCGTCGACGGTTTCGCAGGCTTTGACAGCGGCTTCGAGCGAACCGGTGTGGCCGACCATGTCGGCGTTGGCGAAGTTGACGACGATGAGCCCGTATTTTCCGCCGAGGATGGCGCGCCGGGTCGCGTCGCGCACGCCGGCGGCGGACATCTCCGGCTTTTGGTCGTAGGTGCTGACGTCCTTCGGGCTCTGGAGCATCTCGCGGTCCTCGCCCTCGAACGGTTCCTCGCGGTAGTCATTGAAGAAGAAGGTGACGTGCGGGAACTTCTCGGTTTCGGCGCAGCGGAACTGCGCGATGCCCTTGGCCGCCACGTAGCCGCCGAGGATGTCTTTCATCTTGGGCGGCTTGAGGAATAGGACGTTGGGACAGAGGCCCGTCTGGTATTCCGTCATAGTGGCGTAGAAGATGTCCGGCTTGCCGCCGCGGTCGAACCCGTCGAACCCGTCCTCGATGAAGGCGCGGGTCAGCTCGCGCGGACGGTCGCCCCGGAAGTTGAAGAAGATGACGGAGTCGCCGTCGCCGATGCGCCCGGCGGGCTTGCCGTCGGCGTCGAGCACGGCCGTGGGCTCGATAAACTCGTCCCCTTTGCGGGACGCCTCGATCGGGTTGTCGTAGTAGTATTGCACGGCTTTTGTCGCGCTCTCCGCGGAACGGGGGATGTCCCGCCCCGTGAGGCAGTCGTAGGCCTTCTGCACGCGGTCCCAGCGCAGGTCGCGGTCCATCGCCCAGAAGCGGCCGGCAACGGACACGATCCGCCCCACCCCGATGGACGCCATCTGCTCCTCGCACTCCTTGATGTAGCGCAGCCCCGAGCTGGGTGGGGTGTCGCGCCCGTCCGTGAAGGCATGCACGTAGACGCGGTCGAACCCGCGGCGCTTGCAGACCCCGAGCAGACCGTACAGATGGGAGAGCATGGAGTGGACTCCGGCGTCGGAAACGAGCCCCATGAGGTGGAGCGCGCCGCCCGAGGATTCCGCGTTTTCGAAGGCCTTGACGAGGACTTCGTTGCCGTCGACCGCGCCGGTCTCGAAGGCTTTGTCGATGCGGACGATCTCCTGGTCGACGATGCGCCCGGCCCCGATGTTCTGGTGCCCGACTTCGGAGTTGCCCATGACGCCGTCGGGCAGACCGACATCGCGCCCGCAGGCCATGATCTCAGTGCGCGGCCACTCGGCGGAGAGACGGTCGGCGACCGGCGTCTTCGCCAGCTTGACGGCGTTGAATTTGTCGTGTCCGGTGTCGTGGTTTTCACCCCAACCGTCACGAATAATGAGTACAACTGGTTTACGTGCCATGGTGAGAAAGATTTTGCGCGCGGCGGCGCGGCCGGAAAAGCAAGTCGGCGCTGAAGCCGGCGCTGCTCCCTCCGCTAACGGAGTGTGGAAGCAAGAATGATCCCGATATAGAGGGCCAGCAAAATCACGGCCTCCCATCGGTGGACATGACAACCCGTCCAGATGAAACGCCACATGACGAGCGTCAGCACAAGCATGGCGGGAAACTCGAGCGCAAGCCACGCAGGGTCGACGGCGAGCGGGAAAAAGAGCGGCACCGATCCGCCGATGAGCATCATGTTGAAGAGGTTGGAGCCGATAAGGTTGCCCGCCACGAGGTCCATCTGGCGCTTGAGGGCGGCGACGATGCAGGCCGCCAGTTCGGGCAGGCTCGTCCCCACCGCCACGATGGTGATCCCGATGATGAAGTCCGAGACGCCGAGACGGTGGGCCAGCTCCGCCCCGCCCCCGGCGAGAAGCTCGGCCCCGACCGTCAGCGCAAGGGTGCCCCCGAGAAGCAGGACGACTGCCAGAACCGCCGAAAGGCGCGCCCCGCTCAGCTCGTCCTCCACCTCCGCGACAAACGGTGCGCGCACGCGGCGGCTCGCCTTCACGACATAGACGAGGTAGGCACCGGTCATCAGCAGCAGGAGCGCGCCCTCGATCCGGTTGAACCCGCCGATGGCAAAGAGGTAGAAAACCACCGTCACCCCCACGAGGATGGGCACCTCCGCCCGGATAAGCCGTTCCTTCACCGTAAAGGGATGGATGAGCGCGGCGATGCCGAGAATGAGGCCGAGGTTGGCAAGGTTGCTGCCGAGGATATTGCCCACCGCGAGACCGGAATTGCCTGCCGCGCCGCTCACGAAGGAAGTCACCAGTTCCGGTGCGGACGTGCACACCGACACCACCGTGAGGCCGATGACGACAGGTTCGATGCGCAGCTTCAGGGCAAGGGCCGCCGCCCCGTCCGTCAGCCAGTTGCCTCCGAAATACAGGAGGACCAGACCGGCGGCCAGCGCAACCAGCAGCACCCAGACCGCGAACGTCGAGTAGTCCAATACCACGCCGATTGTCCATGCGCTCCCCGCCGCCCGCGGGCAAGCCGAAAGCAATTGTACCGCGGAACACCCGGAACCCTCTCCGCGGGCGTGACGCCCGCGCTCCTTCGCGCAACACAGGTAAACCGGGCAACAGCGCGAAGGCAGACCGAATTCTTGACACAAGGTCGCTTTGACCGTAATACCATAAAACCATGAAAACAACATTGGATCTGCCTCCGGATGTGGCAGAGACGCTTCGGCTTGAGTCGGCGCGGCGCGGCGGGCGGCGCGTGGCATCGCTGAGCAAGCTCGTCACCGATGCGGTCCGGGAGGTTTACCAGAAACCCGGCGCCCGTCCGGCGGACGTCGACCTGACGGAGGGCCGCGTGGTCGTGAAAAAGGCTGAGGGAAGCCGCGCAATCACACCCGATGACGTTCGCAATGCCCTTGATGACTGAGCCCGCCGTTCGCCACGTCGTCGACAACGATCTATTCTTTGCCGCGCTGTATGAGGGGCACGCGGGCCACCGGAGTGCCCGGCGGTGGCTGGACGCGCACAAGCCGTTTGGTTGGGGGATTGCAGTGGAGACCCATCTCGCGGCCATGCGGCTGCTGATGAATCCGGCGATTCTCGGCACGGCGGTCCTTGACGGCGCCCGCGCATTACAAGTGGTCGCGACCGAACTGCGCGGACCCCACCCCGGCAGAGTCCTCTTTTCCACCGAACTGCCGGACCCGGCGATTTTCTCCCGCGCCACCGGACACCGGCAGATAATGGATTACTGGCTGGTGCAGGTCGCGCATGCCCACGGAGCCCGGCTGGCAACACGTGACAAAGCGCTCCACCGGCATTGGCCGGACCGGACGGTGTATGCCGGGTGAGGTACTCCGGCCGTCGTCGATACCGGAGCGGAGGGAAAACAGTCTCGCCCTCCGCCGGGTACCGCCAAAGCCTTCCGGCCATGGATTCGGAGCCTCTGGAGAGTGCCGCCGCCCTGCGGGAGCGGCTTCGGCGGATGGACGGGCGGGGGTACCCGGCCTACAAGGGATTGCGCGGCGGCTACCGACTCGACCGCTGCACCCTCTTCGTCGACCATGTACAGGGCGATCCCTTTGCCGCGCCCAGCCGCCTGCGGGCGCGCGTCGCCCTCGCCGAGAGCGGGCTCGCCGAAGCTGGCCTGCACAACCGCAGCCGCCGCGTAGCCCTGCGCGACTTTCTCGCCCGGCGCTTCGCTGAGGCCTGCGCGGACGCCCGCGGGCGAACCGGCTCCGGGAAAAGCGGCATCGTGGAGATGGCGCGCCCGGGGCAGGAAATCCTCGAACGTTCGTCCGTCGTCCTTGGCGACGGCTTTGTTGAGGCGCGCTTCGTCGCGGGGCTGCCGGCGGCGGGGCGGCGCATCCTCGGACGCGAGGCCGAAGCGCTGCTCACCGAAACGATCCCCGCCGTCGTCGACCGCTCGCTCTTCTTCGCCGCGCTCGACAGCGAAGCCCTCCGCCGCCACCTTGACACCAACGAAGACGCCGACGCCCTCCGCGAAGCCCTTCCCGCGCGCGGGCTCGTCGCCTTTGTCGCCGACGGCGCCGTCCTCCCGCGGCGCTCCGGGGTCGATCCGCGCCCCCTCGGCGGCGACGCCGTGCCCTTTGCCAGCCCGGACAGCCTGCGTGTGTCCATCGACCTCCCGCACACCGGGCGCGTCAGCGGCATGGGCCTGCCGCGCGGCGTCACCGTCATCGCCGGTGGCGGCTTCCACGGCAAGAGCACTCTCCTCGCCGCCCTTGAACACGGCGTCTACAACCATATCCCCGGCGACGGACGGGAGTCCGTGGTGACCGACGACACCGCCCTCAAGATCCGCGCCGAAGACGGGCGCGCGGTCCGCGGCGTCGATCTGCGCCCCTTCATCGGCGACCTGCCCGGCGGCCGCACCACCCGCGCGTTCTCCACCGAAAACGCAAGCGGCAGCACCAGTCAGGCCGCGAACATCATCGAGGGCATCGAGGCGGGCGCGCGCGTCCTCCTCCTCGACGAAGATACCTGCGCCACTAACCTCATGATCCGTGACGCCCGCATGCAGGCCCTCGTGCGCGGCAGGGCCGAGCCCATCACCCCCTTCATCGAGCGCGCCCGCCACCTCGCCGACACCCTCGGCGTCAGCAGTGTCCTCGTCTCCGGAGGATGCGGCGACTACCTCGAAATCGCCGACCGCGTCCTCCGCATGGACGCCTACGACTGCACCGACGCCACGGCGGAGGCACGCGAAATCGTGCGCGCGCTGCCAACCGGCCGCGCCGGCGGCGACGCCGCCCCGTGGCCCCATGACCCGCCCCCGCGTCGCCTCGACGCCCAATCCATCGACCCCGCCAAGGGACGGCGCGACGTCCGCATCCGCGCCCGCGCCACCCGCGCCATCGAGTTCGGACGCGAGGACATCGACCTTTCCGCCGTCAGCCAGATCGTCGACCCCGGCCAGATCCGCGCCATCGGCGAAGCCCTCCTCGTCCTCCGCGAATTCGCCGAAAACGCCCGGACGGACGACGAAGCCAGCCTCCCCCGGCTCGTCCACGGCGTCGCCGCCCTCATCGCCCGCGAGGGGCTCGGCGTCCTCGACGGCCCGCACCCCTCCGGCGACTGGACCGCCTTCCGCCCCCTCGAACTCGCCGCCGCCCTCAACCGCCTCCGCTCCCTGCGGCTCCGGGAAAACGATCCGTAAGTTCCGCAGCAGCGGGGCGTCGACGCCCCGCGCCGCACGGTTCAGCGCCGGTAATCCGCCGCCGGGGCGCCCCACCAGCGGATAAAGTTTTTGGCGGTGCGTTGTTCGAGGGCGGCGACCGATTCACCGCGGATTTCAGCGAGGGCCGCGAGGGCGAGGGAAAGATTCGCCGGGTGGTTGAGGATGCTGCCGTCCTCCGGGTCCTCGAGGAGGTTTTCGTTGCGTTGCCGGGGCGGCGGCATGGCGGGGGCGTCGGTTTCAACGAGGAGACGCTCCGCCGGCACACGGGCGAAGGTATCACGCACACGGTGGCGGCGCGGGTCGGTGAAGTAGGTGGAGAACGAGAAATACGCACCCATGCCGATAAACTCGCCAAGCATCTCCGCCGGACCTCCGTATGCATGGAGGAGGAATCCGCGGTCCGGCAGCGGCCCCGCCGCAAGGCGCCCGCGCATGGAACCCCACGCGCGCAGGCAGTGGACAGTGAGCGGGCGGTTCAGCTCGGCGGCAATCTCCATGTGGGTGCTGAAGACACGCAGTTGGTCGTCGAGATCATGGCCCTCGATCCAACGGTCGAGCCCCGTCTCGCCGACCCCCGCGCGCGGATCGCCTTCAAGGCGCGCGCGCAGGCGGTCTTCCCAGCCGGGACGGCGCGCCGCGACCTTCCATGGATGCAGACCATAGGCGGGAAAGACTCCGGGACGCCCTGCAAGCAGCGCGACGGCGTCCCAGTCCGCTTCGTCTGTGGCATTGACGGCGCAGGCATACGATCCGGAGCGCTCCCGAAGCCAGGCGGACACATCCAGACCGGCCGCGCCGAAGCGGGGATCCTGCAAGTGGGTATGGGCGTCGCAGTGCACGCCGCCGTTGTCAGGACCGTGCGGCTTCCTCCGCCGCAATCGCCTGCACGGCAAAGGCTTTCATGCGTTTGTAGACTTGCGTGAGGCCGTTGCGCCGGTTGGGCGAGAGATGCTGGGTGATGCCGAATTCCTCGAGGAAATCCGGCTCGCGCGCGATGACACACTCCGGGGTTTCGCCAGTGTAGAGATCGCAGAGGAGCGCGGCGATTCCCTTGACGATGGCGGAGTCGGCCTCCACCCGGAACTGGCAGCGACCATCTTCGAGCGCCTCCAGTAAATGGACGTTGGACACGCAGCCCTCGACCTTGCGCTCCGGTGTCTGCTCCTCCGCGGAAAGACCGGGATGAGAACGCCCGAGGTCGACCAAGTAGCCGAAGCGCTCGTACGCGTCGGGCAAGGCCGCAAGGTCTTCTTCGAGGCGCGCGCGCTTATCATCGAATCCTGTGCACGTGGTCATTTCCATTATCCCCGTACTATGCGCGGGTTTTTCGGAAATGCGAGGAACTTTGCCACGCACGCCGCAGCCTCGGCCTGAAAAAGCACCTAAGGAAATTCCCCAATATTCGATGGTAAATACTTTATTTCGTAAAAAAGCTTTGCCGCAGCGTCCGGAGTTGCCCCCAATAACACAACCTCAGTTGTCTTTTACCGATCTTCGACCCACAATTCAATGGCCTGCACAATCGAAATGTCGCTTTCCGAAATGCCCCCGCTGGAGTCCGGCTCACCCAACGGAACCTTCAAAGATCACTTCTGCCGCGAACTGTCCTGCCCGCCCGAGCGGTTTGAGCGCGAAGTGATGCGCCGCTGCCTCTTCCGCCGTGCCAGGATTCTCTTTCCGTGGATTGAGCTGTTTAGCGGCGATTTCTTTTTCCACGAGCGCAAGCTTATCGAGCGCATTGCGAACGAGCGCAATTTCAACGACATCCGCCACGACATCGACTTTTACCAGCACAAGTTTGTCTCGATGTCGGCGCGGCGGGGCGCCTTCCGCATCCGCATCTCCGGGCAGCGCCTCATCCGTATCGTCCGCAGCGTTATGCGTGGAGACGACGGTTAAGCGCTTCCTTCCACCGAAGCTCACCCGCGGGGAAACGTGTCCGCCCCGAACCACGGGCGCAGCACTTGCGGCAACTGCACGCGGCCCGCCTTGTCCGCATTGTTTTCGAGAAGGGCGGCGAGAACGCGCGGCACAGCGAGGCCCGATCCGTTGAGTGTGTGGACAACACGCGGTTTGCCCTCCGCGTCGCGGAAGCGGATGTTGGCGCGGCGCGCCTGAAAATCGGTGAAATTGCTGCAACTTGACACCTCCAGCCAGCGGCCCTGCCCGGCGGCCCACACCTCGAGGTCGTATTGCTTGGCGTGGGGAAAACCGATGTCGCCCGAGCACATGAGGAGCGTGCGGAAGGGCAGCTCGAGCTTTTTCAGGAGGCCCTCGGCGTGTTCGCGGAGCGACTCGAGTTCCTCGAAACTCTTGTCGGGATGCACCCATTTGACCAGTTCGACCTTGTCGAACTGATGCACCCGGTTGAGGCCGCGCACATCCTTCCCGTGACTTCCCGCCTCGCGCCGGAAACACGGGGTGTAGGCACAGGCGTGGAGCGGAAGGTCGTCCTCGGCAAGAATCTCGTCGCGGTAGTAGTTGGTCACCGGCACCTCCGCCGTGGGGATCACATAGAGACCATCACCGGGAACCTCATACATCTGCCCCTCCTTGTCGGGCAGTTGCCCGGTGGCCGTCGCGCTCTCGGCGTTCACGCAGATCGGCGGCATCATCTCGGTGAAGCTCGCGCGCGTGTTCTCCTCGAGAAAAAACTGGAGCAGCGCGCGCACGAGGCGCGCCATGTCGCCGACAAAGAAGGGCCATCCCGCGCCCGTCACCTTCGCTCCGCGACCGAGGTCCACATATCCGGCGAAACCCGGCAGCTCCCAGTGCGGCACCGCCGCCGCACCGGCCGCGGTCGCCTCCGGATCGCCCCACTGCGCGACAACAACATTGTCGGCCTCGCTGTCGCCGGGCGGGACCGACTCGTGCGGGAGATTTGGCACCGCCATGAACGCGGTCTTCCACTTCGCCTCGACCTCCGCCTGCTCCGCCTGGAGCGCTTTCACCTGCGCCGCCAGCTCGCGCATGCGCGCCAACTGCTCCCGGAACTCATCCGAGCCCTTGGGCAGCTTCGCCATCGCTGCGTTGGCCGCCTTCTGCTCCGCCCGGCGGGTCTCCGCGTCATGGATAATGCGCCGCCGCTCTTCGTCGAGCGCGAGCACGGCGTCGATGTCACAGGCGAACTTCTTCTTCGCCACACCGGCGCGCACGGCGTCGGTGTTTTCCCGAAAATACTTTAGGTCCAGCATGGCATGTCTCCGGTTCCGGAATGCAAAAGCCCGCCATACTTCATCCCGCCCCCACGCCGGGCAATCCCTTTTCCATCCGAACCGCGCCGATTTCCCGCACCGATCCCCGAAATGCCGTCCACAACAAATCAATGATACGAGACGGCTTCGTGGTGCCCGACTAAAATTACGAATAAGATGTTTTACGCGGATATTTGATCAGAATGCGATTTTGTTTTTTCTCTGAGAACTATATTAGCTCAGAGTTATAATAATTGACAGAAGGATTTCATTCTGCGGGCGTGGTCAGAGGGCGACCGGACGGCTTTCAAGCGCGGCGAAGCGGTTGGCGAGGAGGTCGATGATCTCCGGGCGGGTGCCGACGAGGTCGGTCATGTGGCAGCGCAGGCCCGGACGGTTCTCCTCCGCCGCCGCGCAGATGGCGGCGACATCGCCGTCGGGACCGGCGTGGCGTCCGGGCGAGAGGAAAAGCATGGCCACGACGACATCGCCGGAGTCGTAGCCTTCCGAGCGCAGGCGCCGCTCCAACAGCGGCTCGTTAAACGCATATTCGGCGCCCTCGCGCCGCTCCATGGAGGCAGCGCCGACTCGCGCGGCCTCCGGCCCGAGGAGCACGCTGAGCTGTCCGGCGATGAAATCACGCACGTAGGCAACGGATGCGAGCGGCGAACCGTGGTCGACAAGAACAACCGGCGGGCGGCGGAGACCGTTCACGCGGATGCATCGGCGTACGTTTTCCGCCGCAATCTCCGCCACCGCGCGGTCGATTCCGGCGTCACCGTCGAAAAGAAAAGGCGCGCACGCCACCGCGAACGAGCCGTGGCGGGCGCGGAGGGCCTCAAGGCGCTCCGGGAGGTAGCGGGCGATCGCGCCGGTGGGACCGAAGAAAAAGGGGAGGATACCGAAAGACCGCACCCCCGCCGCGATCCGCGCCCGCACGAACGGCTCGAACGTCCACGCACGCTCCCCTCCCAGCTCCGCCGGATCGATCTTGCGCGAATGCAGGAGGGAGACGGGGTGCACGCGCGCGCCAACGCGCCGCCCAAGCGCTGCGGCCACCGCCCGGAGATTGAGGTAAGACGCCGCCCGCAGCGAACCGTTGTCGATCAAAAGGTATTCCATGTTTCCAGTATGCGCGCTCCCAAGGTCGCCTGTGGCCGCGCCGGAGCAAGCGCCGGCGTCAGATCACGGGATCGAACCACGCGAGGGTGTCGCCGAAGCGCGCGACCTCGCCCACGATCACGACAGCCGGGGCGCCGATTCCGCCCTGTTCCACCCGCCGAACGATATCCCCGAGAGTGCCGTTGACCGAGCGCTGGCGCGGCGTCGTGCCCCACTGTACAACGGCAACCGGAGTCGACGGGGCGCGCCCGCCCGCCATCAGCTCGCCGGTGATCTCCTCGAGCCGACCCATCGCCATATAGAGAACGAGCGTGGCACCGCCCGCCGCGTGAGCGCGCCAGTCCACTCCCGCCGCACACGGGCCCTTGTCCGGCGCCTCGTGGCCGCTGAGGAACGTTACCGCCGTGCTCGCCGCGCGGTGTGTTAGCGGGATACCGACATACGCCGCGCACCCGAGCGCCGCCGTGACCGCCGGCACGACCTCGTAGTCCACCCCCGCCGCGCGCAGGGCGAGCGCCTCCTCGCCGCCCCGCCCGAAGACAAACGGGTCGCCCCCCTTCAGGCGCACGACCGAGCGGCCCTCCCGCGCGAGTCGCACGAGCAGCGCCTCGATTTCCGCCTGCGGCAACGAATGGAAACCCGCCCGCTTGCCCACGCAGATGCGCTCGCAGCCCGCCTTCACCCAGTCGAGGAGCGTCTCGTTGACCAAATAGTCGTAGACCAACGCATCGCACGCACCGATGAGCCGCCGCGCTTTCAGCGTGACCAACTCCGGATCGCCCGGCCCGGCGCCGACCAAGTACACTTTTCCCGTCTGCCGCATGGTTCTTCCGGGTGCCGGCAACATTTTCCCGTTGCCACCACCCGCGATTAATCTCCAGTATCTTGCCTAAATTACTCAAGTTAAAATAACAGAGCCACTTTCGAGAAGAGAATGACCACCGCAAAGACAATCGAAACACCCGAAGAAATCAACGCCCGGCTCACCGCCGCGGACGCCGGGGAGCGTGTCCGCTGGGCGCTGGGGGAACACGGCGGCGGGCTGATCCTGTCCACCAGCTTCGGCACCCACTCCGCACTCATGCTCCACCTCGTGACGGAAGCCGCGCCGGACATCCCGGTGGTTTTTGTCGACACCGGCTACCTCTTTCCGGAGACCTACCGCTTTGCCGAGGAACTGCGCGGACGCTTTTCGCTGAACCTGCACGTCTACACCCCGCGCATGACGGCGGCCCGCCAGGAGGCTCTCTACGGAAAGCTCTGGGAGCAGGGCCCGGATGGCCTTGAGAGATATGGCCGCATCAACAAGGCCGAGCCCATGAACCGCGCCCTCGTCGACCTCGGCGCGACGGCGTGGCTCAGCGGCCTGCGCCGTTCCCAGGCCAAGACGCGCGCCAACCTTCCCATCGTCTCCCGACAGGGGCGCACATGGAAAATCCACCCGATCATCGACTGGGACGAGCGCCGCGCCTACCACTACATGAAGGAGCACGGCCTGCCTTTCCACCCGCTGTGGGAGAAGGGCTACGTGAGCCTCGGCGACTGGCACAGCACCCGCCCGCTTAACGACGGTCTCTCCCACGAGGAGACGCGCTTCAACGGCGTCAAACGCGAGTGCGGTCTCCACGAACCCTCCGGCCAGCCCGACTGGCAGATTTGAGAGCGGCGGCGCCCGCCCATCCCGCAGCGGTGGCACGGGCACAACAAAAAGGAGCGCGACCCGCGGGGCACGCTCCTTGAGAATGTTGCCGTGCGGCGTGATCCGGGCTCCGCCTCAGCTCCGGCGGCGGCGCCAGAGAACGAGACCGAGAGCCAAAGCGCCGATGAGGGCGGCATAGGCCGAGGGCTCGGGGATGGCGGAGACGGAGTAGCGGTCGAGCCGCGCCCACGCGTCGTTACCCGTGAGGTCGCCGATCCAGTAGGCCCATGCGTAGCCGCCGACCACGTCACTCTCGTCGAGGGTCACAAAAGACGGGCTGTCGAGGTCGATATCCAGTGACGAACCGGGGGTGAATGCGCCGCTGATCCACTGCTGCGAAGCGGGGTCGGCGAGCGAATACTCAGTCCATGCCGTGACAAGATTATAAGCGGTCGCGCTGAAGTACCACTCACCGTTCACGAGAAGACCGAAACGGGCCTCGATGCCGTCGACACCCGCCGAGGTCCGCACATTGCTGCGCACCGTCAGATCGGTGATCTGGCCGAGCGAAAGCCCTTCGAACGACATCGCGGGACCGATGCGGTACCAGTCTTCCTGCGGCTGATTCTGGAAGTCCGTGGAAACACCCGTGTGGGTAGTGTACTTCACGTAGCCCCCCGGAGTGGAACCGTCCGACACGGTGCCGAAGAGGAATCCGCGCCCGCGGGTCGCTTCGCCGTCGAGCAGCGGGCTGGGGTCGGTGTTGCCGGCGCTGACGTTCAGCCCCGTCTCCGGAATAATGTAGGCCGGATTGACATCGGCGGAGGCACCGGCGGCGACATTCCAGTTCCAATCCGTGCTGAGGCCGTCCGTGAACGACGGGTTGTCGTTATTGAACGACTGGTGGAAAAGGGTCTGGCTAAACGCCGCAGGAGCAAGCACAGCCAAACCGAGAGGAATCACTCGAAGGAATCTCATTGTAGCAATTGGGTTTTAGGTTGATGGTGGGAATCAGGCAGCGATGCCGCCGCCATGCGCCCCCTTTCGCAAAGGAGCAACCCCGATTGCAACGGACAAGGAGCATTCGCGCAAGAAAAATTTTACCGGGATCCGCGGAATTTCGTCCAGAATACCCAAGGCGGAAGCCAGCCCCGGCCCCCGAAAGCACCGCAGGCAACAGCGCGTGCCCGCCCGGAGCCGGCACCCGCTGGTTTTCCGGTTTTTCGCTCCGCTTTTCGCGCTTGACCGCGGCGCGCCGATGCCCTGTTCTTGCCCGTTTTCCATTTTCATAAAGCAGGAACCACAAGCCGATAACGAGTCATGGCCCAACCGAAACGCAAGCAATCCAAGCAACGCTCCCGCAAACGCCGCGGGGCTCATCCCTTTGTCGCGCCGCAGCTCGCCAAAGATCCGACGGACGGCACGCTCTTCCGTCCCCACCGCGTGAACCCGGCCAACGGCATGTACCGCGGGCGGCAGGTCATCGACGTTGAGGTCTGACGCAGGCGGAACCAACCGCCGCCCGCTCTGAGCCGGGCACGAAATCATCGCCGCGGGACGCCCCTGTCCCGCCCCTTTCCGTGGGTGAAGACGCACGCATAATCGCGGTGGACGCGATGGGGTCGGACCTCGGTCCCGCCGAAGTCGTCGCCGGTGCCAAACTGGCGGTGGAACGCGGTCATGCCCTCGACGGCGTCGTCCTTGTCGGCGACGACGAGATCCTGCAACCTATCCTCGGCGCCGCCGGTATCGCGGACGACGACCGGTTCCGCACCTTCCACGCGTCGGAGGTCATCCGCATGGACGAAAAACCCGTCCAGAGCCTGAAGGCGAAAAAAGATGCCTCGCTCGTGCGCACCGTCGAACTCGTGAAGGTCGGGTCGGCACTCGCCGCCGTGAGCTGCGGCAACACCGGTGCCCTCATGGCCTGCGCCACGCTGCGGCTGCGTCCCCTCGCGGGCGTCTCCAAGCCCGCCCTCGCCTCCGTCTGGCCGAGCAAAGACAACCACTTTGTCGTCCTCGACTCCGGGGCCAACCCGCAGTGCAAGGCCGAGAACCTTGTCCACTACGCTCTCCTCGGCGCCAACTACGCCAAAGACGCGCTCGAACTCGCCAATCCCCGCGTCGGCCTCCTCAGCATCGGCACGGAAGAGGGCAAGGGCAACGACCTCGTCAACGAGACCCACGAACTGCTCAAAAAGCTCGGCGACCAGATCAACTACATCGGCCTTATCGAAGGCTTCCAAATCTTCCGCAACGAGGTCGATGTCGTCGTGACCGACGGGTTCACGGGCAACGTCATCCTCAAGACCTGCGAGTCGCTGTGGAAGATGCTCAAGGAACTCGTGCGCGAGGAAGTGGGCAAAAACCCCGTCCGCATGGCCGGGGGTCTGCTCATCAAAGGGGCACTCAAGGGTGCGAAGGAGCGTCTCGACCCCGACCGTTTCGGCGGCGCTCCGCTCCTCGGGTTGCGCGGCAACGTCCTAAAAGCGCACGGCTCGAGCAACCGCGAGGCCGTCGCCCACGCCATTCGCATCGCCTCGCGCGTGGTGCAGCAGCAGCTCAACGAACATATCCGCGAGGACATTCTCCGCGCGGGCGAAGTCCTCGGTACCGCCGTCCCGAAGAACGCCAAGTGAGCGGGGAACCGCCGCCGCGCCGCCCAAGCGTTCCTTGACAGGGCGGGCGCGAAAACCCTTCCTTAGCCGATTCCTTTCGAACCAACATGAGTGCTCCCAACGGAAAGTCGGTCGTCGTCAGCGGCGTCGGATCCTACACACCGCCCCGCGTCCTCACAAACGACGACCTCTCCAAGATGGTGGAGACTTCCGACGAGTGGATACGCACGCGCACGGGCATCCGCGAGCGCCGCATCGCCGCCCCCGACGAGACCACCTCCGACATGGCTGCGAAAGCCGCCGCCGAAGCCCTCGCCGACTCCGGCCTCAAGGCCGCCGATATCGACTTGCTCATCGTCGGTACCGTCACCCCCGACATGCCGTTCCCCAACACCGCCTGCTTCGTCCAGCAAAAGCTCGGCATGGGCAAAGTCCCCGCCTTCGACGTCGAGGCGGCCTGCTCCGGATTCATCTACACGATGGAAATCGCGCGGTCGCTCATGCTGACCAACGGCTACCGCCACGCCCTCGTCATCGGCGCGGAAAAGCTCTCCAGTATCACCAACTGGCAGGACCGCACCACCTGCGTGCTCTTCGGCGACGGCGCGGGGGCCACCGTCCTGTCCCTTGTCGACGAACCCGGCGTCGGCATCCTGCAAAGCCTCATGGGCGCCGACGGCACCGAGACCGGTATCCTCTGCGTGCCCGGCGGCGGCAGCGCCAGCCCGTCGACCGTCGAAACGATCGAACGCTCCATGCACACCATCCACATGCAGGGTAACCAAGTCTTCAAGATCGCCGTGCGTGTCATGTGCCAGAGTGCCGTCGAGATCCTCGGCAAAGCCGGCTACAAAGCCGAGGACGTTTCCATTGTCATTCCCCACCAGGCCAACAACCGCATCATCGAGGCCCTCGCCCAGCGCCTCGGCATCGGTATGGACCGCTTCAAGATCAACCTCGACCGCTACGGCAACACCTCCGCCGCCTCCATCCCCATCGCGCTTGACGAAGCCCACCGCAACGGGCGCATCCATCCCGGCGACCTCGTCCTCCTCGTCGCCTTCGGCGGCGGCTTGACGTGGGCCGCATCCCTCGTGAAATGGCAATGAAGGTCCCGATGATCATTTTCCGTCTTATCCTCCTCGCCGGCATTCTCGCCGCCGCCACTCCCGCCGCCGCGCAATGGTGGAACCCGTTCTCCACCCGGCCCAGCGAACGCCCCCGCGCGGAGCAGACCGAACTCTCCCGCCCGCTCTACGAGCGCGCCATGCGCAGCCTCGAGCGCGGCAACAACCGCACCGCGGAGCGCCGCTTCCGCCGCGTCGCCCGCCGCTACCCGCTCTCCGACTACGCCGCACAGTCGCTCTACCAACAGGGCAAGCTCGCCTTCGAGCGGCGCAACATGCGGCGCTCCTTCGAATCCTTTCAGACCCTCCTCGCCCGTCACCCCGAGTTTCCGCGCTTCAACGAAGTCGTGGAATACCAATTCGAAATCGCCCTTGCCCTCGCCGAGGGCCGCGGCATGCGCTGGCTCGGCATCATCCCCTACCGCGCCCTCAACCGCTCCCGCCAATACTTCGAAATCATCGTCTTCAACGCTCCGTACAGCGACTACGCGCCCCTCGCCCTCATGAACGTGGCGCGCATCAACGAGAGGCAGGGCAACATCCCCGAGGCTATCGACGCACTCGACCGCCTCATCAACAACTACCCCGCCAGTCTCCTCGCCAACAAAGCCTACCTTGAACTCGCCGAGACCTTCTCCGAACTCGTCTCCGGCCCGCTCTACGACCAAGGCTCGACCCGCGAGGCCATCAGCTACTACCAGGATTTTCTCATCCTCTTCCCCGACGACGAAAACGTCGACAGCGCCGAAGAGGGCCTGCAGGAAATGCGCGACATCTACGCGCGCAGCAAAGTCGTCGTCGGCGAATACTATTACCGCCACCGCAACTGGTACCGCGCCGCCGAGATCTTCTTCAACGAAGCCATCACCATCGCCCCCGAGTCCGAGTCCGCCGACCTCGCCCGCCGCTATCTCGCCCGCATCGAGGAATTCCGCCGCCTCGCCGCCGAAGATCCGGATTACCGCCCGCCGCGCACCACATGGGGCGAACGGATCTTCTTCTGGCGCCGCCGGGCGACCGACCTCGACTTCGACGAGCCCGTGTATGACCCGGCCCTCGAGGAACCGCCCACGGAAGATCTCCTCGACCGCGACCGCGATCCGTTCGTCCTGCCCGACTGATCGATCCGACGCTCCGCCCCCATGCCGCAGGGTCCCGCACAGTCTTCTCACGCCCTTCCGCCGCTGCTCGCGCTCGCGGTCCTTGTCCTCGCCGGATGCGCGGCGTACAGCCCCGGCCCGCCGGAGACCGCCCCCGCGCGCTCCGTTTTCGTCGAAGTCGTCGAAAACGAAACCTACCTCCCGCAGGTTACCGCCCTCCTCTCCCGCCAGATACGCGAGACCTTCGCCGCCCGCGGAGGCACCACGCCCGCCGCCTCCCCCCGGCAGGCCGCCTACATTCTTCGCGTCACCCTCAGTGACCTTGAGCAGACCCCCCGCGCGGCCCTCCCGGCTGACACCACCCGCGCCGCCTCCTACGACATCCGCCTCGCCGCCGCTCTCGTCCTCATCGGCCCGGGCGGCGAAACCGCGCGGGAATCGTCCGTCGAAGCCGCCACCATCGCCTACCTCAATCCAGCCCTTCCCGACGCCCGCCACCACGCCCTTCCCCGCCTCACCGCCGACCTCGCCCAACGCATCGCCGATGCCGTCCTCCACCCGTGGGATGAACCGGCCACGGGGCGCTGAGGCGGGGGGCTCGTCGAGGAAAACATGAATTTCTTCGGGTTGAGAAGCGAAGGCGGGCTGATTCATCGCCCGCTCAGAGGGGTCTGCCGGGGGTCTCGCGCGCCGACTTCAATAAAGGGCGCGTCGGTGAGCGTTCAGCCCTTGGGCTCCGGGGATGAATCACCCGGACGACCGAACTTCGGTGCGAAAAAAGGCACGTTACAGGCGACTAGGCTTTGCGCGTGCTCTTGGCGCGCCTGCGGTCCGGGTAGAGCGTCCGGCAGATTCCGCACACCGTGCCGTCGCATCCGCGGGCCGTGCAGTGTTCGCGGCCGTAGTAGATGATGCGCAGGTGCAGGGCGTTCCAGCTGTCCTCCGGAAAGAGCCGCTTCAGGTCGCGCTCGGTTTGCGCGACGTTCTTGCCCTGCGTCAGCCCCCAGCGCTGCGCGAGCCGGTGGATGTGGGTGTCGACGGGAAACGAGGGCACCCCGAATGCCTGCGCCATGACGACTTGGGCGGTTTTGTGGCCCACGCCGGGCAGCCGCTCGAGCGCGGCGAGGTCGGCGGGCACGTCGCCGCCGTGTTCAAGGACGAGCTGCCGGGAGAGTCCGGCGATGGCCTTCGCCTTCTGCGGACCGAGGCCACAGGGGCGGACAATCTCAAAGATGCGCTCCTCCGGGACACGCGCCATTCCGGCGGGATTGTCGGCAAGGGCGAAGAGCCGCGGTGTCACCTCATTCACCCGTGCATCAGTGCATTGCGCACTGAGGAGCACGGCTACGAGCAGGGTGTAGGCGTCCGAGTGCGCCAGCGGAATGGCAGGATCGGGATAGATTTCCGCCAGTCGGCGGTGGACAAACTCGGCACGTTGCTGTTTATTCATTTTTTTTCAAATGCGCGGTTTCCACTCCCGCTGTGGAAGCCGCGCGGGGCAACCCCAATGACGCACGGGGCGCCGCGAATCGTCGTAGCGCCCGTTTCTTTTTCAAGAGCAGAATGGACAAGACACACGCCAGCAACATCTCCCTCGATTACGATCCCGCGCGGCTTCCGCGCGAAACCATGCGGCACTATATTTCCGCAGGCGACGAAGACATCGCCGCGATGCTCCGGGCCGTCGGATCGGAAGACTTGGAGGGTCTCTACGCCCACATCCCGGCGGAGATTCGCTTCCGTGAGCCACCCGCGCTTCCCGTTGAGCTGGGCTACGAGGCCCTCGCGGAGGAGATGCGCGCCCTTAGCGAGCGCAACCGCACGCGCCCGTCTTTCGTCGGCGACAGCCTTCACGCCTACACCGTGCCCGGCATTGTTCCTTTCGTGGCGGGCATCCGCAACCTCTCCACAGCCTACACGCCCTACCAGCCCGAGCGCTCGCAGGGAACGCTCCTCACCCACTGGATTTACCAGTGCGCCATGGCGCGGCTCACCGGCTTCGAGGCCATCAACAGCTCTCTTTACGACCGCGCCACCGCTATCTTCGAAGCCGTCTGCACAGCCATCCGGCTCGACCGCAAGGCCGATACCGTCATCCTCGCCGAGACGCTCTTCCCGAACGACCTCGAAGTAGTACGCACCCTCGCCGCCGACACGGAAATACAGCTCCGGTTCGTCCCGCTCGACCGCGCCACAGGCCGGATCGACGCCAACGCGCTCGACAGCCTCATTGGTGAAGTCGGCCCGGAAAAGCTGGCTGCCGTGGTCTTCCCACAGGTCAACCACCTCGGTCTCCTCGAGAATGTACACGACCTCACCAACCGCACCCACTCCAAGGGCGCACGCGTCATCGCCGTCGTCGACCCTGTCCTCCTCGCCACGGGCGGACTTGCCGCGCCCGCCGATTTCGGCGACAGCGGAGCCGACATGATTGTCGGCGAAGCGCAGCACCTCGCCATCGGCCCCAACTTCGGCGGCCCGGGCCTCGGCCTCTTCGGCGTGCGCATGGACGCCGACCACCGCAACGACATCCGCCAGACGCCCGGTCGCTACGTCGGCAAGGCGCGCGACATCAACGGACGCGAGAGCTGCGTGATGGTCCTGAGCACACGCGAGCAGCACATTCGCAAAGACAAGGCCACCTCCAACATCTGCTCCAACCAAGCCTTCCTCGCCACTCTCGCGGGCGCCGCCCTGCTCCAGCGCGGCGGAGAAGGACTGGCCACCGCCATCGCCGCCGGCCGCCGCAAGGCGCGCGAAGCCATGGAACGCCTCGCGCGCATTCCCGGCATACGCGTCGCCTTTCCCGACGCCCCCTTCTTCAATGAGATTGTCATCGCCCTCCCCGAACCCGTCGCCGACACCATCGCGGCGGGCGTTGCGGCGGGCCTCCATGTCGGTGTCGATGTCTCCGGCCGGGTTCCCGGCGGGCGCAACCTCCTCAAGCTCACCTTCACCGACATCAAGGCCGATCTTGAAGCCCTCGCGCGCTTCTTCGCCTCGCGCGGCTACGCGGGCCCGCCCTGCGGTGAATCCGCGCCCGGCATCCCGGAGAGCCTCGCCCGCACCGGCGAAGTCACCCTCCCGGCCTACACGGAAGACGAGTTGCGTGCCTATTACACGCGCCTCGGCGAACTCAACGTCAGCCCGGACGACGCCTGCTACCCGCTCGGCTCGTGCACCATGAAATACAACCCGCACATCAACGACTGGGCGGCCAACCTGCCGGGCTTCACGGACATCCACCCCCAGGCCCCGGCCGAAGACGCGCAGGGTTGCCTCGAAGTCCTCTTCGAAATCCAGGACTGGTTCAAAATGATCACCGGCCTGCCGGGCGTCACCACCCAGCCCGTCGCCGGCGCGCAGGGCGAACTCGTCGGCATCAAACTCTTTCAAGCCTACCACCGCGACCGCGGCGAGGGCCACCGCGATGTGGTCTTCATTCCGTCCTCCGCGCACGGCACCAACTTCGCAACCGCCGTCATGGCAGGCTACGCCTCCAAGCGTGTCGACGGGCGGCAGGCCGGCATCGTCCTGCTCGAATCCGGTCCCGACGGTCTCATCGACGAGAAGGACTTTGAGGAAAAACTCGCCCTCCACGGCCCGCACCTCGCGGGTATCATGGTCACCAACCCCAACACCTGCGGCCTCTTCGAGACACGCTTCCGCGAGATCGCCGCGAAGGTCCACGCCGCAGGCGGCCTCGTCTACATGGACGGGGCCAACATGAACGCCATCGCGGGCTGGTGCGACCTCGGCGCCATGGGCGTCGACGCCGTGCACAACAACCTGCACAAGACATGGACCATCCCCCACGGAGGGGGCGGTCCCGGCGACGCCATCGTCGCCGTGAGCGAACGCCTTGTTCCCTACCTCCCCGGCGCGCAGATCGAAAAACACGGAAGCCGCTTCATCGCCGTCCGTCCGCCCAAGAGCATCGGCAGCTTCCACCGCCACTGGGGCAACTTCGCCCACAAGGTGCGCGCCCTCACCTACCTCAAACGGCTCGGCCGCGAGGGCGTGCCGCGTATGACCGCCGTCGCCACGCTCAGCGCGCGCTACTGCTACGAACGCCTGCGCCGACAGTACCCGACACTGCCCGCCGGGGCCGACGCCCAGCCCCGCATGCACGAGTTCATCCTCACTCTCGAAAAGGAGGACTTCGAACGTCTCGAAGCCGCCGGCGTGCCCGCCAACCTCGTCATCACCCGTGTCGGCAAGCTCTTCCTCGATTTCGGTTTCCACGCCCCCACCGTCGCATGGCCCGAGACCTTCGGCCTCATGATCGAGCCGACGGAGAGCTACACCAAGGCCGAACTCGACCGCTTTTGCGAAGCCGTCGAAGCCATCCGCCGCATCCTCCGCGAGCGGCCCGAGGTTCTCCGCGTCGTCCCGCTCTTCACTCCCGTGGACCGCATCGACGACGTCGCGGCCAACCGGCAACTCCAACTCGCCGAAGACCTCGCCGTGCTGCCCGTCACGCACCCGCACCGCCTCTCGCCGACCGACATCGCCCGCATGCCCGTGCCCGATGTCGCGGAAAAAATCCTCGCCGCCGCCGAAGAAGCCCTCGCCGACAAACCGGCCCCCGCACTCAAGTAAAGACGCCGTCCGGTTTCGTCCCGGGCAAGGAGCAACTCGGGCGACGCAACGCACTTCCGGATCCTCCCGCCCTGTCGGTTTTTTCTTGGACCGGCAGCGGAGGCAATCCACGCTGCGTGAAGGTGTTCGCGATTGCAGGGTTCCATGGTTCCATGGTGAGTTTCAGCACGGTTCTCGGATTTCTTGCGGCTGTCTATGTGGCAGCCGGTTTGCTCGCACCCTTGATCTTTTCGGCGCGGCGGGAGCAGGACGGCGGCGAACCCGGCCCGACGGCGCTTTTGTGGACAGTGACGAATCCCTTTCTGTGGATCATCGCCCTTCTCTCTTGGCCGGTGCTTCTCGCCCTCGAGTTCGCGGAAAGCAGGCAGGATGCCGCCGAACGCGAACGGGTCCGGGCGGATTCGGCCCGGCGCAGGGAACAAGCCGCCCGGCAGGCAAAACACGAGGCCGCTCTCGTCGACAAAACGGCCCGCACCTGCTGCGCCCTGCGCCCCGGCGGCGAAGTCCTCGTCGATGGCGCACGCATCGAGGCACGCGCGGCCTCCGGCACCATTGCCCCGGGCACCCCCGTGCGCATCCGCGCTTTCAAACGCGGCGTGGCTGTCGTCGAGGAACCCAAATAATCTTCCGCGAGCAAACCCTTCCCGCGCACCGGCTTTATATTTCTCAGAGAACATTATATATTTTCGATTAGTAGCACGGGAGATTTACTGCGTTACTCAAAGAATGCATCTATCTATCACTCTATTCGCTCTATTCGTTGGCGTAGACCCACGGAATTTCTCATAGCTAATAAAAATTAGCGGGCGCGGACAGGCGTCCGCTACGCCGTGCGGACAACGTCCGCCGGTATTTCGGCGCGTTCCCGACGGTCGGTACTCTCAAGCGCCACCAGCGTGCCCTCCACGTAGTCGCCCGCCACGCGGTCGAGGCGCACGCGCGCGAAGCGGTTGCACATGTCTTCGCCGGGCGGGCCGTCCGTCACGACGCGGATGTAGTTGGCGGTGAGGCCGGGCCAGCGTCCTTCGCGCGGGTCCTCGAGGAGCACTTCGAGCGTTTCCCCGAGGTACCGCTCCATGAACCGGCGGCGGCGGCGGGCGGCGAGGCGGCGCAGAACCTCGCGGCGGCGGCGGCGTTCCGGCACAGGCACCATGGCGGTTCCCCGCTTCAATGCCAGCGTGCCGGGACGCTCCGAATAGGGAAAGATGTGCGCATAAGCGAAATTGATTTCGGAGAAAAGGCGGCAGGTCTCCGCGAACTCTTCTTCCGTCTCCCCGGGAAAGCCAACCATGATATCGGTCCCCAGGCACAGGTCCGGCACGGTGCCCAGCGCCCTGCGGGCAAACGCCGCGTACTCCGCCACCGTGTATTTGCGGCGCATCGCGCCCAGTACCTCGTCGCTCCCCGCCTGCAAGGGGAGGTGCAGCAGCGGCATGAGAGGGTGGGCGGGGTCTTCCATCCGGCGCAGAACACCGTCGGGAACAGTAGTCGGCTCGATGCTGGAGATGCGGATCCGCCGTACGCCGCCGACCGTTGCCAGCGCGTCGACCAGATCCTCGATTCCGTGTCCCGAGTGGGCGTAGGTGCCGATATTTACACCGGTCAGGACCAGCTCGCGCACGCCGCGCGCCGCCAGCGACCGCGCCTCCGCCAGCGTGTTGTCCCAATCGCGCGAGCGCGCCCGCCCCCGCGCAAACGGAATGATACAAAACGAACACATGAAGTCGCATCCGTCCTGCATTTTCAGGTTAGCCCGCTTGGGCCACGGACGTTCACCCGCAAAGGTAATGGAAAAATCCTTCGGATCGATGCGGTCGCGCAGAATTACAGGCGCGGGATTCTTGCCCATGCGGGCGTGCTCGGGGACGGTGAGCTTGTCCTCGTTTCCCACGATAAGGTCGACCCCGGGAATCGCGGCGATGGCTTTGGCGCCCGTCTGGGAATAGCAGCCCACAACGGCGAGAAATCCCTCCGGATTGGCGCGAAGAAAACGCCGGATCGCCTTGCGGCACTTTGCCTCCGCCTCCTGCGTTACCGTGCAGGTGTTGATGATCCCGAGATCGGCCGGTTCACCGAATGGCGCCATCAGATAGCCCGCCGCCTCCAGCTGATCTCGCAGCAGCACGGACTCCGCTTGGTTCAAGCGGCACCCGAGGGTATGGATGGAAGCGCGCGGACTCGCCGTCATACCCCAAAGACGAAAGTACCGGTGCCCCGCGCGCAAACGATTTCCGGTCGTTTCGGCACCGCACCTTCCGCAGGCCGCCTCAAAGGCCGTTCACCCGCTCCCGCAGCACGCGCACGGACTCCGCGTAGGTGTCGAGCAACGCGTTGACCGCCTCCGCAAACGACTCCGTCGTAAGGTCCTCCGCCCCTTCAAGCGCACGGGCGATCGCCGCAAGACGGCACGCTCCGAGATTCGAGCCGCTGCCGGCGATCGAATGCGCGTGCTGGCGGATCTCCGCAAGGTCGCGCTCCGGGTCCGCCTCCGACAACGGATAGAGACGCTCCTCCACATCTTCCTCGAAGAGGACCAGCAGCTCGTCCAAAAGTGCACGGGGATCGTCGTCGCCGGCGTTCAGGAGAATTGCCCACTGCTCTTCGTCCAGAAGGGGACTCTCACGGTACTGGGATACGTCCATTCGAATTTCCAAAAGCCTGTGAAAAGATGCCTGACTACCGTCCTTGTTGAACGCTTACTTCCTCCGGAACGCAACCGAAAACCTGCCCCCGTCGGCACACCAGGGCCCGTTATTAGCGCGCAATCGCCCGATTCTTGTTGTTTCAAGCCGCGCGAAGGCGCATACTGGTACAATGAAACCTTACACAATCATTTCGCCGCTTTTCGCGGCGGCCCTCGCGGCCGCGGTACTGGCTTCCGTGTCGGCTGCGGCGGAACTGCCCGACGGGTGGACTCCGCCGACCGTTGTCAAAAAAACCAACCCCCCGCACCCCGCCGCCATGCGTATGCAAGGCATCGAAGGCGCTGCCACAGTGATCTTCATTGTCAATGAGACAGGCCTTGCGGAAGACGTCACCGTCTATTCGGCCAGCCACCGGGCCTTCGGCACTTCCCTGCAGCACGCGGTCGGGCGGTGGCGCTTCCAACCGGCGCTGTTCGACGGCGAGCCTGTGCCCGCGCGCGCGCGCCTCACCGCGAACTTCAAACTCGAGGGCGCGGTGATTTCGATGACATCGGCCGACCATGTCGCCGCGCACATGCAGTTTGCGGCCCGCCCCGATGAGCAGACGGGCTACCGCGTCGCGCACCCCCGCGACCTCGACGCCATTCCCCGCCCGGTCCACACCGTCATGCCGGGGATTCCGCACGAAGCACCGCCTTTCCACGAACGCGTGGAAATCCATGTCGACTTCATCCTCGCTCCGGACGGGAGCGTGCGCGCCCCCGCCGTCACCCAGTTGACGGAGAGCGAGGCTGCGGGCTGGCTCGCAGCTGCTGCGGTCGAAGCCGTCCGCCAATGGAGATACACGGCACCGACGGTCCGGGGAGAAACGGTGTACGCCCACCTCACACAAGTGGTCGCTTTCGAGCCGCCTCGGTGATAATGGCGTCCCGTAGGGGATTCGAACCCCTGTTGCCGGGATGAAAACCCGGTGTCCTAGGCCTGGCTAGACGAACGGGACACAACGAAAGAGTCTGGAAGTTACCCCCGCGCCCCTTCCCATCAAGCCTTTTCCGAAAAAAATTGCGGGTCGGCGGGGCGCCGTCCATTTTGCGCGGTTTTTATGTCTAAGGACGCACCCATGCATCTCCCCTACGAAGAAATTGTCGCCGCACTCCCCGACAAGCCCTTGCAGAACGCGGTCGGGCTCCCCTACCCGCTCCTTGCCTCCGGCAAAGTGCGCGACATCTTCGACCTCGGCGAACATCTCCTCATTGTCGCTTCGGACCGCCTCTCCGCCTTCGACGTTGTCTTGCCCGAAGGCATCCCCGGAAAGGGCGTCATCCTCACGCAAATGAGCCTCTACTGGTTCGCCGAGTCCGCCCCGATCATCGACAACCATCTCGTCCCGGATCACGCCGCCGCGCTCGCGGAGGCCTTGCGCGGACACCCCGAGTATATCCCCCGCTCCATGCTTGTGCGCAAGCTCAGGCCCCTGCCCATCGAAGCCGTCGTGCGCGGCTACATTTCCGGCAGCTCATGGCGCGACTACGTCCTTCACGGGACCGTCTTCGGCCAGAGAGTGCCGGGCGGTCTCCTCGAGAGCGCGAAACTGCCCTTCCCGCTCTTCACCCCCACCACGAAGGCAGAGAAAGGCGGCCACGACGAACCACTCAACCTTGAACAGTGCGCCGCCCTCCTCGGCCGCGAACGCCACGAAGAAGTCTACGACGCCAGCATGCGCCTCTACGCCATGGGCGCCGCAGCCGCCAAGTCCGCCGGTCTCATCCTCGCCGACACCAAATTCGAGTTCGGCATCGACGAGAGCGGCAACCTCATCCTCATCGACGAAATCCTCACCCCCGACAGTTCCCGCTACTGGCCGAAAGACGAATACGAGCCCGGCGGCCCCCAGCCCGCCTTCGACAAACAGTTCGTGCGCGACTACCTCGAATCCATCCGCTGGGACAAATCGCCCCCCGCGCCACACCTTCCGCATGAAGTCGTCGAGGGAACGCGCTCACGCTACCTCTTCGCCCTCAAAAAACTACTCACGGACGACGGCGGGCGGCCCTGAGCTGCCCCGCGACGTGCTTATTGCGCCGGATCGCCCGCGCCGCCCCCGCGATACTTGCCGCGCGCAACACACAGATCCGCATCGTCCAGCAACTCCAGCGGCGCCGCGCCGGCAGGCCGTCGCAACCGCCCCAGTGCCGAAGCACCTGCACCGTCCCGCATCCATTTGTGCGACCCCAGTGCGACGCCACGAGAGAGAAAACGCAGCCGCAGCCGCAGCAACTCATGCGGCGCCAGTTCCCCGCCCGCGCGGTGAGCCGCGAGGAGCGCCGCCGGGTCCACCCGCCCACCCCTGCCGTCGCGCTTCGCCGCCGCACCCTTCCCGAGCATCAGCAGACGGTAGCACGCGAGGGCGCCGTGCTCATCGCCCTCGCCCGGAAAACACGCCGCCAGCGCCGCGCGTCGCTCCGTGTCCCCCGCCAGCGCCGCCGCGTAGCCGCACCAGCGGTAATCCTCCGGCAGCTCCGCCAGTCCCGCCCGCACCGCGTTCAAATCGATGTATGCCGCAACAAGACCCACCAGCCACGGCGTGTCCTCCACCAGCACGCTCCCGAAACGCTCCGCCCAAAGCGTCCCCACGGTCTCATGCGTGCGATTGTACCAACGCGTGTAGCGCTGCCGCAGCGTGCGCATGAACTCCGAGACGTCGCCCATCCGCGCGCGCAGCCGCTCCCGCAGGCGCTCCGCCGCCTCCGGCGGATCGTACGCCAGCGCATGCGCCAAGCCATCCGCGTCAAGACCGCACCAGACCGCCTTTTCACTACCGTAGAGCGCGCGGAAGCGCCGCACCAGCTCCCCGTCGCCGCAGAGCCGCGCCTGCGGATCAATCCGCGCCAGAATGTGGACGTGGTTGCCGAGACAGCAATACGTGACGACCTCCACCCCGCTGAACGCCGCCGCTCGTTCCAACGCCGCCACCCATACCTCCCGCTCCACATCGGACAGCAAACGCCGCCGATGAATCACCCGCGAGGTGATATGATAAACGCAAGTTTCTTCAGACTTTATTCGTATTTCGCCCATGGCTTTTGCTTTGATTTTTATTTTCTTTGAGAAAAAAAAGAGAAGGCTTTCCGGGGGAGGCAAGAAGAAAAATCCTAAATCCTACGGGATCCGTTCGTGGGGCGAGGTGGGGTCACGGTAGGCGAGGGGCGGGCCGAGGACTTCGCGGAAGAGGACGGCTTTCTGGGCGCCGGCGGGGTCGGAGAGGAGGCGGATGAGGTCGCTGCGGTAGCGCGCGGGGGACATGTCGGTGATGTCCCATGAGAAGTCGGGGGCGACGGACCCGGGGGTGTCCCAGCTCTGTCCCTGGCGCATGATGTCGCGTGCTTTGCGATGCGCGGCTTCGCGCTCGCGCCGGGAGGCGGTGAGGCGCTCGCGCTGTTTGGACAGCTCCCTGTGGACGGCCGCCGTGGGATCGTCGGCCGGTGTTTGCGGGGCGGACGGGGCGAGTTCACGGCGCGCCACATCTCCAGCGGAGCGGCGGTTGTCCTCCAACTTGCGGCGTTGCGCCGCCGCAGCCGGGGTGCGGCGCTGCTCTTGCTCGGGCCGGGTCGGGTCGTAGCGCGGCGCAGAACTTTCGGAGAGACCGCGCTGGGCGGGGACCTCTGTCTGCTGGCGGCGTTCGGCGATCTTGCGTTGGATTTCCTCGCGTATCTGGCGGGCGCGCGACTCTTGCTCCGTTTCCTGCTGCCGCTCGGCGGGACTGGCTGACGACGGCTGGGAAGGCTTTTTTTTGTCCTTCTTCTTGCGCGAGCCAATAATCTGGCTGAGCGCGTAGAGGATTATGAAAACCAAAGGAATGAGGGCTTCCCAATCGAAGCCACCCTGAGCGAACCAGAGGAAACTGCCTGCCGTGAGGATCATGAAGGTCGGGAGCGGAGCCGGGATATGACCGGTTCCGCCCCGGAGAGAGGATTACTTTTTGATCTCACCCTGCCCCGAGGACTGCGTCGGGTCGGCGATCGATTTGCGCATGTCGGTGTCGCTTTCGATGTTTTTGAGGCGCATGTAGTCCATAACGCCGAGATTGCCTTCGCGGAGGGCCTCGGCCATTGCGAGCGGCACCTGGGCCTGGGCTTCGACGACCTTCGCCTGCATCTCCTGGACGCGGGCCTTCATCTCCTGCTCGAGAGCGACGGCGGCGGCACGGCGGATTTCGGCCTGGGCCTGGGCCATGTTCTTGTTGGCCTCGGCCTGGGCTTCCTGCAGCTGGGCGCCGACATTTTCGCCAACGTCGACGTCGGCGATGTCGATGGAAAGGATTTCAAAGGCGGTCCCGGTATCGAGGCCGCGGTTGAGGACGGTGCGGGAGATGGAGTCGGGGTTTTCGAGAACCCACTTGTAGCTCTCGGCCGAACCGATGGTCGTGACGATCCCCTCACCCACGCGGGCAATGATTGTTTCCTCTTGCGCGCTGCCGACGTAGTGGTCGAGGTTGGACCGGACGGTGACACGGGCTTTGACCTTTACTTGAATACCGTCCTTGGCGACGCCGTCGATCGTCGAGCGCCCGGCCTTGGGGTTGGGGCAGTCGATAACCTTCGGGTTGATGGAGGTGCGGACCGCCTCGATCATAGACTTCTCGGTGCCCTTGGTGGCGAGGTCGATGGCGCAGGCGCGGTCGAAGTCGAGCCGGATCCCCGCCTTGTCGGCGTTGATGAGACCGGAAATCGTCTGCACGACATCGCCGCCGGCGAGGTAGTGGGTCTCGATCTGGTCGGTCGTGAGATTGAGCCCCGCTTTGACGGCCATGATGCGCGCGTCGACAATCAATTTATAGGGGACACCGCGCAACCGCATGAAGACGAGGTTGAGGAGACCCACCTTGGCGCCCGACACGAGGGCGCGCACATAGGTCGTAATGAACGAGAAGATGATGATGAGGATGACGATCGCGGCGATCGCGGCCAACGCGATGACGACCGTCCAAAACGGCGATACTTGGGCTATTAGCGCGTTCATGGTCATAAATGGGAAGCTTTCAGAGACCCCCGCCACCGGGCGCAGGTCGGTATTTTCAATTGTCAGGTAAAGGACGGCGGCGGCGCGTGCAACGGATTAATCCTCTTTTTTCTCAACGAGGAGGCGGAAGGCATCGCGTTCGACGACCTTCACGGTCGTCCCGGACTCAAGAAAACCGGTGCGCGAACGCGCTTCGTAGCGACGGCCGTCGACGCGGACAGCGCCGCTCGGCGTCATGCGGGTGAGAACGACGCCTTCGGCGCCGATGAGAGAATCGCCGCCTTCGTTCACGTTGCTCTCGCCGGGTACGGATCCGCGGAGGAAGATGTTTTTGCCCATGGCCGTCTTGGGCAGGATCTTGAACTGAAAGACGAAGAACGCGAGGGCGAAGACGAGGCACGCGACGAGCACGAACAGCGCGGCGATGGCACCGTATTCATCGAAAGTGAGGTAGACCCCGCCGAGCATGAGGATGCCGCCGAGCACGCCGAGCACGCCGCCCGGCAGGATAATCTCCAGAAAGAAAAGGATTACGGCAAGAAAGAGAACGATGAGGATCGTGGTCATTTTTCAGGTTTGCGGTCCACAAGGAGGTAGAAATTGCGGTAACCAGTAACAATGACCCGCTCGCCTTTGTCGAGAGTCCCGAACTCGCTACCCGCCTCGAACCGCTCGCCGTTGAACTCGACTGTGCCGTTGGGACGCAGGGGCGTGATGACCACACCTTCGTCACCGACGTCGGGCAGGCGCGACGAGGCGCTCGTGCCGCCGCCCGCCGTGACGGGGTTGGCCTGGGCCGAGGCCGTCTGCAGGGCGATTCGCTTGAGCACCCAGCTCTCGGGCAGGAACTTCCACAAAACGGCAATCCCCACCGAAGTAATGATGAGAGAAAGACTGAATGTGATCATCGGATCGACAAAGGCCTCGGGCTCGATACGCACGCCGCCGTCGCCCGTCGGCCAGAGGTCCGCCATCGACCAGAGGATGGACCCGACGATCAAGGCGAGCCCGAGCGAGAGCGCGACGAAGGTACCCGGGAAGAGAAAGATCTCGATGACGACAAGCGCGACCCCGAGGAAGAAAAAGATGAGAACCTCGTTGCCCGCGAGCCCGGCGACGTGATTGCTGAGGAAGACGATGACAATCAGCGCGATGCCGACGGCCCCGAAGACGCCGAAGCCGGGCGTCTTGAACTCGATGAAGAGCGCGAGAAAACCGATGCCGATAAGAATGGGCGCAATCGAATCCATGAACTTCGCCAGTTCCTCCGACCACGTGATCTCGAATGCGCGCTTCTCCCACTGCCCTTCGCCGAAACGCTGGTTGAGCAGATCCTCGACAGACGAGGCAATGCCCTCGCCGAAGAGCGGAGTGGGCGGATCGCCATATTCGCGCAGGGCCTCGTCGGCCGTGAGGCTGAGCAGGCTGCCTTCCGGACTCAGCACCTCGCCGTCGATCACGAGCTCAAAGTTCGGATCCATCATGGCGCGCATGACATCCGCCTTAAAAGGATGTTCGTCGGCGATGGCGCGCATCTTCGCCTGCACATAGCTCTCGAACTTGCGCCGCATGCCCTCCGGGATCTCCTGGCCGCCCGCTGCGACCGCCTCCGCCGCGCCGATGACGCCGCGCGGCGCATACCAAATTTCATTCGCCGCGAAAGCAATGAAGGCCCCCGCCGAAATCGCCTCGGGATTGACGTAAGCGATCGTCCGACCCTCGAAACCGGCTGTGCGCTCCATGATGTCGAGCATCACGTTACCGTAACCGCCGGGCGTGTTGATATCGAGGATGACGGCGTCGATGCCCTCGTCGATCGCCTCTTTGTAGCCGCGGCGCAGGATAAATTGATTGGGGCGCGAAATGACGTCGTGGATCGGGATGACGAAGACCTTCACCGTCTCTTCCAGTGCGGGGGCCTCGCCGCCGTTCCCGGGTGCGGCGGCATTCTCCGCCGGTTCCGCGGCGGATTCAGGCGCGTCCGCCCCGCCGGGTGCATCTCCGGCGGATTGCTCCGCACGGTCGGCATCGCGCTCCGCGCCCCGCTTCAACTGATCCACGGGGCTCTGCCCAAGGAGCAGCGCGAGAAATCCCAGCGCAATCAAAGCGACACCCACTCTGCTGAAAAAGCCTCCACGCATATCCAAAACGCTGCCCGCGAAATCCGGAACACGCAAGATTCCTCCGCCGAATTCTTCGCGCGCGGCGTCCGGCCTCAAGGAACGGTTTGGCCGGAATTTTAGCATTCAAGCTTTACCTTAATTCGCCGGCTCTGCATACCCTGCTTGCCATGTCATCTCGTTGCGCCCGACTTTTCGTAGCCCTTTCGTGGATGTTCGCGGCGGCCACGGCTCATTCATGGTGGGATATCGCCAATGCCCCGACAGAGCCCGAGCCGGTCGCGGAAAGGCATGGGACCTCATGGGAAATCGTATCCGACGGCACTCAATGGTGCCTTGAGGTGACACCCGCGAACAACGGGAGCGCACCACCCGGTCACTCCGCCGACGCATCCTACCTCCTCAGGGATCTTTGCTTCGGCGGTGACCCGTGGGTGGTCCTGCGAAAGGCGCGGTGGCCGCGTGGAATTACCTTCGAAATCGGACGCCGCGGGCGCCCCGGAGACTTGGAGAGCGACCGCCTCTTTCCGCGCTTCTGGCCGGATCCGCATGCGACCGAATCCCCGCTGCACAAGGAAGCCGCCGAAGGAACAGGCGACGCCGGGAGAATTATCCTCAAAGGCGTCTTTACAGATTCCGGCATCGCCATTCTGCGCATGCGCCGGATAAACGCAGACGGAAGCATCCGCTTCTCATACCTGCGACCGCACGAAGACGGACTTCCGCGCCAGCGATTCGCGGGAGGCATACCCGTCATCGTGATCTTTGAGCCGGGCGCTGGTCTTATCGACACCGGCGGACGGTTCGGCATCGCCGACCGTCTGGCATTCGCCCTTGCACGCAACGACGTGGAGATGGTCGAACAGTCCCTCGAAGCGGGAATCAGCCCCAATGAACTCACAGACGGCTGGGCCGTCACCCACTTTGCCGCAACCCTCGACAACGAGGCTGCCCGCCACTTGCTTGCCCACCCTTCGTCAAACCCACGCCTGCGCGACGCGGAAGGACTGACTCCGCTGCACTACGCCGCCGCGCGGGGGAACGCGGCAAACGCCCGCCTCCTCCTCGAGCGCGGAGCGGGCATAAACGCACTCACAGACAATCGGGCGCTTCCCACCTACTTCGCCGCCATGGCGGGAGACGGGACGTTCTTCCGCCAACTCGTCGACGAGGGCGGGTATGTCGTCAACCGCGTATCCATGGCGTTCTGCCCGTCCGTCGCGGTCATCAACCAAGGCAGGGACGACTTGGCGGAAATTCTTCTCGAACAGCGCGCCCGCACACCCTTCGAACGCGAGAACGCGGAATTCGCGCTCGCCGAGCGCATCCGCGACGACCGCCTGGGCGTGACCCGTTTTATCGTAGAGCGCTTCCGTATTCGTCTAGACCGGCCGTTCGCGGGTGGCCAGTGGGCGACCGCCGCGGCCGCGGCCGGCGCCTCCGTAGAGATGCTGGAGTTCCTCAAAGCAAACGGTGCACCGCTCAATCCTGACATAGAAGGGCGCCACAACCTCATTCACCTTGCCTCGGCAGGGAACGCGAGGGTCATTCCTTGGCTCGCGGCGCACGGGGTCGATGCCGACGCGTCGGCCGAGGACGGTGTGCGGCCGCTCCACCTTGCGGCGGCGGCGGACAACGCGGAGGCCGTCCGTGTTCTTCTCGGCCTCGGTGCCGATCCGAATGCCGGAACGGCCGGGGGCGAGACCCCCCTTGCCATTGCCGCTGCTTCTGGATACCGCGAAACAGCCCGCCTCCTCTTGGAGGGCGGTGCCTCGGTGGACATACGAAAGCCATCTGCGCAATTCATCATTGAAAATGCACTGCGGCACGACATGTCCGCAGTCATCGGCAGCCTCCTGAGCGCCGGAGACGCCAGATTCAAGTTCGACCGTGGATTCACGCTCGGCGATGCCGCACGGTGGTATGAAGCCGCCGATACAATCACACTGCTGGAAGCCGTGTCCGGTCGCGCTCCCGCCGCACCCGAGACAGCACGCATGTCCGAATTACACGCGCCTCTCCAACCGCTCGAAATTGCGCTTCCCGCGTATCCGTATGAACTCCAACGCCGGCACGCCGAGCAGACACTCCGCGTGAAAGTACTTGTAGACAAGAGCGGTGCCGCCCGCTTTCCGCGCCTCGTCAGCGGAAGCATCCCCGGCCTCGACGAGCGTCTTCTCATACTCGCGCGCGATTGGCGGTTCACGCCGCCGGAACTGCCCGACGGCGCCCGTGGTGCCGTCGTCCGCGTCCCCGTTCGCTTTGAGCCGGACACACCGGTCATCTGGCCGCTGGGAGATGTTTGCGAGGCGCCCGCGCCCGTCCACCGGCAACGGATGTCAAGACGCGCCGTGGAGAACTTCCTGAACAAGGGCTACAGGGGAGATATACTCGTGGAAATTGTTGTGACAGATGAAGGCGATGTGGTGGCCGAAGACATCCGCGTCCTGCAAACCTTCAGCCCGGAATACTCCGAAGCCGTGATTGAAGCCCTGGCCCAATGGAAATTCTCTCCGGCTATAAAAGACGGCAAACCTGTCCATGTCCGCATTCAGCAGCGATTCCCGTTTCTTTACTAGCGGCCATACCCCGGCTTCCGGCATTTCCGGGAGCCGGAGGGAACAGACAGCTGCGAGTGCCCTGCCGCAAATCTCCGGCGGCGCACGCACGCCACCCGAAACAGCCGCCGGGAAAATTACGCCGCTGTCGCGGCCCCGTCCGCTCCGCATTCATAAGCCGTCCGCAAATACAGCGGTATCCATTTCCCCGAACAAATGAGTTCTCGCCCGGCACCTGACCGCAGCTGCGCCACTGCCCCCTACCGGGGTCGTATCGCGCCGAGTCCAACGGGCTGGCTCCACGCCGGACACGCGCGCACATTCACCGTCGCATGGCGGCGGGCGAGAGACGCCGGGGGCAACTGCATTCTCCGTATGGAGGATCTCGATACGGCTCGATGCAAACCGGAATATTTTACAGGCGCCTATGACGATCTCGCATGGCTCGGCCTCGATTGGTCGGAAGGTCCGGACACCGGCGGTCCGCACGCCCCCTATACGCAGAGCGAACGGCTCGGCATTTACCAGAGCCTGTGGACGGCTTTGCGCGACACCGGCTGCATCTACCCTAGCCCGCATTCGCGGAAAGACGTGCGGGACGCGCTCTCAGCCCCTCACGACAACGGTGGTGAGGCCGTTTTTCCGCCGTCCTTGCGGCCTCCTGCAGGAACAGGGCTCAACACACCCGAGCCCGGCTGCGTCAATTGGCGATTCCGCGTGCCGGACCACCGGGTGGTTCGCTTCACCGACGGACGCTGCGGCGACACAGCCTACACCGCCGGAAGCGACTTTGGAGATTTCATCGTCTGGCGCAAAGACGGATTTCCTTCTTATGAATTTGCCGTCGTCGTCGACGATCACTTGATGGGGATCACGGAAGTGGTGCGCGGCGAGGATCTCCTTCTATCCACTGCACGCCAGTTGCTCCTCTACGAGGCCCTTGGGTGGACCGCGCCCGCATGGTACCACTGCGAACTCGTGCGCGACGCACAGGGACGGCGCCTCGCGAAGCGGACAGACGCCCAATCGCTCCGCGCCATCCGAATGGCGGGGGCAGATCCATGCGCCCTCCATAAACGACTATTTGCGCCTCAGGTATGAGTGTTCACGCCAAAAACAGGCGTATGTCTCCCCCCGGCGCAACTTCGCCGACTTTTTCCGTTTCTCCAATAAGGGCCTTTCGTGAAAACGATCCCCCTAACGGGCCTTGTCCCGCCGCAGAACACCATGAATACAAACCAACAACCCGAAGCGGTCTACTCCCTTGGAGCGGAAGCCTTTGAGATGATCTACAGCGACGCCGAGCAAGCGCAGATCGCTGAGCTTTTCGGCTCTCCGCCGCCGCTCATTCCACCAAAGGAAATTACCTCGGGCAGTCACGACCTGAGCCGCGTGCGTTTCCTCTTTACCGGCTGGGGCGCCCCGCCGACGGACGAAAAGCTCTTCACCACGCTGCCGAAACTTGAACTCATCCTCTACGGGGCGGGCGCAACAGACCACCTCACCACGGATACACTAAAATCAAGCCGGGTACGCCTCACCAGCGCCATCGCCATCAACGCGATCCCCGTCGCGGAATTCACCTTCGCCTGCATCATCTTCGGTCTGAAAAACGTGGTTCATCTTGCCGCCCGGCGCTACAATCGGCACAGCTACGACCGCTCCGGACTGCCGCCCATCCGGGGCGCATACCGCACGCGTGTCGGTCTCGTCTCCCTCGGATACATCGGACGCCTCGTCGCCGGAAAACTACGCTCCGTCGACGTCGACCTCGTCGCCTACGACCCCTATGTGTCCCCCGACGCCGCCACACGCTCGGGCGCGCAGCTCGTCGGATTGGAAGAACTCTTCGAAACATCCGATGTCGTGAGCCTTCACACACCCCTCAACAACAAAACCAAGGGCTTGTTCACACGGGAACTCTTCGACCGAATGAAAGAAGGCTCGACCCTCATCAACACCGCACGCGCACGGCTCATCCGTGCCGGTGATCTCGATTCCTTCCTACGCGCACGCCCCGACGTGCAGGCATTCATCGACGTCACGCACCCCGAGCCGCTGCCGGAAGATTCACCCCTCTGGGACCTTCCCAATGTATTCCTCACGCCGCACATCGCCGGGAGCTTCGGATACGAGTGCTACCGCATGGGACGCGCCATGATCGGCGAATGCAAACGCTACCTCGCCGGCGAACCACTCGAATACGAAGTGCCCCTGCGCTGAAAAGCCTCCGCGTTTTCAGCGGCCACCCCCTCCGCGGAGCACCGCCGACCCAAGCGCACAGAATATCCGCACGGCTCTCCGCCGCAACGGCCACGGGGGCAGTACGCCCCCGACCGGCCACAACCGGTACCGCAGATGGTCGTCCCTATCGCAACGCAAGCGTTGCCACCTCCCCGCGCCGCCCACCCGGAAAATCCACCGTCCTGAAAAAGCCCTTGACACTCCCTAAAGCTAGATTAACTCTGAGAAATACAAAATATTTATGGGACAGTTACGAATCAAATCAGAAGAAATATCGGTATATCATGTCTACACGCGTATTGTGCACAAGCGGCGCTTGCTGGCGGATGTGCAGCGGGAGGTGTGGGTGGCGGCGCTGCGGCGCGCGGCCCGCTT
>SLLG01000348.1 GCA_007134215.1 Opitutales bacterium | reverse complement strand
TCCTCGGCGTCGTCGAGCTTCGAGTCCAGCACCGAGGCCACCCGCCCCGCGTCCATGTTGATATACGGGCACTTGTCCTCGCCGTAGAGCGCGCGGAAGCGCCGCACCAGCTCTTTGTCATCCACCGCCTTCGCCCGCGGGTCCACGCGCACGAGGATATGGTAGTGGTTCGACATCACGCAGAAGGTAAGCACCTCCACCCCGCAGAACGCCGCCACCCGCCGCAGCTCCGCGACAAAGCGGTCCTTCGCCTCCCCGTCACCGAGCAGCCGCTCCTTGTTCACACACCGCCCATAACAGTGATAACACGCTGATTCGCCCTCCGGCGCAACCAGCCTCCTTGGATAGGGTTGTCTGTACATGTCGCTATACAAAAGCATGCCCGACCTTCACGCAAGTTAAATGCCATACATTTAAGATTTTCTCTAAATCAATGATATGATACTGATTCAAAGGAAATTTTATTGTATTATATCTTTAATCCAAAAATTGAAATATGCTTTAAATGGGCAATGAAAATATTACACGATATATAAAAATGCCAGGCATTAAAAAACAGACAGTGTGGCGGGCGCGGGAGGTTGCGAATGTTAGAATGGATTGATGCCTGCTTGTGTGGGAGTGAGCGGGTTTGGGGGCGGGCGGGAGCGGTTGGGTCTATCCGGGAACCAGAGAATTCTCCGTTCTTGCCATCGGGCGGAGCGGTGCGGAAACTCCCGCGCTTTTCCTCATGGCTCTGATTGTACAGAAATACGGCGGGACGTCGGTGAAGGACCTCGACCGAATCCGCAGTGTGGCGCAGCGGATCAAGAACGCGCATGACGAAGGGCACCGTGTGGTAGTCGTTGTGTCGGCGCGCGGCGGTGTGACCAACCGGCTCATTGCTGACGCCAAGGCGCTGCATCCGGAACCGGACGACCGCGAGATGGACGTGCTGCTGACGATCGGGGAGCAGGAGACCATCGCTCTGACAACCATAGCGCTGCATGCCATCGGGGTACCGGCGGTGTCTCGCACGGGCGGACAGGCGGGAATATTCACCGACGCGGTGCACACGAAAGCGCGGATCGTGGAGATCCGCGGCGGCGACCTGCGCGAGCAATTGAACGGAGGCAAAGTGGTGATCCTCGCCGGCTTCCAGGGGATCAATGCAAACGGCCATGTGACGACACTCGGGCGGGGCGGGTCGGATCTTTCGGCGATCGCCATCGCGGCGGCGCTGAAGGCGGACCTTTGCCAGATCTTCACGGATGTGGACGGTGTCTACACGGCGGACCCGCGCATCGTGCCGGAGGCGAGGAAGATACCGGAGATCAAATACGAAGAGATGCTCGAACTTGCCAGCCTCGGCTCCAAGGTGATGCAGTCGCGGGCGGTGGAGTTCGCCAACAAATACGGCGTGGTTTTTGAAGTGAGAAGCAGTTACAATGACAACCCGGGAACAATCGTGAAAGCCCAGACAACCCTTGAGGACGTGCTCGTGCGCGGCGTGGCCTGCGACAAGAACCAGACGAAAGTCGTCGTGAGCGACATTCCGGACCAGCCGGGGGCGGCCGCGCAAATCTTCCGTTCCCTCGCCGAAGCGCAGGTGAACGTGGACATGATCGTGCAGAATGTGGGCCGCCAGGGCATTGCCAATCTCACCTTCACGGTGCCCGCCGACGACGCCTACAAGGCGGAACGCGCGGTCTCGCGCTGCCTCGACTCTCTGGGCGCGGGCAAGGTGAGCCTCACCGACCGGATTGCGAAAGTTTCGATTGTGGGGGTGGGGATGCAGTCACACTCCGGAGTGGCCTCGCGGATGTTCACGACGCTCGCCGAGCATGGGATCAACATCCAGATGATCAGTACAAGTGAGATCAAAATATCGGTGGCGATCTCCCTCGACTCGGCGGATGACGCCGTGCGCGTCCTGCACCGGGCTTTCGCCCTCGACCAGTGAGGCAAGCGGTGCGTTACGTTTCGACACGCGGCGGGACGCCGCCGATGGGTTTTGAGGACGCCGTTGCGACAGGGCTCGCGCCGGACGGCGGACTGCTCGTGCCCGAGGCTCTGCCCGGCCTCTCCGGTGAACTGGCGGCCTGGGAGCGGCTCGACTACGCCGACCTTGCGCTTGAGTTTTTCCGCCGGTTTGCCGGGCCGATGGATGCGGGAGCGCTGGAACGCTGTGTGCGGCGGGCTTACGCCGGATTCGACGATCCGCGCACGGCTCCCCTGCGCCGACTCGACGACCGGTTATTTGTTCTCGAGTTGTTCCACGGGCCGACACTGGCCTTCAAGGACTTCGCGCTTCAGTTGCTCGGCAACCTCTATGAGCACCAGATCGGACGCACGGGCGAGACGATCAATGTTCTCGGAGCGACCTCGGGCGACACGGGAGCGGCGGCGATCCACGGGCTTCTCGGAAAACCGGGCGTGCGCAGCTTCATTCTTTATCCGCGCGGCGGGGTCTCGCCCCTGCAGGAGCGGCAGATGACCTGCACCGGATCGGACACGGTCTTCCCGCTTGCCGTGGCGGGGAGCTTTGACGACGCGCAGCGGATTGTGAAGGAAATCTTCGGGGACATGGACTTCCGGCGGCGTCACCACCTGAGCGCGGTCAATTCGATCAATCTCGCCCGCGTGCTTGCGCAGTGCGTGTATTATTTTTACGCCTACTTCCGTCTGCCCGAAGACCGGCGGGACGAAGTGGAGTTCATCGTGCCGACGGGCAACTTCGGCAACGTGCTCGCGGGCTGGTGGGCGTTCCGCATGGGCCTGCCCGTTTCGCGCTTTTGCGTGGCGACCAACCGCAACGACATATTGTGGAAGCTCTTTCGCACGGGGGTCTACGAGGCGGGCAGCGTTAAGCCGAGCCTCGCGCCCTCGATGGACATCCAGGTGGCGAGCAATTTCGAGCGTTTTCTGCATGAGCACACGGGGGGCGACGCGGCCCGCGTGCGGGAGACGATGGCAACCCTGCGCGAGAAAGGCCGGGTGGAGTTCGCGGACTTCCGGCACGACCGCTTTCGCGCGACGCGGGCCGATGACGAAGGCATCCGCGCGATCACCGCGCGGGTGTGGCGGAAGCACGGCTACATCGTCGACCCCCACACAGCCTGCGGCTTCGCGGAGATCGACGGGGCGAAAAACACCGTTGTCCTCGGGACGGCGCACCCGGCGAAGTTTCCGGAGGTTGTGGCGGAGGCGACGGGTCAGAGCGCGACGCACCCGACCCTTGAAGCGCTCAAGCGCCGCGGACCGCGGAAGTGGGATTTGCCCGCTGAAACCGGTGCCGTGAAGGCGTTTCTGACGGAGACGCTGACGTAGTGTGGTATGCGCGCCGCCGGGTTACGCGGACGGCTTCTGCCAGACTTCCCAGAATTCGCGGGCTTCGGGCAGGGGCTTGAAGGAACTACCGGTGGGGCGGGAGTGTAGAAGTGTGAAGCGCGCGCCGAGGAGCGATCCGCGTTCGTTGCCGGAGAGGGGAAAGGGAGGTCCGTCCGGTTCGGGGTCGCCGTAGAGAAAGAGTCCGGCGAGGCGGCCGCCGGGGCGGAGGAGAGTATCGACGCGGCGGGCGAAATCGCGCCTCCATTTTACGGGAATGGCGCAGAGGAAGGTGCGTTCATAGCAGATGTCGAAGGCGGCGGGGGGCAGCGCGGATTCATCGAAGAAATCGGCGAGGCGCACGCAATCCGCGTATTCGGCGAGGTTCCGCCGCGCGGCTTCGACTGCGCCCTCGGCGTAGTCGACGGCAACGACGCTGTGCCCCGCTTCGCGGAAGGCGGCGACCTCGTGACCCTTCCCGCACCCCGGGATGAGCACGTTTCGCGCGGGCGGGAGCGAGGCAATGAAGGGCGCAAGTTCCGGCGGGCAGCCTCCGATGTCCCAGCCGGTCCGGCCCTCGCGGTAACGCTGCGACCACTCTTCCGGTTTCATCGTGGTTCAGTCGCGCGGGACGCGCCGGTGGCGGAAGCGCCTTGGCGCAGGAGGCGCAGGACCTCCTCGACGACGCCCCCCAGCGGAATGTTTGAGTTGTCGATGCGCACGGCGTCCGGCGCGGCGGCGAGCGGGGCGGTGGCGCGCGTGCTGTCAATGCGGTCGCGGTCGTCGATGGTGTCGGTCTGCCCCTCGTCTTTGCGCCGGGCGGCACGCGTCGACGCGTCGGCTTCGAGGTAGATTTTGAGGTCGGCGTCCGGAAAGATGACTGTGCCTATGTCGCGCCCGTCCATCACAAGGCCGCGGAAGCCGTGCGTGCGCGCGACCGCCGCCTGGTCCCGCTGGTAGGTGCGCACGGCTTTGCGTACGGCGGGCAGGGCGGCGAAGGCGGAAACAGCGGCGTTGACGGCGTCGGAACGGATGTCGGCGGCATCGGGCACCACGCCGTTGAGCCGGAGGCAGGCGCAGTTTCCGCGCACTTCCGTCTCGAAGCGGAGTCCCGCGAGGAAATGTTCGAGGGCGGGTCCCCCGACCGGGCGAAGGCCTTCTCCGAGCGCGCGCAGTGTCACGGCGCGGTAGTGCGAGCCGGTGTCGACATGAAGAAAATGCGCCGCCCCGGCCACGCCGCGGGCGGTGGACGACTTGCCGGAGGCCGCGCCGCCGTCGATCGCGACAATCTGGAAATCCTCGCTCATATGGAGGTCCATTGGATTCGCTCAATGCGCCCTTTGGCAACGGTGTTTTGACGCGTTCGCCGCGAACCGGCCGGTCCGCGGTGCTGTGCGGCAGCCCAAAAGTTTTGGGTCGGAAGTTCTCTGGAAAATCAACTCATAGACCCATCCCTGGCTTCGCCGCTCGGGACCAAGCCGACGCTGCCCCGGCGCGCCGTTCGTTCGGCGTAATCGACCGTCCGCCGGGCGGGAGCGGCCGTTCATGGAAGGATGGCGGCCGCCGGTGGCCTCGGCGGGCGATAGTCGACCAATGCAAATGACCACTATGACAAACGGCAGTCCGACCTTGCAAGCCCCGTGCGGCATGACACCCTGTAAGCCAATTCGTTTTTATGACCGGAGTTTCAAGGTGACAACTGAATATAGGAACAAGCTGCCTGATATGCAGAACCAGGATGCCTCGGCGATCCTCGGGGCGAACGTGCCCATTCTGCAGGTCGGGATTTCCAATTTCCGTCTGCCGCTGCGTTACACGCGCGCGGGAGGCGACCCCATAACCCTCGAAACCTCCGTGACCGGATCGGTTTCGCTCGCGGCTGACCGTAAAGGGATCAACATGTCGCGGATCATGCGCGTGTTCTATGAGTTCGAGGACCGCGTTTTCACGCCGGAGTTGCTGGAGGACGTGCTCACAGCCTACAAAGTCCGGCTCGACAGCAGCCGTGCCCGTTTGAAGTTGCGCTTTTCCTATCCGATGGAGAAGGCCAGCCTCCGCAGTGGTCTCAAGGGCTGGCAATACTACGAGGCGGCCTACGAGGGGATTGTCGACGACCTCGGCCATTTCCGGAAGCGCATACACTTTGATTTTGTTTACAGCTCGGCCTGCCCATGCTCGGCGGATCTTGCCGAACATGCCCGCGAGGAGCGCGCCACCTATGCGATTCCGCACAGCCAGCGAAGCAAGGCGCGGATCAGCGTGGAAGTGCGCCCCGGCAAAATGGTAACGCTGGAAGACCTGCAGCGCCACTGCGAGGCTGCCCTCAAGACGGAGACGCAGGTGATGGTGAAGCGCGAGGACGAGCAGGCCTTCGCCGAGATGAACGGTTCGCAGGTGAAGTTCGTCGAAGACGCCGCGCGCCTCCTCTACGAACAGCTAGATTCCGATTCAAACATCTTCGATTTTCAGGTGGCATGCGCGCACCTTGAGTCGCTGCACTCCCACGATGCTATTTCCGTCATTAACAAAGGCGTGGAAAAGGGCTTTTCGGGCGACGTGGACGATTTTCGCAGCCTCATTTGCTGAGCAGTTCCGGCGGGGACCCTTGGCGGTCTCCGGTGGCGAAAGGCGTAGAACCTCATCCGTCGAAACCGTATTCCTCCAGCATTTGCCGGACTGTGGCGGGCAGGTCGTGGAGGTTGGGGCGGGTTTTCACGGCGGCGTCGCAGCAGGCGAGGTAGCCAACGGCCATTTTCAATGTCGTGCGGCGGCCCTGCGCTGTGATCCATGCATGAAGATCGGCGAGCGCTTCCAGCCACTTCGAGAGGGAGGCGTCGGATTCGTCCGAGAATTGGAGAAGTTGTTTGACGGCGTCTTGCTGGCCCGATCCTCGCGGTGGATGCGTGGCAAGGAGGTGAACAAAGGCTTCGATCTCGCGGGGGTGGGAGGCGTTGTCGAGGAGCCGCGCGCGGAGTTCCGCGTCTCCAACGGCGGAGGCGAGGCGTTCCGAAGCGGCGCGCCACAACTGCTTCTCCGCCGGTGAGGCGTTCTCCTGCGCGCGGTGGTTTTCTGGCGGATTCTTTTCAGCCGGGCGGGCACGCGGGGCTCTCTTTTCGGGCACGGATTCGGAGTTCATTGGTCCCGGATAAGTAACCGGTGCTTCTCGGTATTGGCAATCCCGCAGTGCCATCAGGGTTTGCGCTTTTGCGCTCGATTCAGTCGTCGCGCAGGCGGGGATCGTCGGCGGGGTCGATGTAGTCGATACCCCACGGCCCCGTGCCGTGCAATTGAATAACGGTGTCTTCGGCGGCGTAGCCGAACATTGGGGCACCTGGCGGCATAACGGCGAACCCGCCCGGACCGAGCGGGCGCGTGGCTGCGCGGTCGAACTCGCGCCCGTGGGCGAAACGCAGTTCACCGGCGAGGATGGTCACCCGCTCGTAGGCGGGATGGACGTGCGGTTCGATGCGGTAACCCGCCGGCAGCCTGAGACGGAACGTGAAGGGTTCGGCTTTGCTCAGGTCGCCTTCGATGACGGCGATTTTCGCGGGCGCTGCCATGGACGCGATATCCGTCCAGACCAATTCGTCGGCGGTGACCATCATATGACCGTCGCCGCTATAGGGGAGGTCAGCCATGTCGGCAGTGAGCGGAGCGGCAGCGAGCGCCGCCGCGGTGAAGAGCAGGAACGAGTGGACATATGTCATTTTGTCTCTCCTTTTTTCGGGGAACCAGGCCGTCTGGTGCTCCCGGTTCTTTGGTTCTGGTTCTTATCAATGCGAAGCGCGTTTCTTATACCGCAGGTGCTCTGCGCGGCAAGAGCAAAGTCGCTTATGGCGCGGCCCGCCCGTAGGTGAGGCGACGCCAGAGGGCTTCGAGGGGGCCGTGGCGATAGCGGGTGAGCCACCACGGGCTGGCCATGACTTGGAGGATGTAAATGAGGACGGCAAGGAGAATGCCCTGCCAGATATTGATGTGTCCGTAGAGTCCGAGCCCATAGCTGAAAGCGATCGTGGTGACGATCAGGCTCTGGCCGATGTAGTGTGTGAGGGCCATGCGCCCGGCGGCGGAGACGGCTTGGACAAGGACGCGGAGCCTGCCGCTCAGGTAGAGTCGACGCAGGAGGCAGATGTAGACGATCGCGAGGGCGGGACCGCCAAGGGTGAGGGCGAGCGTCGCCCCGGCGAGCGCGGCGTCGGGAACAAGGAACGAGGTGTTGAGGGACAGCCATGCGTAGGCGGCCTTGCCGACGATGGCGAAGGGCAGGGCGACGGCGAAGGCGCGCCGGTAAACCGCTTCGTGCCCGGCGGGATCGGCGAGCCAACCGCGGCGTGCCACCACCACGCCGGCGAGCATGATGCCGATGACGAGTGGAAAGAAGAAAAAGTAGCCGGGCAGGGTGTCACGGTATTCGGCGAGGCGCATACCGATGATCTCTGAGAAGCCGCCGTGCGGATAGACGGCGAGCGCGGCCTCGACCGATTCCCGCACATGGGTCTCCTGCTCGGCGAAGGCGGCGCGCATTTCGGCGGCGGCCTCGGGATGCGAAAGGCCGAGGTGGATGAGGCCCGCGAGCGCGGAGGTGAGAAAAAACGGGATCACCGCGAAAACACCCGCCCACACAAGGCAGGTGGTGTCCGAGCGTTTGCGGAAGAGGATGATGACAAACCCGAAGAGAGCGTAGGCGAGGAGAATGTCGCCATACCACAGAAATAGGATGTGGAGCAGGCCGAAGAGCGCGAGCACCGCGAGGCGGCGCCGGTAGCGGCCGAGGGGCGGTCCGCCGCGCGCGGCGGCGCGGGCGAGGATGAGGTGAAAGCCGACGCCGAAGAGGAGAGAAAAGAGGACGTAGAACGAGCCCTCGAAGAAAAAGCGAATGAAGGCGTTGGCGGCGGTGTTTGCCGGGTCCGGCCAGAGAGTAAAGTCCGTAAGGTAGGCGTTCAACGGGCCGACCATGAGCGGAACGTTGACGATGAGGATCCCCAAAAGGGCGACACCGCGGAGAAAGTCCAGAAACTCGATCCGCTCGGACGGCGGGGTGGGGGCGGCGGAAGCGTTCACGGGAGGATGTTGGCGCGGGTTAAGGTGGAGAACGCGGACGGAAAGCGTCAGCTCACGAGCGTGCCGATGGGCTGGCCGAGGACGGCGCGTTTGATGGACCCGGCCTCGTTCATATTGAAGACGAGGATGGGCATTTCGTTGTCCATGCAAAGGGCGAAAGCGGTCGCATCCATCACCTTGAGACGCAGCTTGAGCGCGTCCATGAAGCTCAGGGTTTCGTAGCGCACGGCGTCGGGGTGTTTCATGGGATCTTTGTCGTAGATCCCGTCGACCTTGGTGGCCTTGAAGATGGCACCCGCGCCGATCTCGCTGGCGCGCAGGGCGGCGGTGGTGTCGGTGGAAAAATAGGGATTGCCCGTGCCGCCGACGAAAATTACCACACGCCGCTTCTCGAGGTGGCGGGTGGCGCGGCGCAGGATGTAGGGCTCGGCCACTTTGTTCATCTCGATGGCGCTCATGACGCGCACGGGCACGTCGAGCTTTTCTAGGCAGTCCATGAGGGCGAGGCCGTTGATGACCGTCGCGAGCATGCCCATGTAGTCGCCGGTGGTGCGGTCGACGCCGCGGATTTCCGCGCCCGCGAGTCCGCGGAAAATATTGCCCCCGCCCACGACGAGGCCGATTTCGACGCCGAGTTCGAAGACGGCTTTCACCTCCCGGCTCACCGTATGCAGGATGTCGCCGTCGATACTTTCCGAGGTGCTGCGCGAACTCAGGGCCTCGCCGCTGAGCTTGAGAACGATGCGTTTGTACCGGGAGGGCACTTGTTGTTCAGAGAAGTCCATCGGAGGCAACCTGATAGAGCGGTCGGGAGGGTTGAGTCAACGGTTCCTTCACGCGAAACCGCGCCGCCGCTACCGTGAGAGACGGAAGGGGGCGTTTCCCGTCCACTGCAGCTTGTGGCGGAGAACGTGGAAATGGCTGTAATCGTCGTGCTGGATGAGCGGGAAGCGCAGGTCCCGGCAGGTCGTGACGTGCAGGGGAAAGGCGGTGGCCGTGTCGAAGATGGAGCGCCCGTCGCAGGAGATGCGCACTTCGTCCGGCCCGGAGCGGAGATCGATGCGCAGCGAGGTCTCCTCGTCGAGGACGATGGCGCGGTTGCTGAGGGTGTGCGGGTTGATGGGGGTGAGGACGATGGCGCGGGCATTGGGATGCACAATGGGACCGCCCGCGGAAACGTTGTAGGCGGTCGACCCCGTGGGGGTGGCGATGATGACGCCGTCGGCGTAATAATCGTTGATGTCGTGGTCGCCTGAGCGGACCTGGAGACGGGCGAGGCGCGGGGTCAGCGTCTTCACGACGACATCATTGAGCGCGAAAGCCCATGCGCCGGTGGCGTCGCGGCATTCGAGGACGGCCCGCTGGTCGATGGTGCACGGCTTACCCCCGATGATGCCGGGAAAGACGGACCGCGCCTCCTCGGCACTGAAATTGGCCATGAAACCGAGCGCGCCGAAGTTGAACCCGAGCACCGGCACGCCCTCCCGCGCGGCGGCTTCGACGACACCGAGGATCGAACCGTCGCCGCCGAGCACGCAGCAGAGGTCGAATCCCGCGAGACCGTCGGCGGGCACGGGGAAGGCGTCGACGCGGCAGGTCTCGATGTTTCGTTCGCGCGCGCAGGCTTCCAGTTCCGCCGCGAGTCCGTCCGCGCCGGACTTTGACGGGTTGACGGCGAGGGCGATGCGGCGCACGCGAAGGCGGGTCGGGGTGTTCATCTCTGCGGCAGAGGGAAACGGTCGGCGGCGGCGGAAGCAATCTTCTTCCATCCGATAAGAAATTCGCGGTTTCCGTCCGCTCCCTCAATGGGCGACGGGCAAAATCCGAATTCAGCGGCGGCGGGCATTTCGCCTTCCGCGAGACTCCGGATCTCCGCGACCACCCGTTCGTGGATGGCGGGGTCGCGGATGACGCCCCGTCCGGCGTCGGCCTCGGCCTTGCCTGCCTCGAACTGGGGCTTGATGAGTGCGACGAGGATGCCGCCGGGGCACACCCGCCGCCACACGGGCGGGAGAATGTGGCGCAACGAGATGAAGGAGACGTCGATGACGGCGATGTCGTAGCCGGGGCGGGGCAGATCCGCTTTGTCGAGGGCGCGGGCGTTGAGGCGCTCGAGGTTCGTGACCCGCGGGTCCTGTGCGATTTTGTGATGCAGTTGGGCGCGGCCGACGTCGACGCAGGTCGCATGGGCGGCCCCGGCCTGCAGGAGGCAGTCGGTGAAGCCCCCCGTCGAGGCACCGACATCGAGGACGCTCCGGCCCTCGGCGGGGAAGGGAAAGAATGCGAGAAACCCGGCCAGTTTTTCCCCGCCGCGGCTGACAAAACGCGGCGGCTGCTCGACTTCGAGCGGTATGTCGGCGGGAACGGCTTTGCCCGGCTTGTCGAGAACGGTCGTGCCCGAGCGCACTTTGCCCGCGAGGATGAAGCCCCGGGCCTGCGCGCGGCTCGCGCACAGGCCGCGCTCCATAAGCAGTTCGTCGAGGCGTGTTTTCCGTGTTCCCCCCATCGGCTCTTGGTTTCGCCGGAACGCTTTGCGCGTCAACCGTTTTCGCGCTTTCGCCTTGAACCCGGCGGGGGCGGGGCGCTTATACTCTATGCCGGGTTGTAGGGTTTGCCGCCGGATTTTCTGCCCGCAGGCATCGGGTCCGGCAACCGGAGGCTATGTTGCGACGAATTTTTCAGGAAAAGGCGGAGGCGCTGGAGCAACTGACCGTTGACGTGATCTTCGGGCGGCGGGACGACCGCACCGCGCGCGCCTGGGGTGGCGTGCTGCGGGGACTCTCGTGCGTGTTCCACGGCCTGGTGCGCCTCCGCGCCGCGCTCTACCGCGGGCGCGTCCTGCGGGCGCGGCATCTCGGCTGCCTCGTCATTGTCGTCGGCAACCTCACCGTAGGCGGGACGGGAAAGACCCCCGTGGTGGAAAAGCTCGCCCGCTCCCTGCACGCGCGCGGGCGCAAGGTGGCCATCCTCAGCCGCGGCTACAAGAGCCGGCGCGAGCCGGTCTTCCGCCAATGGTTGCGCGCCATCGCCCACGTCGAGGCACCGCCGCCGCGGGTCGTGAGCGACGGCGAATCCGTCCTCCTCGATTCCGAAACCGCCGGCGACGAACCGTATATGCTGGCGCGAAATCTTCCCGGCGTGCTCGTCATCACGGACAAGGACCGCGTCAAGGCCGGGCTCTACGCCATCCGCAAATTCGGTGTCGACACGCTCATCCTCGACGACGGCTTCCAGTACTACAAATTGCAGGACCACCTCCAGTTGCTCCTCATCGACAAGTCCAACCCCTTTGGAAACGGCAGGCTCCTGCCGCGCGGGATTCTCCGCGAGCCCGTCGCCAACATGCGGCGCGCCTCCTACGTCTTCCTCACCAAGTCGGATGGCTCCCCCGACGACGCGCTCGCCGCGGCGATTGAGTCGCACCGGCCCGGCACCGATGTCATCGAGTGTACCCACGCGCCCAAAGTTCTCCGCGCCGTGCACGGCGAGGAGGAAGTGCCGCTGGAAGCGCTGCGCGGCAAGCCCGTGGCGGCCCTGAGCGCGATCGCCGTGCCCGAGAGCTTCGAGGGCTTTGTTGAAGGGCTCGGTGCCGAGGTCGTTCTGCGGCGCCGCTTCCTCGACCACCACCGCTTCTCCGCCCGCGAACTCAGAGCCTTCTACGCCGCCGCGGCGGAGGCCGGGGCGGAGTGGATTGTCACGACGGAGAAGGACGCCGTGCGGGTTCCGCCGGACCTCGCCCCGGAGCTGCCCTTCTACTTCCTCCGTGTCGAAATCGAGATCCTCTCCGGTGTGGCGGACTTTGAGGAGGCGGTTTCGAGGATTTGCTTCCCGAAGCGGCCGCGGACGGCCTCGCGGCCCCCGTTTGCCGCCGGTCCCGGCGCGCGGGCGCGCGAACGCGATTGAATGGGACAGTTGGTCGTTGCCAGCAGGCGGCGGATGGTTTCCATGCTCCCTACCCAACGCTTTTCCAAACCGAGCCATGCCCTTGCGCCCACAGCCGAAGATCATCGAAAGCCTCAGTGTCGAGGCCCTTGTCAAAGCTGCGCAGGAATCCCTGCACCTCCATCTTGTCGCCGGACGCGGCGGGACCGGGCGCCTCATCCGCGACAAATCGATCAACCGCCCGGCGCTCGCCGTCGCGGGCTACTTCAAAAATTTCGCGGCCAAGCGCTTGCAGCTTTTCGGTGCGGGCGAGATGGCCTACTTCCGCGACCTGCCGCACGATAAACAGCTCGATGTGATGCGGCAGATGGCGGCGCGCAACATTCCCTGCGTCGTCATTTCCCGTAACCTCGCGCCGACGCGCGCCATGCTCGAGGTGGCGGAGGCGACCAACACGCCGGTCATCCGCTCCAACCTGACCACGCGCGACGTTGGCAACGCGCTTACCCTCACGCTCGAGCACGAGTTCGCCCCGCGGGTCGCCGAGCACGGCACGCTCATGGACGTGCGCGGCATCGGCACGCTCATCCGGGGGCAGAGCGGGGTGGGCAAGAGCGAGTGCGCCCTCGCCCTCATCGAGCGCGGGCACAGCCTTGTCGCCGACGACCTCGTCTACATCCGCCTCGTCGGTGAGCACGAGCTGCAGGGGCGCAGCAGCGAGCTGAACCGGGGCTACATGGAGTGCCGCGGGCTCGGCATCGTGAATATCGCGGAGTTGTTCGGCATCCGTGCCGTGCGCCTCGAGAAAAACATCAACCTCGTTGTCACCTTCGAGGAGTGGAAGAGCGGAATGGTCGAAGAGCGCACCGGGCTCGAGACGGACTCGTTTGACATTCTCGGCATTCCGCTGCCGCACATCATCCTTCCCGTGCGTCCGGGGCGCGACCTTGCGCGCCTCGTCGAGGTCGCTTCCATGGTCCAGGCGCTGAAAATGTTGGGGCACGATTCGGCTAAGGAATTCAACGAACGCCTCATCAAATTCATGGCCGAAAACCCGGCGGGCTACTAACGCTTTCCGGGATGAATCCGCAGGGAAAACCATGTGACGATGATGCCGCCCGCCGCCGACGGATTTCCCAAGCTGCTGACACGCGGAGGGTACGCGCCGCCGCGTCCGCGCAGAGAGATTCCGGTGCCGTTAGGAAGCTTTTTTGCCTCCGCGAACGCGGGAACCGGTCCGCACGTAATTGCAACGCTTTTGTCACAAAAGTTATTTGGGAGGCGGTGTTGATAACTTGTGGAAAAGTTGGTCTTGAAAAGCCGATCCGCCTCCAGATATCTTCCACGGCACGATCATCCCCGACTGAAACCGGCCAGCGTTCCCCGCTTTACGTAACTTCGTGCCGGAGGATGTGCCGGAGGATGGGCCTTTTGGGTTAAACTTTTCTTATTAAGCTACTTACCGTAACTATCAAACTTGAACTTATCCATGTGCGACAAAGCTACACACTGCATTTACAAGACACTGTATCCTTCGGTCCCGCCGGCTGGAAAGCTTCCGGGACCTTCTTTGCGTCCGTCCGTCGTTTGAGTGTGAACAAATGCGAGGGAGGACGCATCCATGCAACAAACGACCGTAACAAAAGACACGGAACTCTGGGGGTTGGTGAAGGGCGAGTTTCAGAAAATCCTCACCCGTGACGTTTTCCGCAATTGGTTCGAGCCCCTGCAGGCCCGCGTGGACGAAGACGGCGTGCTCGTCATCGTCGCGCCGACGCAGTTCGCCGCCATTTGGCTGGAAGACAATTACCTCGATGTCATCCGCGAAAAAGTCGCCCTCATCGGAGGTGACGGTATCGAAATCGGCATCGAATGCAGCGGCGAGGCGGTGCTTGCGGAAGCCCCGGAGCCGAGTGCGCCGGCAAAGCCCGTTTCGCGCGTCGACAAGGCCCGTGTGCCCGGCGGACGGATGGGCGCAGGGCGGACTTCGAGCGGACGCCCCAAACCGTTTCTCAACCCGCGCAACACGTTCGAGAGCTTTGTCGTGGGGCCGAGCAACCAGCTGGCCCACGCCGCCGCGACGGCCGTCGCCGTAGAGCCGGGCAAAGCCTACAACCCGCTCTTTGTCTACGGCGACACCGGCCTCGGCAAGACGCACCTCATGCACGCCGTGGCGCACGCCATCCAGGCCAACGATCCGTCGGCGCACGTCGTCTATGTGTCCTGCGAGAAGTTCACCAACAAATTTCTCCAGGCGATCCGCGAGAACTCGCTCGATCAGTTCCGCAGCTTCTACCGCAAGGTCGACGTGCTTCTTATCGACGACATCCAGTTCCTCGAGGGCAAGGAGCGCACGCAGGAGGAATTTTTCCACACGTTCAACGAATTGTTTGAGTCGCAGCGCCAGCTCTGCCTCTCCAGCGACCGCCCCGCGAGCGAGATCTCGCGCCTCGAGAGCCGCCTCGTCTCCCGCTTCCAGTGGGGGATGGTGACCGACATTCAGGCACCCGACCTCGAGACACGCGTCGCCATCATGAAAAAAAAGGCGATCGCGATGGGGGCCACGAATGTTTCCGAAGACGTTCTCGCCTTTCTCGCCAGCCGCATCACACGCAACGTGCGCCGCCTCGAAGGCGCGCTCATCAAAGTGATGACCTTCGCCCGCCTCGTGAGGTCCCCGCTCGACGTGCCCACCGCCGAGCGCCTCGTCCGCGACATCCTGCAGGAGGAGTCGCAGCAGTCGGTGAGCTTCGAGAAAATCCAGCGCAAAGTCGTGGAGTACTTCGACCTGCGCATGAGCGACATGTCGAGCAAGCGCCGCCCGAGCAACATCGCCTTTCCGCGCCAGATCGCCATGTACCTGTGCCGCATCCTCACGAACCATCCGCTCAAGGAAATCGGTGAGGCCTTCGGCGGGCGCGACCACGGCACCGTCATCCACGCCTGCAAGACGGTGGAAAACATCATGGAGCAGGATGAATCCGTGCGCCGCACCATCGAATACCTGACCCGCCAAATCACGGGACAAGTTTTATGAATTTAAATGAAGAGCAAAAAGCCGCCGTCGCCCGCTGGGTGAGCGAAGGCGCGTCCGTCGCCGACGTGCAAAAACGCCTCGGGGAAGAATTTTCCCTGCGTCCGACCTACATGGACGTGCGCTTTCTCATCGACGATCTGGAACTCACCCTCGCCGACAAGCCGGCGCCGAAAGAGCCGCCGCCCGCGCCCGTCGGCGGTCCCGCCAAAAACGCCGGGAACGACGGTGCCGTCGACGCCGACACGGCCGCGACCGAACTCATCGACGACGGCGCCGCGCCCGGCGGGGGCGGGAAAGTGTCCGTCACCATCGACAAAATCACCAAGCCGGGGTCCCTCGCCAGCGGGACGGTCGCCTTCAGCGACGGCAACAAGGCGCAGTGGTTTCTCGACCAGATGGGCCGACTCGCCCTCAACCCCTCCACGCCCGGCTATAAACCCTCGCAGGCCGACGTCATGGCCTTCCAGCGCGAACTCCAGGCCCTCATCGAGCAGCAGGGCGGCATGTTCTAGCACCGCCGACACCGCCGGAGCCTCGCGATGGTGCCCTCGTGGGAAGGCGCAAAGCCCATGCGCTTTGCGGAAATCGATCGCCTCATCGCCGCCGTGCCGCTTCCGCAAAGAATCCGTTGAGCGCTCGCTCGACGGCCCGCGCCGGAAAGGCCCGGCACTTCGCGGCATCGTTTCCGGAAAGAGCCGCCTGAAACCGGAAGATTCGGCCCTTCCGCCATGGATTGGCCCAAGCGTAAGGCCAAAGGGCAACACTTCGATCCTGCCGACCGCGCCATCTTCGCCGCCGCCTTGCTTCACGGGCTGACAGTCGTCTCCGCCGATAAGGAGATGCACCACCACGGCACCGCGGCGGGCGTTGACCTGCTTTGGTGGTACAACGGTGGATTGAACCGCTATTGCAGTGGAGCCGTCGTCGCGCGGTCCCGCCATGGGGCCGCGTGCGGTGGAAAAATGCGGCGGGAAAGGCTCCACGACGGAGCCCGTGTAATCCTGCTGTTGCCGGGTCCGCATCCGCGGCGCGGCTGGCAGAGTTTTTGTGGATCTTGTGCGTTCTGGTGTGTCAGGTGAAGCCTGACTTCTCTAATGATATGAAATGTTATCATCATGACAACTGAGTGTCTATCATGTAGCCGAAGCGGCGGTGAAAGGAGCAATCCCCAAGCCGAAGCCCGCCGAGGCGAATCCGCGAGCCGTACCGCAAGTGAACTCGATGGCGGGATGTCGCTTCGCTCGGTACGGCCTCGTTACACAAAGTGGGAGTGGCCGGCCTTCCGAAACCGGTGAAGCCTGTAATCGTCGGTGCGTTGAGACTCGCACACAGCCGACGGACTCCCCGTGGTGATTGGAGAGAGTGCGTGGGGAAAGAGAAGTCGAGGAACCTTAGAGGCCCGTCGCCGGCGGCAACGCCGTGGCGGGAGCCGGACGATTCCATCGTAGCAGGGAAGGGCCTAACCCGCCTGGAGCGAAGGGGATCGACTGGAAAAGTGCAACGATCAAGACGCCATGCATCCGCTTGACCTTGAGGTCCATTACGGAATACCCGACCGGGACTATCTGGACCGCCATGAGGTGTAGATGGACCTGCTGCCGGACAAACTGCATACTTTGAGATGGAAGCTAAACCAGAAAGCGAAGAGAGAACCGAAGTTCCGCTTCTACGCGCTCTACGACCGGATTTACCGGATGGACGTGCTGGAAGCGGCTTGGAAGCATGTCGGCAAACGGGGCAAAGCCTGCGGGATCGACGCAGTTCGGGCGGAGGACATCCTCGAACGGGAGATTGGCGTGGAGGAGTTCCTCGCCGGAATCCTCGACGAGCTCAAGTCCAAGGCCTACAGCCCCTCGCCGGTGAAGCGGGTGTACATCCCGAAATCCGACGGAAAGAAGCGACCGCTGGGCATCCCGACGTTGAAAGACCGGGTGGTGCAAATGGCGGTCGTGCTGATACTGGAGCCGATCTTTGAGGCGGACTTCCATGGGTGCTCTCATGGCTTCCGTCCGGGTCGCAAGGCGCACGATGCGCTCGACGCGATTCGGGAAAACCTCAAAGCGGGCCGAACCGAGGTCTACGACGCCGACCTGAAAGGTTACTTTGATACGGTTCCCCACGACAAGCTCACGGCTTGTGTGCGGATGCGGGTAACCGACCGGCACGTCCTCAACCTCATCCGTGGATGGCTGCGTGCGCCGATCATCGAGGAAGATGAGCAAGGCAAGCGACAGCCCCCGCAAAAGAACGACAAAGGAACGCCGCAGGGCGGGGTCCTGGCCCCTGTTGGCGAACCTGTATCTGCACCGGTTTGACCAGAAGTTCCACCGCCCCGGCGGCCTTCCCAATGGGCCAATGCCCGTCTCGTGCGCTATGCGGACGACTTCGTGGTGATGGCTCGCTACCAAGGAGCCCGCATGGACGAATGGATAACCCGTCAACGGGAAGAGTGGCTGGGCTTGAAGCTCAACCGGGAAAAGACCTCCGTGGTGCGACTGAAGCGAGGCGAAAGCCTGGACTTCCTCGGGTTAACGTTCCGATACGACCGCGACCTGCACGGACGCGGCAATCAGTATCTGAACATCGTGCCGTCGAAGAAAACGCTCAAGAAAGCCCGTGAGGCCATCCGTGAGAAAACCGGCCCGAAGAAATGCTTCAAGCCCGCCCCAGCCGTTGTGCAAGATCTTAACACCTACCTGAAGGGATGGTGCGGTTACTTCCAATACGGTTATCCTCGCAAAGCGTTCCGTGACATTGGTCACTACTGCCGCAATCGGATGATTACTCATCTGAACCGCCGCAGCCAGCGTAAATACCACCTGCCCAAAGGAATGAGTCGCTACCAATATCTCCAACACCTTGGTCTCTATCGCCCATGACGAAATGTTTGCAGGAGAGCCGGATGCGGGAAATCTGCACGTCCGGTTCGACGAGGGGGAGCAGCGGGTTGGGCAACCCCGCCCGCTGCTCTCTACTCTACTGGCT
>SLLG01000144.1 GCA_007134215.1 Opitutales bacterium | reverse complement strand
TTTTTTCAGTAATTCTTCCGTGGGGAAGCTTTGATATGTTAGTTTCGTATAGGGAATCAACCTTGTCTGGGTCGGATTCGTGTTGAGGACTTGCTGTGGTATACTCCTTGCCTTTGAGTCCATCCAAAACAACCGCAATTAGCTCCTCTGAAAGACCACCACAGCACCCTTCAACTTTTATATCGTTCATTGTCATAACCGTCCCGCAGCACGGACAGGTCGCTCCTGATTTCGACATTGTCCCTGCCCCGATCTTCTTGTCATGCTCACGCTTGCGCGCGGCGCTGCCGCCTTTGGCGGGGACGTTTTCCTGGATGCCGAAGCGGACGCCTTTTCCGCGGCCGAGGGATTCCATGGTGAGCATGACGCGTTTATTATCCTTCTTGCAGAGCCAGCGGGTTTTGAGGAGGGGCACGGTGGCGCCGCAATCCTTACATTGCACGGTGCGCGCCCAGAGGTAGGCCACGGTGGGCTTCGCGACCCACCGCGGGTTGGTTTCGTCGTCGAGGTAATCTTCCCCGAGGTCGCCGTTGAGCGCGTCCATATCGAGGGTGCCGTCGTTCTTTAGAGGCACGAGCCGCATGGGCTGCTTTTCGTAGGCTTTGTGCCCCGGTTTGAGCGGTTCCCAATCGGCGTAGGTGGGGTAGAACGGGGCGAGTTCCTTTCGCGCTTCGGCGAGTACCCAGTGGCCCCACGCGCGGACATGCCATGCGAGATCGGCCTCCAGTTCGGCGGAGTGTCCGTGCCCCTCCGCGCTCCAGTCGGGATGGTCGTCGTTGAAGAGGGCTTGTTCTTCCCTTGCTTTGCCGCGTTTGGCAACGGTTTCGCCGAAGTGCTGCCGCACGCGGTCTTCGAGTTGTTTCTTGGTGCGGTATTTCGGTCGGCCTTCGCTTCCCGGGAGAGCTTTGAAGTAAGCGGTCATGAAGTCGCGGTCGCGCAGTACGAAGTCCGGCAGGCGCTTACGCTCTCCCGCGAGCTTTTGCGGATACTCAAGGGTACACTTGAGGATGAACCATGCGACCGGATTGATGTCGACGGCGGTGGCCTCGCAGCCGAGCCGCATGGCTTCGAGGGGTATGGCACCGCCTCCCGCGAAGGGATCGAGCACCTTGGGCGCGCGGCCGTAAATCCGCTGAATCTCCTTGCGGAACCACTCCAAATCGGCCTTTTGCCGCTGAATGGCGTTCCAGTCTTCGGGCGTCTTGGGTTGTCCGTGCCAGTGCAGCACACCCCCGCGTGTCTCCCTCGCGACGCGCTCCTCAATGCTTCCGCCGGGCTTTTTCACGCGTTTGCGGATATTCACGACCCGGCCGCCGATTTTCTCGCAGAGTTCGCGGCGTTTCTCTTCGTCGCCCGGATCGGGCAGCAGCGTGGCGAGGAGCGCCGCCCGGCAAGCCGCGAGCGGCCGCCGCGCCGGCCAGATATGCAGTGTGGAGATGTGGCCGTGGCGCACGTTCTTCTCATGCACCGAGTTCAGCGAAGCTTGTTCAAGCGGGAAGGCGTGTTCGATGAGGCGGGGTGTGTCGTTCATAGATTGTTACCAGGAAGAGGGTTTGTGGAATTTTCCCCGGGCGTCTGCGAGGGTCGGAGGAAACTGGCTGTCGGCGAGTCTTCCGCGCTTCAGGTGCTTATAGAATGTGGCGAATTTCTTTAGCTCCATACACGGGTTCTGTTGGGGGTTGAGCACGCCCACCGGTAGACCGAGGTCCTCCTTCACGATGCGCACCGGCATGACCAGGTCGGAATCACCGCTCACGACAACCGCGCAATCGAATCGATGTTCGTGCGCGTCGTGAACGAGTTGCGCGCCCAGATTTACGTCCGAACCTTTTTCTTCCGTTTTGATGACTTTGACCTGCCGGGGACCGCCCGGGCGGGGGTGGGCCAAGGGCATCTTGACTGTTTTGGTAAGAAAAAAGCCGTAGAAGATTTCCAGGGCGGGAAGGGTTCGCAGCGCGCGCAGGTGGGTTTCCTGCCTAAGCGGTTGGTCGGGATCGTGCGGCCTCGGATTGAGCTTTGCCGTGAAATATTTCGTTCCGACGATGACATTTTGCGGAAGCAGATGCCGCCGCACCGCCTCGACCGGGTTGAGCCACTTGTGGGCCGTTCCCTTGACGGCACCGAAGTAGAGGTTGAACCCGTCGATATAGACAACCGTCTTCATACGGTGCCTCCCTTCAAAAACAAACAAGGGCCAGCCCCGAAGGACTGACCCAGGACCGCTTCGCCGAAGCTACAACGGGCGTTATAGGAGGTAATGTGGCCGAAAACCTTGGAGCGCGTCAAGCTTCCCGGGCTGAAATATCGAGACTCCCGGTTAAGGCGATGCACCAGCCGGCATGCCGACACATCCGCTCTCGCGTGGCTTGTTCGGTCCCGCTGCGAACTTGCGGCGCACATCCGCGCCTGCCGCCGTGCGGCTTGGTTTTCCTGAATGCTCATAAATCCGCCTCCTCGCTCCCGCCGTCCGGTCCCTGCATATCCGCCGCTGCCTTCCGGACGGCTCCGGCTTCGATCAACAGGCTGCCTTTTGCATTGGCAAGAAGGTTGAGGAAGGGATCGCGCACGCGCTCCATCTGCGGGGCCGGCGTCGCGCAACCATAGACGACGTAAAGCCAGTATTGGTCACCCAGATTGCAGGCCTTGGCCCACTCGTTGCGCGAAATCTCGACGGGACCCGTCCGCGCCCGCCCCTTGACCTCAATGCAACGTTTTTCGCCGTCCGGATGTACCGCGAGCAGATCGAATCCGGGGTTGTCACCGAGGCCGGCGGCCCTTGCGAGCGCGGGCGTATGCACGTCCTTGACGATAGCGCCGGATGATTCCTCGTAGGCCCAGGCAAGGTTCATGGCAACCTGCTCGACATCGGCATCACGCTTCTCCACATCGGCCGGATCTCCTGAGGGCACGACAAGCGCATGGGCGACAAACTCCACGGGCGCCGCCTGGATCAGAGCGGGCTCGCGTTCGATCACGCGCAGGGCCTGCGCCAGCCGGTCAGACTGGCCGCGCTGCCTCGTCTTGACCCTTTCCAGTTCGATCCGGGCTGTCTTGTTTCCCTCGCGTGCTTTTTTCGTGAGCTTCGCGCGGGCCTTCGCCAACTCGGCGGTTTGGTAGGCAAAGCCCCGTTTGATGGTCTCGGACCGCGCGGGCAGGCTGGCTTGGGACTTTCGTTTGTGCGCCAATGCCTGCTCCCGCGCGATCCTTTCCATAATGTAGGCCCGCGCCTCATCGCGAAGCCTCGCAGCATCGGCGGCAAGAAGCTGTGCCGGTTTCGGGATACCGCGCCTGCCGCGGAGGAGAAGGAGGTGTTCGAGGGGGCAGACCTCGATCTCCGCGCCTTCATACTGCTTCAGGCCGACAAGCCGGCATTCGATCGTTTCGCCGTGTCGCAGCTCAGGCGTGTCGGGATCCGCCGTGCGGATGATCGTCACACGGGCCAAGTGAAACAGGTAGGGAGATTGCGCTTCCGGGTCGGTGAACACGGCGCCGCGCTGTGCATCCCGCGAGTAGCGGCGCGCAAATGCCGCTTGGAAGTCCTCGAAGACGGGTTCACCCGGATGCAGCCAGATAACGTCGCTGGTTGGCGGATGCTTGTGAAAGGAGAATCGCCGGTCCCCGCCAAACGCATCCGAGGCAAGGTCATGAAGCAATGAGTCCCGTTTTCCCGGGTCGGCCGCCAACGAAAAGATGCCCTCCGGGTGACTCTCAAGCCGCACGCCGGACAGTGCGGCGGCCTTTTCAAAATAGCTGCGCACGTAGCCCGGCAGAAGTTTGAAGTAGGTCTCCCGGTCCATTGCCGTCCGCATCTCCGCAAGCAGGGGTTTCACGTCGCCGCCGGTACCGTAGAGCGTCGCCTCCTGTGCCAAGAGAGCTTCCGTCTGCTCCTTTGTCAGCTTGCCTGTGATCTCATCGACCTCCGGCTCCACGCCTCCACTTTCAATCGTCCGCGCCATGTAGTCACGAATCGAGACGCCTTCAAACAAGCGTCCGATAACATCGAAAACCTTGTCCGAGTTCAGTTGCTTGCGGATGCTCTCCAGCTTTTCCAGCAGCGTTTTCAGGACGCGCCCCTCACGGGTTTTCGGGGCCACCAGATTGAGGATGACGACAGGGTCGTGCTTCTGGCCGTAGCGGTGAATACGCCCCATGCGCTGTTCCAGGCGGGCGGGATTCCACGGGATGTCGTAATTGATCATCACCCAGCAGAACTGCAGGTTGATGCCCTCGGCCGCGGCATCCGTGCAGATCATGAAACGTGCCCCGCCATCGTCTTCTTCCATGCGGAAGCGCTCCACTTCGGCCGCGCGCTCCGTGTAATGCATGCCGCCGTGGATCTGCGCGATCCGACCTGTGTGACCGAGCCCTTGAAGCCGCCGCACAAGGTAGTCGAGCGTGTCCCTGTGTTCGGTGAATACAATCAGCTTTTCACTCTGGTGGGCCGGTGCCTCAATGATCTCCCGCAGCTTTTCGAATTTCGATTCTCCGCCCTTCTCGAAGACAGCTTTGGCGAGATCCCGCAGTGCGCGGACTTCATCCCGCTCGGTCAGCAGATCACGTAACGACGCGGCAACGAAAAAACCAAGCAGATCGAGTTCGCCCGCTTCGTTCTCCTCGATCTCATCTTCGCTCTCTTCATCGGCGGTCTTTGCCTCAAACACGTCAGCGTCCTCCCGCAACCGCTTTTGCTGCAGCCGGTTCATCTCTTCGACAGTGATCGAACCTTGTTGAACATCATCAATCAGACGCTCGATCCTCTCCAGCCGCCGCTCGAAGGAGCGAAGTAGAGCGTAGGTCGAACTCGCCAGGCGGCGTTGGAAAACGCTCATCGCCAGACGGGCTGCCGACCGGTTCAGTATCTTTGCCTTGTTGTAGACATACTTCAGATAGCTGGTCGTCTTCTCGTAGAGCTTTTCTTCGCTGATCTCTCCGGATGTCAGTTCAAATCCCAGTGTATCCGAAATCCGCTTTGGATACAGCGGACGACCGTCAAGATAAACCATTTCTTCCTTCGTACGCCGGATAAAGTGATGCGCGCGTTGATCCTTCGTAAAGCTGTTGAATGCCTCCACCGTTGTGAGCTGGTCCGGCAATAACAGCCGCCAAAGGGCGTAGTAAGGAAACTCTTTGCCCATGTGCGGGGTCGCCGTAAGGAGCAGCAGATGCGTCGCGCTCCAGTGAAGCTCCCACTTCTCGCCACGGTCCCTCACCCCGGCTAACGCTTCCGCAAGCTCGTAGCGGCTGGTCTTCGTGATTCGGTAGTCTGCATCTTGATTGGCCGAT
>SLLG01000166.1 GCA_007134215.1 Opitutales bacterium | reverse complement strand
GGCGATTGAGCGGTTTTCCGAGGTTCCCGCGGCGGGCAGGCCGCGCTGTCTGTTGTCATTGCCCCTTGCCTGCCTCTGCGGAGACGAGGTAGTCGATCATGGCGGCGACGTTGCCGACTAGGACGGTGTTTTCGAAGGCGTGGGGCGCGTGGCCGGGAATGAAACCGCCCACGGTGCCGCCCCACGGCGTGGCGCAGATGTATGCCTGGGGGTAGGTGCCCTCGTCGGTGGTGGTCTCCATGAGCACGCTTACGGGGCAGGTCTGCTCCAGGTTAATGTAGATTTCGTCCTTCGGCAGGTCGAAGTCCCGCAACTGCTTCGAGAGGGGGTGGCGGGTCTTGGAAACGCGCACGGAGTAGGGGCGGACGGGATGGGTGGACGGCGCGAAACCGTCGGGGTCGCCCCCGCGCACCCAGCGCAACCCGACCATCGCCCGCCACCAGTCCCAGGCATGGAAGGCGGCGCTGGCCCCGTGGAGGAGGAGGAGGGGTTTGCCGGCTTCCACCCACGCCTTCACGGCCGCCTCGGTCTCTGCTCCGGGGTGGGCGTTGCCGGAAGTGTCGCTGATCCAGTTGAGCATCAGCAGTTCGCAGCGCGTATCGGCGAGCGCTTCCGGAAGCGGGCCGGATTCGTCTTCGTGGAAAGCGATCCCGTAGCGGTCTTTCAGGCGTTGGTGCAGTTCATAGCCGGGTCGGGCCTTGAAGTGGTTGTCGGCGAAAAACGCGATCATAGCTCAGTGTCTAGGAGCGGATTCTGATACCTTCAACATCCAAGAGCCGCTCCGCTCCGGTAAGCGCGGCCAAGCCGGTAACAAAATATTACATTGTAAATTATTTTGTTAAGATCCGCATCCGTGGATTTGCATCTAAAAGTGCTCCTTCTCCTCTCCGTTCGCGCGCGGCGCTCCGGAACAGGGAGGGGATGCGTCAACAAAATATTACGTTGTTAGTTAGCTACGTTGTTGGTTAGCAGGAGAGGGCGGCGGTCAGCGGACGGCGTGCTTCTGCAGGACCTCGAGGTCTATGAATTCTCGCACGCTGGCGTGGGTGGCTTCGAGTTTGACGGGCGGTGCGACGCCGGCTTCGAGGGCTTCGACCCATCGCCCGAGGCAGATACACCAGTAGTCGCCCGGCTGGAGGCCGGGGAACTGGTATGCCGGTATCGGGGTGGTGAGGTCGTTGCCGGCGCGGGCCGAGAATTCGAGAAACGCGCTGGTCATTCGCGCGCAGATGACGTGCATGCCGCGATCATCGCCGCAGGTGTCGCAGGTTCCGGTGCGGAAAAACCCGGTCATCGGGTCGGTGCTGCACGGGACGAGCGGATTGCCGAGAACATTGCGGGCCATTGCAGGGTCTCCTCAGTTGATCTGGATGCCGCGCCGGGCGAGTTCGCGCTGGATGAGCGCGGCGAGGGGGGTGCCGGGATGCTCCACGGCGAATTCGCGGAGGATGTCGATGCCTTCGCCGCGCCCGCGCGAGGCGAGCAGCTCGACGGCGGTGCGCTGGATGGCGGGGTCGCTGTCGCGCAGGGAGCGGGAGAGGAGCCGGTTGGTGCCGGGAAACCCGCGGCGGTGCAATTCGCGTAAGGCGCGGGTACGCAGGCCGGTGTCTTCGTCGAGTACGAGGTCGAGCAGAGGGTCGAAGGCATCTTCGGACGGGAGGCCGCCGGAGAGAGTCACGGCGAGGTCGCGGAGTTCGGCGTGGCGGCTTTCGGCGAGACCGTTGACGAGCGCGGGGGTGGCACGGTTGAGCTGCATCTGGAGGTTGTTGACGGCTTCGCGGCGCACGGCTTGGGAAGGCTCTTCGGCCACGCGGCGGATCCATTCATGCTCGTGGAAGAAGGCTTCATGGCGCACAAGAGCGCGGACGGCTTCGGCGCGGGCGGGCGGGGGGCCTTCGTCGAGGATGCGGACGAGGAGCGGTGGCGCGGCGGTGCCGAGGCCCGAAACGGCGGACATGAGGTAGCGCGTCTGTTCGGCGGAGAGTGCGCCGTCGGCGAGGCGTTCGATGAGTGCTTCGGCGTCGGCGGGGGTCGGGCGGAGCTGCAGGCGGGCGAGGTGCGCTTCCACGGAAACGGCGGCGGATTCGTCGTCCGCGAGCTGTTCGAGCAGGGGTAGTCCGGCGTCCATGCGGTTCCGGGCGATGACGCGGGCGAGTTGCTGCCGCAGGGCTGGCTCGGGATCGTCGGCGAGGTGCGCGGCGGCTTCGAGGAAGGCGGTGCGCGGGTTGGCTCCGGCGGCGAGCCCGAGGGCGCCCGAGCGAACCTGCGCGTCTTCGTCGGAGAGGAGACGGAGGAGGACGCCGCCGTCGGGCCGTTGCGGCAGCATGGGGTAGGCGGCGAGAAGGTTGCGCCGCACGATGACCTCGGGGTCCTCGTAGGCGCGGAGGAGGGCGCGCCGGGCTTCCTCGCCGAATGCCGGGGGAGGGTTGGCCGGGCGACCGCCGAATGGCTGGCGGACGAACATCGATTGCTGCAGCAGAAAGGGCAGCGAAAAGGAGACGTGGCGGCGGATCTCCGCGTCTTCATCGCCGAGGGCGCGGAGGAGGGCGTTGATGGCGTCGGGCGCGAGGTGGGAGCGGTCTTCGAGGAGGGAGACGACGGCGGCCCGGCGTACGCGCACGGCGGGGTCGTCGATGGCTCCGAGAACGGCCGCGCGTGCCCGCCTGTCGCGGTATTTGCCGAGTAGCATGGCCGCGCCGACGCGCAGGTCTTCGTTGTCCGAGGCGAGGTCCTCGAGTCCGCGGCGGATGGTTTCCTCGCGTTCGGTGTCGGTTTCGTGCTCCGGGAAGGCGGTCGGCGGGCTCTGCGGGAAGATCTGAATGCGCTGCTGCGGCTGCGCTGTGAGCGGCGCGGCAGCGGGCACGGACAAGAGTAAACAGAGGGCGAGTGCGCGGATGTGTTGTTTGCGGGGAGCCTGCATTTCGTTGAACCGGGTGCGTGTGCGTGTGTGGATTGTCCGTCTATACGATGTGCGCGGAATGCGCCGATGTGCAACCTTTGCGGAGAAGGAGCGCAACGGGTTGTGCGGAAGTATTCGGCGCGATCCGCCGATTCAGTGCCGTTCATCAGCCGGCTTGACGGCGGCGGGGTCGGTGGTTTTCGGAAGAGGCGCGCGTGCCGCTCTCCGGCGCGGTTCTCAGCGGTCGGTCCGCATGTGGAGGCGGGCGGGGGTCGACGGCGGCGGCGGGGGCGGCGGATTTTCCGGCGTAGGCAGGGAGACCGTGAAGGTGGCGCCCTCACCGGGCTCGGACTGCACGGAGATATGGCCCGCATTGCGTTCGAGGAGGGCCATGCAAAGCATGAGGCCGATGCCGTGGCCCTTTTCATTCATCGTGCCGGGCTGGGCCGTTTTCTTTTCCTCGTTGAAGAGGTTTCCGCGCAGATCCGGTAAAATGCCCACGCCGTGGTCGCGCACCTTCAGGTCGATGCGCCCGCCGCGGTGCTCGCCCGAGATTTCGATAGTTTCTCCCTTGCGCGAAAATTTGACGGCGTTGGTGAGCAGGTTGCGCACGACCGCCGCGATCGAGTCGCGGTCGACGTACGCGACGTGCTCGGGCGAGAGGCCGGTGCGCAGGGTGAGGTCCTTGGCCGAGGCGAGCGCTTCGAGCGCCGACTGCTCCTCCGCGACCACTTCGGCGAGCGGCACGGGCTCGGGGCGGCATACGAAGTGGTGGGTCTGTGCCTTGGCCCATTCCAGCAGCTTTTTCGTCAGCTCGAGAATTCCGGCCGCGCTGGACTCCGCCTTTTCAAGAAACAAACGGCACTTCTCCGTGTCACCGGAGTCCATCCGCGTGACGAGCAGGCGCAGTGTGGCGTGCAGGGTGGCGAGCGGGCCGGCGATGTCGTGCGAAACGATGGAGAGCATCTGCTCGCGCACCTTGAGGGCGCTCTTCAGCTCGGTTTCCGTGCGGTGGTTGTGCGTTGTGTAGCGGATGACGCGTTCGAGAGCTTCGGGGGTGAGGCTGCCCTTGCGCAGGTAGTCGCGGGCGCCCGCTTCCATGCAGGCAACGTCGACCTCATGGTCGTCCATGGCCGTGATCATGACGACAGGAGGCGCCGAGGGGCAGGCGTGGAGCATTTTCAGGAAATCAAGCCCCGTTTCGTTTTCGAGAATGAAATCGCAGAAGACAAGGTCCACGCGGTCGCCCCCGCGGAGGAGGACCGCCTTCGCCTCGGCGATCGTGCGCGCCCAGTCGATCCGGAACGTGTAGTCCGGGATCGCCTCAAGGATCGACATGAGACTGCGCGCGTCGTCCGCGCTGTCTTCGACGATAAGGATGTGGAGCCGTGAATCCTGCATGAAGATGACCTGTGTCTTTCCGTAACCGTGAGCGCACAATGGATTGATTCTTCATCGATTCATGGGGGAAAAAGACCAATTCTGCAATGGAAATTACGTTCTTTGGCGGCCGGGTGGGACGCAAAGATTCCGGCAGGCGATTGACGGCGCGGGGGCGGCCGGACACATTCCCGCATATGCATCTGCGTTCCGCACACCCGTGGGTGAGTTTTGGCCTTCTCTATATCCTTTCGAATACCGTGCTTATGAGTGATCCGCTTCCCCATAACGAACCCTCCGCCCCGGCGGAAGACTGCGCCCCGACCGGTGAAACCGAAACCCCCGCCTGCGCCCTGCCGAGCCACGTGCAAATCGCCGAAGACGGGCTGCGCGTCACGCGCACCGAGGCAGAGTGGCGCGCGCGCCTGACCCCGGAGCAGTTCCACGTCGCGCGCGAACACGGCACCGAACCCGCCTTCCGCAATGCGTACTGGAACAATAAAGAACCGGGTCTTTTCCGCTGCGTCGGTTGCGATGCCCCCCTCTTCAGCAGCGAGGACAAATACGACTCCGGCACGGGTTGGCCGAGCTTTTCCCGCCCGCTCGACGAGCGCCTCGTCGGAAAGCAGACCGACCGCAGCTACGGCAGGGTGCGCACCGAAGTCCACTGCGCCGTCTGCGGTTCGCATCAGGGACACGTCTTTCCCGACGGCCCGCGCCCTTCCGGCTTGCGCTATTGCATCAACTCCGCCTCCCTCCGCTTCGAGGCCATGGACGCCTCCGCCATCCCCGCCGCCCTCGCGGAATGGACCGCCACCCTCGACGCGAACCGCTGACTTTTCCGCAAGCATCGGCTTGACCGCTGCGCCGGGAAGCGCGAGCATCCCGCCTTATCGATTAAACTGCGGGCGTAGTTTAGTGGTAAAACCCCGGCCTTCCAAGCCGGTGATGGGGGTTCGATTCCCCCCGCCCGCACCATTGCCTGCCAGCCCGCATAAACACAGACATGCGGGCTTTTTGTTGCCGTGAATTTCGGGCAAGTGGATAACAAATGGATAACACCCCCGTTTGGTCAATTTGCTTTCTGGAAGGCTTTTCATCGGGGATAGCGGGGGATTCCGTTCGATTCCCTTCCGGGAATTGTGGCGCAAAATATCCGAATTCCCCCCCGCGCGGCTGTATTCCGGGAGGGGAATTACTTCAATTGCCCCAGTGCAACGAGGGCGTCGACGACGGCTTGCACCTTGGGGGCGCGGACGCCGGAGAAATGAGCGGAGAGGGCCTTTACCGGGGCTTCCGTGGTCCAGTGAATATCGAGGGCGGTTTTGCGGACAAGGGCGGCTTGGTCGGCCAATTTCGCGGGCCACGGAGTTTTCTGCTTCGGCGCGGGCGCGGGAACGGGGGCGGCGGCTTGGATGCCCTCCATTTCGCCTTGGACGGCTTTGCTTCCTTCCGGGGCTTGGTATTCGGGGCGCAACCAACGGACGGTCCCGGCGGCTTCTTCGGCGGCCCGGCGGGTGTTGAGATCGAGGAGGCGGGCAAGGATTTCGTCCGTCTCCATGTCCGGGGGCCAACCGTAGGCCTCGGCAACCGCCGCGTCGAGTTCGTCGTGAATCTCCCGGAGGATGCCGACAAGCCCGTCCTCGTAGACGGTGCGCTCCTTCGGGGTGAGGGTTTCGCCGGTGGAAGCGGCATCCTGCCGCTTGGTGAGCTTATCGAGGACGTTGTAAAGCCCGGTGAGGGTCAACCGATGGATGCGCCTCCAATTGGCGCTTGCGGTGCGCGTCGAGGCGTTCGGCCAAGTCGCCGATGCGCTGCCGTTGCTCCGGGGTCGCGTCCGGGAAGGGAAAGGTCTCGAAGCAGCGGGTATTTTTGTAGCGGGGATCGTTTCCGTAGCCCAACCGTCCCCCTTGGGCCAAAGCCCAAGCGAAATGAAGGCGGCTCGACAGGATGCCCAACAAGTCGGCTTGGTCGGAGGCTATACAGACAAGCATGTTGTCCGGCAGAATGGAGGCATCCAGAAATTGGAAAACACGGTGTTTCGTCGTTTCGACGGTCGCGATGTAGCGGGGGCAGGTTTTTCAAGACCGGGCGGAAAGCTCTTCTCGGCTCCCCATGAATCCACCAATTCAAGCGGTAGCTGTCGTGCTTGTTTTGGTCCCGCTCCGGTTTCACCCGTTCGGAGATCCATTGATAGACCTCCGGGAAGCGGTCCCGGACTTCTTCCGGTTGCAGCCCGAAGAGGTCGATCACCTTCACCCCGCGCGGGCGGTTGGTGAGGTCCTTTCCGTTTCGGTATTCGCGGATGTGATTTTCGATACCGGGAACGCGGCCAAGGCCGAGGGCTTCCGCTTGGTCCGGAGTGACGATGAATCCAGCCCCGTGAAGCTTCACGCCGGGACAACTGATTCCGGCATTCGCGCGCAGGGCAACCGCCCTCGCCGTATCCACTCCAATGGTAAGGTTGGAGCAGAATCCCCGTTTTTGACCGGAGTTCGACAACGGCAAAGCCTTCGCCGGTTTTGGTTTCCCGTTCGACCGTCGCCAAGACGCCTTCCTCTTTTCCCGCCGTGCCGACGGTCATTGCGATACGGACGGCGGCCCCGCTTGCGCTGTCGACCCATGGTGATCGGGAAAGGCGAAGCGGAGGGAAAGCGGGGGAAGGGGAGTGGAAGCGGCATCCTGCCGCTTGGATGCGGAGGCTAAGCGGCTGGAAGCCGCTTCCACATCCATGTGACGCTGAAAGGCGGATTGCCGACAACGAAGTCCGCTTCCGGCCATGTCGCCGGGCGCGGATTGGCGTAGTCGAAAACGGGGATGCGGGCGGATTCGTCAGGGACCTCTTCGCCGGTGGTCGGGTGGGGCTTGAATATCCGCCCGTCCCATTGGCCCGTCCCGCGCGTTCCGTGTCCCGTGCGTGCGGCCCCCGTCCTCCGCTCCCTGTTTCGGCTTCGAGGACGAAGCTACCGCGCTTGTAGAGGTCGATCCGGCCCGTCGTGACGGATGTCGCTTAGATTAGCTGGACGAACTTGCGGGCGACATGGCTGACGGCAACGCGGTGGTGTTTTCCTTTTTCATGGCGGTGGCGTGCATAGATCGACCGCAGGCTCTGGTTGTGAATCCTGCCATGCTGGCGGCTTGGAACAAAGCTGTGCGCAATGCCGGAGAGCCGCGTTTGTTCATTTTCACCGTGCCTTTCCACTGGCCGCTTTGACGCACGCGCGGGTCCGGTCCGCAATACGCGAGGAGCTTCTTGTACCCACCCTTGAAGCGGGAGAACTCCCCGAGTTCGGCGAGGATCATCGGGGCGGTTTTCTCCCCGATTCCGGGGATGTCTTTGATCGGGCTGTCGATGGATTTGAAGAGTTCGCGGATGCGTGCGTCGAGCTTGGCGATCTGCTTGGCGAAAAACCCGAGCTGGTCGAGCATACCGCGGATCAAGCCGGCGAGTTCGCCGGCGTGCCGGCCGTCGGCGATGCTTTGCGCGGCGGCGGCGCGCACCTTGCGTGCGGTCTCCATGCCATGGCGCCCCCCGCTGTTCTTCGAAAGGACCGCAGCGATCCGGCGCACCGGCAGCGCGGGACTTCCCCGGCGGCGGGCGCCTCGCGCAACAGGGCCGCGGGCGCTTTTGCGTGCGCGTCGCTGAAGAATCCGGCCAACTCCGGGAAGGCCATGTCGCGCAACGCGCTCAGGCGTCTCTTCGCGTTGGAAAGCTCGGCGACGATGAAGGTGCGTTGGCGGCACAGCAGTTTGAGCGCGTTGTGTTCGTCCGGGGGAAGCGCCCAGGGAGTGTAGCCGCCGTCGCGCAGGGTTTTGGCGATGGCCAGGGCATCGTCCTTGTCGGTTTTGCGTCCGCGCAGATGGCAGCGGCCCTGCGCGCTGGAGAGCACCGGATTGAAGAGTTCCACCGTCCAGCCCGCCTCGTTGAGAAAATGATACAGATGCGTCCAGTAATGTCCGCTCGCTTCCATGCCGATCTTCACTTGCGAGGCGTTCCCGAGTCGGCGCAGACGCGCGGCGAGGGCCTCGAAACCCTCCGGGCTTTGTTCAATGAAAACGGGTTTGAGCCGGACCGCGCCCGTTGCGGAAATGGCCGCGATGCAGTGTTTGGCTTTACCGATGTCGATTCCGGCGTATATCATACTGGTCTCCTTTCGTTGAATGAATGTCCGCGGCCCTTGTCTCGGTTGAAGTGTCCGAAGGGCACTGAGCGCCGCACAATAAAGGCTCCGCGGCCGGGCATTTTTTCCGCATGGGAAAAAGTTGTCCGCAAAGAAAAAGAACCAAAAAGAAAGAGAAGAAACATTCCTCCCGCATGGACAAGTCGACCTGTCTGGCTGTCCGGGGGCCGCCAGGCCGATTTGCCCACACGGGAATGCTGTTTCTTATATGAGCGCCATTGAGGATAAAGAAGGAGTTGATTTGGTTGCGGCGACGTCGAATTCACTGCGCGCTGAACGAACGGGAGAGGCAACCCCTGCGGGGTAGGCTTAGGCTGTGTGTCGGTGAACGGAACCCATGGTCGGCCTCGCGGCCAACCATGGGCTCTATGGGGCAACCGCGTTGCGGTTGTTTCGGCCGCGTGCACGTGCGATTACAGCCGCACACGGACAGGAATGTCCGTGCTCCGGTGGAGGTTGTCGCGCACGTGCGGTTACCCTCCTGCACGTATCCACTTCTGCCATCTGCGGTTGGGATGCCCGCGCGTGCGTGCGTGTCTACGGGAGGCTGACTTTGGCCCCGCGGTCGATGGCGGACGCATCGCCGCTGACGACTTTGCAGATGGCGACGCGCTCGCGCACTTCGGAGACTTCGAGGCGGGCCTTTTCGTCCATGATGATATCGAGCAACTCGCCGGTTCCCGGGTCGCGCAGTTCCTCGACAGAGCCGACGACGAAAGTTTGTCCGGCGGACACGCCCTCGCGCTCGCCCCGGTTGATATACACCTGATCGCCGCGCACAGCCACGACATCGGCGGTCCACGGCACGCTGTCCAGCTCTGAAATGATGAACTCGACGGCGTCTTCAATGGCCAGTGCGACGGCTTCGGCGATGTTCTCGTTCTGAAAACCGCCGACATCCGCACCGACTCCGCTTCGACGCACGCCCACGCGGGCGCGGGTGCTCGCGGAGTTGCCTTCGACCCGCTTGCTCGCCTTGACCTGCCCCGTTGTCGAGTCCACGACGTAGACGACGGCGTTGATTTCGGCGGAGGACCGGCCGCCGCCAACAGAAATCCCGCGAACCCTCACGCCGGCGTCACCGCCGCCGGTGGTTTGCAGGTGTGTGATCTCGCCTTTGACGAGGAGCTGGGCAGGCGTGAGATGACCGGTCTGCGGGGCGCGGTCCCCGCCGGCGGTGCGCCCGGAAGCGGCGAGGTCCTGCTCGACGAGTGCGGCGGCGCGCATTTCCGACTCACCGAGAACGATGAAACGACCCGATTGATGCAAAGCGTCGGTGAGGACCGCACCCCACGATTGCGCGAGGTTGATCTGACCGCGGAAATTGGAACGGTTCTCAAACTCATGGACGCCGATCGTGTAGCGGAGACTGTCCTGGGCGGAAAACAAGAGCGCCGGAAGAAGCAGGGACGTGAAAACGGAGATGGATAGGAATCTCTTCATAATGGGTCGGTTTTAGAGGCGGTATAAGACCGGCGCAAGGTTTTCTCCGGCGGGCTCATTTCACGAGGTGTGATGTCGCGGGTCGTCCGGCATGGATGGAATCAAAGTGACCGATGGATAGTCTCCCGCGGACCGACCGGCAAATTTTCGTGGACGCGCCATGTCCGGTAAGACGAGCGAACCGGAGCGCGGATCGGGGTGCGGGTGTTTGCGGAATAGGTTTGCCCCTGCGGTGTGGGGCCTTTTCTGTCCAAGGATCGAATCGGATCGATGTCACTCCTCGGCAAATTGATAACTGCGGTGCTCGCCGTCCTCTTGGTGGCGGTGGTGTTTTCGTTCATGATGGTGCTTCTCGGCACCTACCGTGAATACGAGGGCTTCCGCGAGCGCGAGCAGCGCACGGCCGAGCGTCTTGAGGAACTGCGCCGCGAGCGTGACCACAAGGAGGAATACCTGCGGCTCGTCCTCGAGGATCCGGAGTTTCTGGAGCGCGTCGTGCGCGAGCGCCTGGGCTACATCAAGCCCGACGAGACGATTTTCCTCTTCGAGGAGCACCGCTGAGCGCAGGGCGGCGTCTGGGGGCCGGGCGCGCCGCGCTCACGCATTTCCGGTGCGGGCCTTGTAGATGGCCTCGATGGCGCAGGCGTCGTCGGCTTTTGCGCCGGAAACGATAATGTGGTCGAATTTGTCGGCTTCGGGGATCTCTTCGATGGCGGTCTGGAGGCGGCGGGCAAGGGAGGCTTCGTCTTCGCTGCCGCGATTCAGGAGGCGTTCGCGCAGCTCGCCGACTGTCCTTGGCTTGACGAAGACCGTGAACAGGCGCCCGCGCAGCAGAGGGTCCGCCGCCGCCGCGCGCCGGAAGGCCTCCGCGCCCTGCACGTCGATGTTGAGGAGGAGGTCTTTGTCGCCGCGCAGCCGGGTGTGTACACGGGCGCGCTCCGTGCCGTAGAGGTTGCCGTGGACTTCCGCCCACTCGTAGAAGCCGCCTTCGCGGGCGCGCTTCTCAAACGCGTCGTGCGGGAGAAAGTGGTAGTCCACGCCGTCCTGCTCGCCGGGGCGGGGCGGGCGTGTGGTCGTGGTGACAAACCGCTCGATGCCGTCCGGAAATGTCGCCGTGAGGTGGTCGCACAAGGTGGACTTGCCGGAACCCGCGGGGCCGCTGATGATGAGGATGATGTTGTCTCCGGATTCCGTCGGCATGAGGGCAGAATGGAATGCGCGCGGCGCGGGTGTCACGACGAAAGACGGGCTGACCGGCTACCGTGGGCGGTTTGACTTTCCCGAGGCATCGGGGACCTTCGCAGCATGCTGAGGCACCTGTCAGGTCGACGCGGGGGGCGGTCCCCGTGTGCATGGCTCGTATGCGCAGGGGTGCTGCTCGCGGCACTCGCCGCGCTTCCCGCAGGATGCGGGGTCAGTGACGCGCCGACGGGGAACGGGAATGACGCCGAAGGCCGGCGGACGCCTGTTGCCGCCGTGGAGATCGCGCGGCGCGACCTTTCGCGGCAGCTTGCCGTTTCCGGCACGGTGGAGCCGCGGTCGCGGATCCGCTTGGCGACGCGAGCGGCGGGCACCCTGCGCCACGTGAATGTGGAGGAGGGCGACCCGGTGGCGGAAGGCGACCTGCTCGCCGAACTCGATGTGTCCGAGGAGGAGGCGGAGTTGGCGGGCGCGCGCGCCCGCGAGGAACAGGCTCGGCTGGACTTCGAGCGGGTTGAGGAAATGTTTTCGCGCGAACTCGTGAGCGCGTCAGAGTTCGAGCGCCTGCGCACCGATCTACGTGCGGCGGAGAGCGAGCGGCGCCTTTGGGAGGCGCGCGTGGGGTTCGGCCGGGTAACGGCGCCGCGCGACGCCGTGGTGACGGCGCGCTACGGCGAGCCCGGCGAGGCAGTGGACGCCCTCCAAACGCTCTTCGAGCTGATGGTCATGGATGAGTTGGTCATCCGCATGGGGGTTTCGGAGCTGGATGTCGTCCATTTGGAGCGCGGACGGGAGGTCTCCGTGCGGCTGGACGCTCTGCCGGAGGCAGATATGGAGGGGACGGTGCGGCGCGTGTTTCCGAGCGCCGACAGCGCCAGTCGGCTTGTCACTGTGGAAATCGCCCTGCCCGCGGACGCCTCCGGGCGCGGCGTGCGGCCCGGCTACCTCGCGCGCGTGCGCGCGGCCATCGACCGGCGGCCCGATGCCCTCGCCGTGCCCGCCGCCGCCATCGGGGAGGACGGGGACGCGCGCTACGTGTATGTTATTGAAGACGGCTACCTGCGGCGCCGCGAAATCGAGCGGGGGGCGACGCGCGGGCAGTGGACGGAGGTGCTCTCGGGCTTGGAGGAGGGCGAGATCGTCCTCGCCACCAACCCGATTGAAATGGGCGAAGGCGAACCGGTGCGTATCGTCGGATGGAGGGGATGACGGTGCCGGACGATGACACACGCGGCGGCGGCGCCCCCGCCCCGCGCGGTCTGGCGAGCACCTGCATCCGCCGGCCCGTCGGCACGCTGGCGGTTGCTTCGGTCGTGGTCGTCATGGGGCTGTTTTTCATCGACCGCCTGCCCATCGACCTGCTCCCGGAGATCGAGCGGCCCCAGATCCGCGTGACGGCGAACTACCCCGGCACGGCTCCCGAGATCATGGAAGAGCAGGTCACGCGCGTGCTCGAGCGCAATCTCGCCGCCACCGAAAACCTCATCGAGATCGACAGCCGCGCCTCGCAGGGCCGCACAAACGTCAACCTGCACTTCCGCCACGGCACGAACATCGACCTCGCCCTGCAGGACGCCGCGCGCCACCTCGAACTGGCGCGCACCCAGCTGCCCCCGGACATCGAGTCGCTGCGCCTCTACAAGTTCGATCCCGCGCAGGACCCCGTCTGGCAGGCGGGCTTCCGCTCCAGCGCGCGCTCCGAGGTGGAGGTGCGTGACTGGGTGGAAAACCGGCTCGCCCCGCAGCTTGTCGCCATCCACGGGGTTTCCGGGGTCGAGGCGGCGGGCGGTCTGCAGCGCGAGGTCGAGGTGATCGTCGATCAGGAGCGCCTCCGCTCCTACGGCCTCGGCATGCGGCATGTCATCGACACCCTCGCGGAGGAGAACGTCGACATCGCCGGGGGGTGGGTGACCTCGGACACCTTTGACGTCATGGCCACGACCGACGGCATGTTCACTTCGGCGGCGGACATCGCCAACGTCATCCTCGCGCTGCCCGGGGGCGGAGACCGCCGCATCCGCCTCTCCGAACTGGCGGACGTGCGGGACGGCTACCGTGACCAGCGGCTCTACGTGCGCCTCGACGGCGCGCCCGCCTCGCAGGTATCCGTTTTCAAACTACCGCAGGCAAACACCGTGGAAGTGGTCGACGCCGTCAACGCCGCGATGGAGCGCCTCCGCGCGTCGGGCTTCATCCCGGAAGACATCCAATACGAGGCCATCGGCGACCCCGCGTTTTTCATCCGCGGGGCGATTGCGGGCGTGGGCATGGCGGCGCTGCTCGGCGGAGTGCTCGCCATGGGAGTCGTGTTCCTCTTCCTCGGCAGTTTCCGCAAGAGTTTCGTCATCGGCCTTGCCCTGCCCATCGCCGTCATGGCAACCTTCGCGATGATGGGCCTCGGCGGGCTGACCCTCAACATCATCAGCCTCGGCGGCCTTGCTCTCGGTGTTGGCCTGCTCCTCGATAACGGCATCGTCATGCTCGAAAACATCTTCCGGCACCGGGAGAAGCTCGGCGAGGCTCCGGAGGAAGCCGCCCACCGCGGCGCGCGCGAGGTCGGCTCCGCCATCGTCGCGGGCACGCTCACCAACCTCGCCGCCGTCGCGCCGTTTCTGCTCGTCAGCGGACTGGCCGCGCAGGTATTTCAGGAGTTGATTCTCACGCTATCGTTTGCCATCATGGCGACGCTCGCGGCGGCGCTTACCCTCGTGCCGATGCTCGCCGTCCTGCTCGGCAGGATCCGCTTTGAGAGCGGCCTCGCCCGTTCCTTCTTTTTCCGCGGCTTCAACAGAGGACTGGCCGGGCTTCGCCGCCGCTACCGCCGCCTCCTCCCGCGCGTCCTGCGCTGGCGCATGGGTGTGCTCGCGCTCGCGGCGGGTGTGCTCGCCGCCGGGCTCTACCTGCGCGGCGAACTGGGGCAGGAGTTCCTCCCCGAAGTGGACGACGGCAACGTGCATGTGCGCATGGTCCTGCCGCCCGGCACGCCGCCGGACGAGACCTACAACGCCGCGCGCCGCATCGAGCGGGCGGTTGCGGAGATGGGGCATGTCGATTCCGTGTTTTCCTTTATCGGCGGACACCTCGGCGGGGGCGTGGTGAACGAGCGCCCGGGCACGGCGAATCTGCGCGTGCAGCTGGTCGCGGCGGGCGAACGGCCGGAAATGCCCGCCGGGCTGTGGGTCGCCGAAGCGCAGACCGTGCTCGAGGGCCTCGACCTGCCGGGGGCGCGTATCAGCGTGCGCCCGCCGAGTATTCCGGGACTGCACTTCGGCGGCGACGCCGATCTCTCCATCAGCGTGGTGGGCGAGGAACTGGAGACCCTTCACCGGCTCGGCGCGCAGGTGGTCTCGCGTCTCCAGGGCATCGACGGCCTCGAAGGCGTCGAGATCGGGCGCGAGGACCGCAGTCCGATCCTCCGCGTGCGTGTCGACCGCGAGCGCGCCGCCGCCTTCGGCCTGCGCGTCTCCGAGGTGGGGCGCGCCATCCGCGACGCGGTCGACGGGGCCGTGCCCACGCAATTCCGCTCCGCCAACCAGGAATACGACGTGCGTGTGCGCCTTCCGCGCGAGGCCGCGAGCGACGCCGACACGCTCGGGCAAATGCTTGTCTTCCGCCACGGCGGGGAACCGATTCTATTGCGCGAGGTGGCCTCTTTTGAACTCGGCGAGGGACCGGCGCACATCGTGCGTGAAAACCAGAACCGCGCCGTGCGCATCGTGGGCGACATCAATACAGCCGTGTCCGACGTCGGCACCGTCATGGCGCAAGTGCAGGAGCGCCTCGCCGGGCTCGATCTGCCGGAGCAATACACGATGATCTTCGGCGGGCAGTGGGAGACTATCGAGGAGACCAACCGCGAACTGGCGCTTGTCATCGCGCTCTCCGTCTTTCTCGTCTTTGTTGTATTGGCGGTTCAATACGAGCGGCTGAGCAACCCGCTCATCATCCTCGCCACTGCTCCGCTCGCCCTCGTCGGGGCTGTCCTCGCTCTTTGGATCACGGGCACGCCGCTCTCCGCTCCGGTCCTCATCGGGGTGATCCTGCTCGTCGGGATTGTTGTCAACAACGCCATCCTCCTCGTCGAATACATCGAGATCGGGCGCCGCCGCGACGGACTCTCCGTGCCGCGGGCCGTCGTCGCCGCCGGGGCGGTACGCCTGCGCCCCATCCTCATGACGACGCTCACCACCGTCCTCGGCATGACACCGCTCGCCATCGGGCTCGGCGGGGGCGGGGAGATTATGCGGCCTCTCGCCATCGCCGTCATCGGCGGGCTGCTCGTCTCCGCGTTTCTCACGCTCTTTGTCATCCCGGCGCTCTACCTTGTCGTCAGCGATACGGCGGAGCGCTCGAAGCGGTTCCTCACCGGGAGCGGCGCGGGGGCGGCCGGGTGACAGTGGTCCGCGCGGGACTTCCCGGCGCTGGTTGCGCCGGTTCCGGACGCATCTCCGGGCTCGATTTTCCGCGCCGTTTCCCTTTCTTTCCGGAATCGTATTCATGAACAGACTCGTCACATCGGTAAATCTCACACTGCCCGCATGGGTGGACGCCGCGGCCTACGGGGAGGGGCTCTACCCGACCGATGAAGCCAAGATGCGCCTCGCGGTGGAGCTGGCCCGGCGCAACGTGGAGGCGCGCACGGGCGGACCGTTCGGCGCGGCGGTCTTCGACGCGGCCACGGGCGGATTGATTTCGGTGGGCGTCAACCGCGTCGTGCCGCTGAACAATTCCACGGCGCACGCCGAGATGATGGCGTTCATGCTCGCGCAGGTGCGCCTCGGGAAGTTCCGCCTCGACGACGGGGGCCACGCGTTCGTCCTCGCAACCTCGGCGCAACCCTGCGCCATGTGTTACGGCGGAGTGGTCTGGGCGGGTGTCCGCCGCATGATCGTGGCCGCGCGCAAGGAGGACGTGGAGGCGCATACCCACTTCGATGAAGGACCGGTGCCGGACAACTGGGTGGACGGCCTGCGGGCGCGCGGGATCGAGGTGACGCATGACGTGTTGCGCGCCGATGCCGTCGAGGTGCTGAAGGACTACACCCGCCGGGGCGGCGCCGACTACTGAACGGCGGCGGGCGCGGCGGTGGCGGCGCCGCCGTGTGTTTTCGTGAGGCGGCGGCCGCGGGTCGGCACGGGCCGGCGCAGATGGGTGATGCGCACGGGGCTGTCCCCGGACGTGAAACCGGGCGGGGGCGGGCGCATGCGGCGGTAGCCCCTGGCGTTGCGGTGATGGACGATGAACTCGGGGCGGCCGACGGCGCCGCCGCGCTCCATGGTGAGCTGCGGCTGGGCGAAAAGGGCAGGGGCGGCGGGGAGCGGAAGCTCGCCGGCGGCGCGCAGCGCGGCCGGCTCCGGCTCCCGATACGGTCCCCACAGCTGCATGAGCGTGCGGTAGCGCCCGAGCGCGGCGGGCGGCGGCAGACCGGGATCGACCATGCGGGCAAGGGCCTCCGCCGCAAAGTCGTCGCCGCGGGCAGCCGCGCCGAACCCGCACCACGGATAGTGCTCGGGCACTGCCGCGAGGCCGGCGCGGACGGGTGCCAGATCGATGTAAGCGCCGACGAGCGCCCGCACGGCGGGGTGGTCTTCGACGATCACGCTGGAAAAAGGGCTCTTCCATACCGAGCCGATACCGGAACTGAGTTTGTTGATGGCGGAGGTAAAGCGCTGCCGGACGATACGCTTGAACATCGAGAGATCGCCCATGCGTGAGGCAAGGTAGAGCCGCATTTCCTCCGCCACGGCGTCGTCGCGGCGCAGCAGTTCGGCGACAGCCGCGAGGTCCATGCCCAGCGCGGGCGATAGCTCCTCGCCGTAGAGGATCTCGGTTCGGCGCAGGAGTTCCTCGTCATCGGCGATCTTCTGCTCCGGCGCGATGAGCACGAGGGCGTTGTAGCCGCGGGGTTCGACGCTGTAGGTATACAAATCGACCCCGCTGAACGCGGCGCAGCGAAAGAGAACGTCGGCCAGAAGGCTGCGTGCGAACGCGTCCAGATCGGGAGCGCCCGGCAGTAGCGTGCCGGATGCATAGTATACCGCTCTGCCCTCTCCGAATATCCGCCGTGGATTGAACATGCATCAGGATCATCACCCTCGTTCGGGCCGTGGCAATTGATTTGTGCGCGGGAGCCGGCCTGCCCCTCCGGCGGGCATTCCCGGAGGCATCCCGGTAATTCCGCCCTTGAAAAGCCGCCCACGGTGGAAATCCGCGCGGCCTTGACCGACTTCTTGCGGATCAAATGACCGGGGATGTTGAAACGAGGGAGTGGTAGTCTGGGGCACCTCCGGAAGTTAAAGCTTGCGCCGCAAATAAGCCATTTGTGGATGATTCACATTCTCACGTGCGCGACTGCCACTGATTCACCGCACCAGAAACACCAACACGGGCGCGAGAAAGATCCAGAGCATGCCGAGGGCGAGGTAGTTGCCTTGGCGCAGGTCGAAGTCGGCCAGAATTCTTTTCCAGCGCATGCCGAAGGCCCAGCGACCGATGCCGATGTCGTAGGCAAGCATGAGCACGAGCCAAAGCGTGCCAATGAGAAGCGCGTCGGCGACGGAGGGCGGATCGATCCACGGAAGTGTCGACCACGTGATGAGAAGAATCAGGAGACATCCGCTCAGGAGCGAGACCACCCGCGCCCGGCGGTTGCCCAGGCGGCGGCTGAGAAAACGTACCCGCACGATACCGTTGGCGGTCTCGGCAAAGGCGATGAGGAGGAAGACCAGTAGAGCCTTGAAGAGCATCGGGAGCTGTCCGGATTAAGGCGTAGTTAAGGCGGAAACCTTGAATACGGTTGATTGCAGGGGAGCCTGGTCCGGAAATCTGTCGCGGATGAAGTCGTTTTCAGTGCGCAAGTTATTGCCGTTCAAGAGCTTCCCGATGGAAAATGGCGGAGAGGGAGGGATTCGAACCCCCGGAACCGTTGCCGGCTCACCTGATTTCGAGTCAGTTGAAGGTTGTTGATTTATAGGGACTTACGGAATCGAATTTCTACTTTTTCAGAACTCAGGTGGGTTTCCGGGGCGGTGTGACACCCGCTGCCAAGACAATGGCACACGTCATACCGGCATTTCAACCCACTTTTTCTTGTCCAGGTAGTCGCCAAAGTCGACCAGTCGGCAAGTCCCTTCCCGCCAATATCCCGCCCCCTACCGCCCGCCCGTCTCTCCAGCGCGGTCGAGCGGGG
>SLLG01000069.1 GCA_007134215.1 Opitutales bacterium | reverse complement strand
CGAGAAGATCATGCGCCTCGAGCAACCCGTCGGATGGTTCGGCATCGCGCGGCTCGCGGCCGAGGCCCTGCGCGTGAAGGACGGGGCCGACATCGGGCTCTGCCACCCCACCCATGTCATCCGCAACGCGCTGCCCCCGGGACCGGTCGACGTCAACACACTCTTCCGCACCTCCGCCGACCGCGGACATCCCCTCGTGCGCACGGAACTGACCGGAGCCCAAATTGAGGCCTACCTCAACGGCCTCGCCGGGCTGCCCTACGACGCATGGGGGCAGACACAGTGGGCGGGCTTCACCGTGGAGAAAAGCGACGGCGCCTACACAACATCGCTCGACCCTAACCGCCGCTACCGTGTGATCCTCCCCGAGCGCGAATGGGAAAAGCGCTTCATGCGCCTCGTCGAAAAACTGCGCGAATCCAATCCGGACCATCCCCTCGCACGCGGTGAATACAGCGCGGAATCGGTGGAGTATGCCTTCATCGACGCGCTCAAAGCCTACGTCCGCGGTATTCCCGGCGACGGCGGGGGCGTCCATGCACGCCTCGAAGAACTGCGCGCGCGCCAAGGTGCCGCCGATCCGTGGGAGGAACGGTTGGAGCCCGAGTTCGAGCGCCGTGTGGAAGACAAGGAAACGCTCGCCGAAATGGGCAGTCCGCGCCGCTCGAGGGCAAGCCGCTGAATCCGCCCGCATTTCTCTGATGGACTCCCGCCCCGACATCCTTCTTCTCATGAGCGACCAGCACCGCGGCGACTGCCTCGGCTGCGCCGGGCACCCCGCCGTGCAGACCCCGCACCTCGACGGGCTCGCCGCCGAAGGCGTGCGCTTCCCCCACGCCTATTCGGAATGCCCCGTCTGCGTGCCCGCCCGCCGCACACTCATGACCGGCCGCTTCCCGGCGCGGCATGGTGTCGTCATGAACCACATCCCCGAAACACCCCTGCCCGGCCCCACCCTGCCGGAGCGGCTAACGCGCTACGGCTACCACACCCACCTATGCGGTAAGCTCCACCTCACCCCGCCCCGCAAGCTCCACGGCTTCATGTCCGCCGACTGGGCCGACAATCCCAAAGCCGCCCCCAAGGTAAAGGACGGTCGTACGGTCGTCAGCGACTACCAGCGCTTCATTGCGGCGGAGGGACCGCGCGTCCCCGCATTTTCCGACGCCCACGGCCTCAGCGCCAACACCCCTGTCGCCCGCGCATGGCACGGCGAGGAACGCCTCCACTTCACCAACTGGGTGACCGACCGCGCCCTCGACTTTCTCGACCGCCGCGACCCCACCGCACCCTTCTTCCTCAAAGTCAGCTACCTGCACCCGCACCCGCCCTGCACGCCGCCGCAGTTCTACTACGACCGCTACCTCGGCATGGACTTCGCCGAAAGGCCCGTGGGCAACTGGGCGCGCCTCTTCGACGAACCGCCCCGCCGCCATCCCCGCGACCCCCACCGGATCCACCTCCCCCCCGCCGCCCAGCGCCAACTCGAAGCCGCCTACTACGGCTGCATCAACCACATCGACGACCAGATCAACCGCATCCTCATGGCCCTGCCCCGGCCGGCCGAGACGCTCATCCTCTACGTATCCGACCACGGCGAGATGCTCGGCGATCACCAGTGGTTCCGCAAGCACGTCCCGTGGGAAGGGGCCGCGCGCATTCCCTTCATCATCCGTCCGCCCGAATCATGGGGTATCCGTCCCGGCCACGAGTGCCCCGCACCCGTGCAGCTCGCCGACGTCATGCCCACTGTCCTCGCCGCCGCCGGTATTGACATTCCCGAAACTGTCGACGGCACGGACCTGCGCCCCGCCGTGGAGGGCACCGGCGCGCCCCGCGAATTCGTGCACGGCGAATGCGCGCAGGTGCCCACCCTTGGCAGCGGGGTCCACTACCTCACCGACGGCCGCCGCAAATACATCTGGTTCCCCGGCGCCGGCACCGAGCAGTTCTTCAATCTCGAACACGACCCCTGCGAATGCCACGACCTCGCCGCCGAACCCGGCGCAGCCGGTGAAGTCGCCCGCTGGCGTGCCCGCCTCGCCGAACGGCTCAACGGCCGCCCCGAGGGATTCGTCAGCAGCGGCCGCCTCAACCGCCTCGACGGCCCCACCGCCTTTCGCCCCTTTCATTGAGCATAGGAATGCCCTTAATGGTCCATTTGATGCCGCGCCCGCGTAAAATGATACTCTGGAGAAACACGCACTGTTGCAGGAGAATCCGGTCGTCCGCCACCTCCAATACTCAAAGAGCGCCTTGCCCGAAATGGCGGCGCAGCGCCTTCCGTAGCCGGGCCGATTCATCGCCCGACAGCGCACAACCCCCATTCTCTACTATGACCCGCCACTCGAAACGATCTCTCCCCCGCGCCGCCGCCGCGTCGACGGCCCTCACCCTCGCCGCGCTCGCTGGCTGTGTTCCCGCCGAAGCCCCGGAAGGCGTCTTCGAGCAGGATGCCGTCCTCACCGTGGACCGGTCACCGGCGTGCTGCGTCGATCTCCCGCCGCCCGCCCGGCCGGAGGTGATCGACCCCGCCATCCTGCGTGAACGCCGTTTCGGCGAAGCGCCCTCGCTCGCCGCGAAGGTCCGTGCGGGGCAGCTTCCGCCTGTCGCGGAACGGTTGCCGGACAACCCGCTCGTCGTCACTCCGATACACGAAATCGGGACCTACGGCGGTACCCTGCGGCGCTCCAACTCCGCCGACGTTGGTCGCGAAAACGTCCTCGAACGCACCCTCAGCGAGAATCTCCTCGGGTGGGAGCGCCCCATACCGCAAACCATCGAGCCGAACCTCGCTGAGGATTACGAGTTCCAGGACGACGGCCGTACCGTCGTCTTCCGCCTGCGGCGCGGCCTGCGCTGGTCCGACGGGCACCCCTTTACCGCCGACGACATTCTCTTCTGGTACGAAGACATGCAGCTCAACGATGACGCCCGCGTGTATCCGTTTTTCAGCCCCAACTGGACCGTCGACGGCGAACCCCTGCGCATGGAGAAAGTCGACGGGCACACCCTTCGCATCTCCTCGCACAAGCCTCTCGGCCGCATCCGCGAAATCCTGACCGACGATATCATCGCCTATCCGAAACACATTCTCGCCCCCCTCCATCCCCGCTACAACCCCGAAGCCACCTACGCCGACTTCCGCCGCGCCACCACCGCCGCACAGCTCGTCTACGAGCCCGGTATCCCGCGCCTCTCCGCGTGGGTGCCGACGGAGTGGCGCAAAGGCCAGCGCGTCGTCTACGAGCGTAACCCCTACTACTGGAAAATCGATACAGCCGGCAACCAGTTGCCGTATGCCGACCGTCTCGTATTTGAAATCATTCCCAATTCCGAGATCGTTCTTTTCAAGTTCATCAACGGCGAAATCGACCTCATCGCCCGCATTGCCCAAGGGGAGGCCTACCCCACCCTCAAGGCCTACGAACAGCATCGTCCCTTCTGCGTCTACTACGCCCCGCCTGTGCCGCAGGACAGCCTCAATTTCAACTGGGACGCACCCGATCCGCGCCAACGGAAAGCCTTCCGCAACCGCGATGTGCGCATCGCCCTATCCCATGCGATCAACCGCGCGGAGATAAGTGCCATTGCCATGCACGGGCTCATGCTGCCTTCCGGCTACGCCCTCGGCCCCACGAGCCCCTACCACAACCCAGACCAGTTTTACCGCTACGCCGAATACGATCCGGACCTCGCCCGCCACCTCCTCGACAAAGCGGGCTATACCGACCGCAACGGCGACGGCTGGCGCCAATATCCCGACGGCGGCCGCTTCGAGATCACCATCGACGTAGAGTCCGACAAACGGTCAACCACCATCCCCGAACTCGTGCGCGAGCACTGGGAAGCCGTCGGCGTGCGCACACACCTCAATATCGCCCATTCCTCCATCGTCTTCCAGCGCCGCCTCAACGCGCGCTTCGAAGTTCTCGACCGCGGCTTTCCCCACGACATCGAAGTCCAGGCCGAGCACTTCGGCATCATGGGCGCGAACTTTCCCTTCTGGCATCCGCGCGCCGACCGCGAAGGCCCCGAATGGCTGCACGAAGCCACCGCCGAACTACGCACCGCCTTCGCCACAATCGACCCCGACGAACGCCGCGCGCACTTCGAACGCGTCCGCGATCTCCACAACAAACACATTCCGATGATCGGTATCGGCGCCATGCGCGAAACCTGGGCCGCCTCCGACCGCCTCGGCAACGTCCCCTGCGAAGCCTACCTCGACGGCATCTACCGCGGCTGGGAACGCCCCCTGCTCCACGAGCAGATCTTCATCCGCGACGCAACGCCACCCCGGTAGCAAAACCTCAATGACACGCTCCTCCATGAAATTCCCGTCCGCCGTCCGCCTACTCGCCGCGCTCGTCCCTGCGCTAACCCCGTTCTTCGCCGTGGCAAACACCGGCGCGCACCCTTTCGGCCTGCTCCTCACATGGCAGCGTGACCCGTCCACGACAATGACGGTCCAGTGGATGGAAAGATCGGAGACCCCGCCCCCGCCCGTCGCCCTGCGGCACTGGAACGCCGCACACAGCAAAGCCGACGCCGCCGAAGCGACAACAACCGTCCAATCCGTCGAATTGTGGCCGGACATGCACATCCACCGCGCCGAACTCACCGGTCTCCTTCCCGACACCGCTCACCGCTTCCGCGCGGAGGGCTGGCACGCCGACTACGGCTTCACCACCATGCCCGCGGTGCCACGCGACGCCGTGAAGTTCGCCGTCGGCGCATGCGCCCGCCCCTACGCGGGCCGCAGCCTTGAGGCGACGCTCAGCGCCATGATGGAGCACTCCCCGCGCTTTCTTTTATGGGGCGGACACCTCGCCCACGCAAAGGCGCGCATGCGCGACGTCGTCGAGCGCGCGCGCCGCTGGGACGCATGGTTTGACGCCATGGCCTCCGCTCTCATCGACGAAGCGCGCCACATCACCCCCGTCGTCGCCGCCATCGGTGAGACCGAGGTCATGGAACGGTTCGTCTTCAACCACCCCTCGTACCAGCAAATTGACGACTACCGCCGCTACATGGGCCCATACTTCTACCAGCTCTTCGCCTTTCCGGGACAGCCCGGCTACAACGTCCTCGACTTCGGCGACTACCTTTCGCTTGTCATCCTTGACTCCGACCACAGCAACCCGACCGACGGCGCGCAGGTGCCGTGGCTCGACCGTGTCCTCCGCGAGCGGCGGCACGTGCCCCACGTCTTTCCCGTGTATCATTTTCCCGGATATCCGGGCGTCGCCGGAGCGGGTGCCTACGGCGAGTTCGAAGCGGAGCGCGTTCGCCGCCACTGGT
>SLLG01000153.1 GCA_007134215.1 Opitutales bacterium | reverse complement strand
GTGATATACACATACTTCATTAGATACGATTCTGATTTCTCCCATAACTTATTTTGAGTATAATTATTTTTTCGTTATAGCTTTGAGCAATTATCGTCGAAAATTAGGGCTGGCAAGGTGAAAACTTCGCTTTTCACGGACCCGTTCATAGGCGCAATTGGAGAAACGAGCCCCTTTTGGGCACGAATTTCATCGCGTTCCGCCGGAAGCGATAACTCGATTGCGCTGACGCTGATGCTGTTTTCGTCGGCTGACCGGATCTATTCGTTCTCAAGGAACGAATCCGTTGTCCGCGCCGAGGGGGGGGAGATGCTGAGCGAGGGGCGCTGGCCGAGAGTCCGCTTGAGAACTCATACGATTCACACGAAACTGTTTACCTTTACCGGGTGCTCGGATGGATCAGAGGGGTTCGATCCCGACGCGGTAGAAGAGGGGTTCGCCTGCCTGCGGCGGGACACTGTCGTCGGCGAGTGTGCGGACCGTGCCGTCTCCATCGAGGGAGACCACCGGGGCGGTGCCCCAGTATTCGAGGTCGGTCGAGCGCCAGAGATGGTAGCGGAAACCTTCGCGGGTGGGTAGACTGACGCGGCGGGTTCCGTCGGCTTCGATTTCGAGAACCGCGCCGGGGATTTGGAGCGGCGGGACGATCCCGGACTCAGCGACATCGAAAGCGATGGAGTGCATCGACCAATTCCACCGTCCGTCCTCTCCGCCGGGACCGGCGGCGATTGCCTTGGCGTAGACGTTGTGGCGGTCGCCGGTTGCCAAATCATCGAGGACCAGTTCGAAGGGGGCTTCCGTGCTTTCGCCAAGTTTGACGCCGTTGGACCAGAAATCGACGCGCTTGACGGGCTCGGCGTGGGCGACTTCGGCGACAATGGCGACGCGTGCGTCCTCGCCCACCACAGAGCGGTCGGAGAGACCGGAGAGAACCACAGTCGGCCGCGGGTTATAGGGGTATTCTTGGGTTTTCGGCTGGAGTACTGAAAAGGCGTTGTTTTCCAATTCGACACCTTCCGTGTAACGGAGGAGCGTGCCGGCGTCGTGATTGCGGACGATCACATTCACGACTCCGCCGGTGCCATAGACGGTTAGGTCATCAATCTCGTTGAGCCAATTGTCTTCGATCAAGACGTTGCGCAGGTAGGTGTTTCCGCTCACGTTCATGTCTGCCACGACGTAGATGTTCTGATAGATGTTCTGCCGGGTGAAGCTACCGGGGCGAATACGGTTGCGGCGCACGACAATGTCCTCGGAGTCACCGGTTTTATAGATGCCGATGTAGCCCTTCACGTAATTGTTTTCGATGTAGGCACCGCGCACAATGGCGGTGGTGTGCGCCTGGTTGAGGATGGCTTCACCGTCGACCGAGCCGTTGATCGTGCTGCCGGCAAGGTAAACGAGGTGCGAATGCACGTCGAGGTCGTTGCCTGAAACGGTAACATTGAAGCCTGAGAAGTCGACCCCGCGGTTTTCGTTGGTGTCCGATCCTACGGTCTGGCTTGTTCCCGTCGGCATGACCGCGCTGAATTTATCCGGATCATCCACTTTAACATTATCCAGGATGACGGCATCCTGCCCGGTGATATGATAGGCCACCCGCGCTGTTGAATAGATCCAGTTGTCGCGCGCCGCGATGCCCTTGCGGAAAACCTCTGGAAAGGTGTCTGGCGTAAGGCTTGTGGGCGACGGAGAGGGATTGGCATAAACCCGGTTGATATTGATCCCGTAGACGTTCGTGTAACGGAAAGTGATATCACGGTCGGCGGGCTTGTTCGGAGTAGACCCATCGCTGAGCAGGTAGCCCGGCATTTCGAAATCTTCTGTTATATTGTCGTTCAACCGGTTGTTGGCCACGAGGACATTCTCGTAGGCCATCAGCGCAATATGGCTGGAACCACGCGCCGGGAAGCGCTGCCAGCCATGCTGCGATCCCGACGGAACCCGTGGATCCGGCGCAACCATGTTGTTTCCGCGAATGCCGAAAATCACGATATTGCGCGCATTGTGCGCCGGATCAAAGACGGTTGAACGGTCAGCCAATTCAAACGGTCCGCTCGGCCAAACGTCCTCGAAGTTACGAATCCGCGCATGATCCAGATCCAGATGCACCAGCCCCCAGTTGGAAGTGGTTATTTCATCTTCCACCGTGATGACCTTGAACGCCGTGTCGTTCGGATTCCCGTCCGGTAAAAACGGATCGAATTCGTAGGCGGGAAATTGAAGGCGCGACGGCGGCAGGAAGTCGTCGAGTTGCGCCGGAGCTTCAAGCGGTGTGCCGTCGCCGCGTTCGTGCGTCGGCGGGGACTCGGGCGGAGGCGGCGCTGCACCACGCAGGACCACGCCTGTGCGCAGGGCGAGATCGTCGGACAGGTGGTAGACCCCCGGCGGAAAGTAGACCACCCCGCCCCCGGCGGCATGCGCCGCGTCAATGGCGGACTCAATGGCGGACTGATCGTTCTCGCCGTCGTCCGGCACAGCCCCGAAGTCCGTGACGTCAAATACGTTGCCCCAGTGGATTTCGTCGGTCCATGCGTAGGCCTGCGGACCATAATGGCCCGCAACGGGATTGTCCGTCGGAGGAGTGGCGTCGAGCCGGGCAAGCGTCAGCAGACACGCGGCGGCGGGCAGGAAACAACGGAAGGCGGGGATGGGGAAGGTGTTCATATTCCAGGATTGTCGGGAGTTCATTTCCGCGAGGCAGCATTGCCCGCGGAACGTAAGCTGCACATTATATCAAACGGCTCCTTCCTTACAAGCCCCCCTTGCGTCCATTCAGGTATCCTTTTCCGACAGCATGTGACAGCAGGATGTGACAGGGCTGTGCATTGCATTCCGCGCAAACGCACGGCATACAAGTATGCCCCCGCCGCCGCGAGTCCTCCAACACCACCAAAACGCACAGAAAGGTCTTGTCCGCATGGGGCGGCGGCTCGACGCGGTAGGTAATGCGCACAACGCCGGGGCGCCCGGTGGGCTCGGGACCGCCCTCCGGCGCGATGTGGCCGGGGAAGCCGGTCCAGTCGCTCAAGTCCACGGAAGCCTGCACCGATACGGCAACATCGGACGCCTCCTCGTTGCGGAGGTGGCTGACAAGGAAGTAACGGTCTCCGCTTTCGCCGATCATGACAACGTCGGGCACAGCGGGCGCAACGGGTTCATCGCGGCCGAGGCCGAAGGCGTGGCGCTGAAGGTTGGCCATACCTTGGCCGGTGGGATCGGCGAGGGGTCCGCTGATCGCCGGGTCAGCGCGCTCGGCTTCGATGAAGTTGTCCGCCAGCCACGCGTCGAAAGGAGCGGCGGGCGGTGCTTCGTCGAAGGACGGACCACCGCGGTGCAGGACCATCTCCGTGAAATCCATTCCCGTCTCATTGTGTCCGCCGAGGGAAACCGCAGCTTGGTTAAAGGTGTAGGTGGGCACGGCGGATGCGGGGACGACGTCGACGAGATAGATCACGCGGCTGGCGGCGTCGACCATATCGAGACTGACCCGCAGGGCGCCGTCATCGAGGCGCTGGATCATGAATGTTGCCGTGCGGTTGCCTGCGTTGGCGAGCTGCGTGTGAGCCCGGCGAGAGACGCCTCCGCCGCTCAAGTTCGTGGCTGATCCGCCGACGCGCGCGAGGATTTGCGCGGACCCTGCGCCCTGCGCATAGATGTCCGTGGGGCGTCCGTCGGTGGTGCGGTTGCCGGTGGCGGCGAAGAAGCCGATAGACCCATCGGTCACGCGCGAGTCGTCTTCGGCGACCGGGGAACCCCCGTCGTCATAGAGACCGAAACGGATCGTATAGGGAATATTGTTCCCCGCGCTCACATTTGCTGTGCGGAAATCGAAGCTGATGAAATCACCCTCGGCGGCCAAGGTTGTCGACTCGTTGAGGCGGGCCACCGCCCCCCGCGATTGGCTTCCTGTATCGCCTTCGAAGGCGACGTGATCAGGCTGGTTAACCGTGATGGTGCCTGTGCCGTCCTGCGCCTGCAGAAACCATGACTCGGGAAACAGATTTCCGGCGGTCTCGGACAACTCGCCGGTGGTCACTTCGACGATATTGGAGAAGGCGGAGGCCCCGGCGGAGTTGAAGGCGCGCACCCGGTATTGGTATGTCGTCTCCGGGACAAGACCGATGTCAATCCATGTCGTGGCGGAGAGCGGGAGAGTGGCGACGCGCTCCCACGAACCGAAAGCGGCCATTCTCTCGATCTCAAAGCCTTCGTGGTCGTTGGCGTTGTTCGTCCATTCGAGGTCGACGCGGTTGTGGGTAACGTTAGTGACGGCGAGGTCCGATGGTGCCGCTGGGGCGGTGACGGGCTCGGGCGTGGCGGCCGTGACAACCTCGCTGTACTCGGACTCACCGAAGATGTTGTAGGCCTGAACGCGGTATTCATAGGTCACGCCGTGGTCCAGGCCGGTATCGGCATAGCTGGTGAAGGCAGCCCCGACCGTGGCGACGCGCGACCATTCGGCGGCACCGCTCTCGCGGCGCTCCACGTAGAAGCCCTGCTCGTTGTTGGAGCCGCGCGTCCAGAGCAAATCGACCTCAGAAGGCGAGACGGGCGTGGCCGTCAGGTTGCCCGGCGCGCCGGGTGCGGCGGGCTCGCCTTCCGCGCCGTCGGTGGACGTGATCTCGAGATGATCGAGAACGAGGCGGTTGGTCGTGGAAATCCGTAGCGTGTAAATGCCCTCGGGCAATTCACCGGAGTCCCAGCCCAGGTGTCGATAGTAGGTCTGGCCACCGTGGACATTGACACTGCCTGCCTCGAAGCCATTGAGCCGGATCGTCGCGGCCTGCCCGTTGTTGCTGTGCCGGGTGATCCAACGCACCCGCGTACCCCGGAAGACGATCTCGAAGTGGCGCTCGCCCACCCCGTCCGACACGCGCGCCTGTCCGGCACTGAACTCCGAATGGCTTTCGACAGACCACGGGCCGCCGAACTGAATACGCGGATCGTTGTGCTCGATGCGTACCCGCTCGCCCACGAGCGCGGGCCCCAGCCGGATCCTGTGACCGTTGTCCTGCGTGGGCGCTGGCACGAGGGCTCCACAGTGCGCGCCGCCGCCGCACGGGACGGAAACCAAGGATCACGGCGCGGATGAGCTGCGGGTCGCCGCAATTACCTGGTCGTATGACCATGCGGGCTTCCGGCCTTCGTCGCGCATTCGATTCGCCTTGCGCATCCATGCACCGCTGAAGCTTCAGCCCACAGACCGCCGCGAGCGCGCGAGGATACCGTGACGGGGGGCGAAGATGGCGGCGACCGCAAAGAAAAAGCCCGCGACCACGGCCATCATTCCCGAGGTGGACACGGCGTCGTGTCCC
>SLLG01000303.1 GCA_007134215.1 Opitutales bacterium | reverse complement strand
TCCTGCTTTGGACAGCCAACCGGTGTCCCGGTAATTCAACACCGTTTCCGCGCCGAGTTCGCCGACCCAGTGAAGATTGCCCGGTCCGCAAACGGCAGTGACACAGGCTCCTCCGCGCGCGGCGATCTGCGTGGCAAGGTGTCCGACACCGCCGCTTGCCCCGACAACGAGAACGCGGGAGGCTGCCTGGATCCGACCATGCTCGCGCAGGCCTTGGAGCGCGGTCAATCCGGCCAGAGGCAGGCCCGCCGCTTCTTCGTCGGAGAAAACATCCGGTACCTTGGCAAGGACGGTTGCGGAACACACGCATTCTGTTGCGAGGACCCCGCCCGCCCGTCGGTCGGACATCCCGCACACCCGATCACCGGGGGCAAAGTCCCGCACATCTGCCCCGCATCTTAGGACTGTGCCGCAAAAATCGAAGCACGGCACGACGGGAAAACGCAGCGGGTAAATCCAGCGCATCTGTCCCTCACGCAGTTTCCAGTCGATGGGGTTCAGCGCGACCGCGGCCACGCCGACAAGGACCTCTCCGCCTCCTGGCACCGGGGCGGGGCGCTCGCCGAATCCAAGGCGGTCCACTCCGCCGTATCGGTCATATTGCACAACCGTAATCATTGATTTCGAGTCCTTGTATTCGAAGAAAGCGGCAAAGGCAAGACTGCGCCTCAGGCGAAGAAAGCGAAAATACCCGGACCTTGCACACCGACGGTCAAGCCCATGCAGGAGCGGAACGCTGCCCGAGACGGATTGTGCGGCGGGATTCGTCGAGCGACGTGAAGGTGATGTGCCATGTGTCCGGTGGCAGGGCGTCGCCGAGACGTCCGGGCCATTCGAGGAGGAGGACGTAGGGCGGGCGCAGGCAGTCGTCGAGCATGAGGTCGTCGAGGTCGTCCGGTCCATTGAGCCGGTAGGCGTCCATGTGGACGAGCTGGCGGCGCGGACCGTCGTAGGGCACAAAGATGGCGAAGGTGGGGCTGGTGATGTCCGCTTCGATACCAAGGCCGCGTGCGAAGCCGCGGGCGAAGGTGGTTTTGCCTGCGCCGAGGTCGCCGTGCAGCGCGACCCATGTGTTGTCGGGCACGGCAGGGGCGAGCCGCGTGCCGAGGGATTCCGTCGCTTCCGCAGAGGCGGTGGTGACGCCCGCGCGGAGCGTTTTGAGAATGGTACCGGCCGGCGTATCCACGAATTCCTACGCGCCGAGGTGAGTGTAGCCGGAGAGGTTCCCGACCGGTTTTCCGGATGCGGCGTCGATGACGGCCGCTTCGTCGGCGGCCCGTGCGCGGATGTTTCCGATACGCGCAAGAGGTGTATCCACGGCATTGCTCCATGCGCGCTCGAAACCAACGGGGTCGGTGGCGCCGTCGAGGGTGAAGAGGAGTTCGTAGTCCTCGCCGTCATTGCAAGCGTGCCAGAAGGCGGATTCCCCGCTTTCCCCCGCGATATCGTGGGCTGCGCGGGAGAGCGGGACCGCAGCGGTGTCGAGTGAAGCGCCGAGACCGTCGCGGAGAAGGGCGTTGAGGTCTTTGCCGAGGCCGTCGGTGAGGTCGATACAGGCGCGGACGTCCGGGCGGGCGGCGAGCCAGCGGCCTTCGGCGAGACGCGGAACGAAGTCGAGGTGGCGCCCGCGCAGGCTGCCGCCGAGCGCGCCGGTGACGTAGAGGCGGTCGCCCGGTTGTCCGCCGGAGCGCAGGAGCGGACGCGCGGCGTATCCGGTGATGGCGAGGCTGAATCCAGGGCCTTCAGAAGATTCGGTGATATCCCCGCCGACGAGGGCTGTGGCGTATTGCCCGGCGCAGTCCGCGAGCCCCCGGCAGAAGTGTTCGAGCCATGCAAGGGAGGTGGCGGGAGGGAGGAAAGCGCTCATGACCGCGTAGCGCGGCTCGCCGCCCATGGCCGCGATGTCGCTGAGGTTGCGCAGGAGGAGCTTGGCCCCGGCGCGCACGGGGGCGGCCGTATCGTCGAAATGGCGTGCGTAGAGAAGGCTGTCGGCGGCGAAGAGGTTGCCCGCCGGGCGTGAGAGCACGGCGCAATCGTCGCCCATGCCCTCCGGGGCCGGGGGCATAGCGTCGCCCAGCCATGAGCGGATCCTTTCCAGAAGGGCGACTTCGCCGAGGGCGGCGACGCGGCCGGCACTGCTTTCGGCGAAGGGGCTCATGTCTGCATGTGGATCATGATAACCGAGTTGAGGTTGAAGGCGGCATGGAAGAAAATGGGTACTTTGATGTCGCCGGTCCATTCGTAAGAGAGGCACAGCAGCGCGCCGAGGACGGCGAGGGGGAGAAAGCTCTGGATGTTGAAGTGGATCAGCCCGAAGAGGAGTCCGTTGAGGACGGCGGCGGCGGGCAGCGCCATGTGGCCGCGCAAGTAGCGGAAAATCCCGGCGCGGAAAACATACTCCTCGGCCACGGGGGCCATGACCACGGCGAGGAAAGCAAGCCCGACGATGTGGAGAATGTGCTCGGCCTCCTGGAACATCTCGACCGGCGCCTGGGGGGCGAGTTCGATGTCGAGGCCGAGCCCGCGCAACCATGAGATGAGGAAGAGCCAGCCGGCGCTGAAGACGGTGACGACCGGCCATGCCGCGAGGAGGGCGAAGACGCCGAGGCGGCCCGCCGTGAGGAGCGGTTTGGGCTCGAGGCTGAGGGGCCGCTCGCGCCAGTCGCGGAATTGCGCGCGGAAGACAATAAACGCGGCGAGAAATCCGCCCTGCATGAGAAACCCGGAAAGGATTGCCATGCCGGGCGAGGGTTCGAGTCGCTCGCCGTCTTCCCCGCGCGGCGTGAATGCCTGGAGGAACAGCCCCACGGCGATGACGCAGAGGAGAAGGGCAAAGATGAAGGTGAGGAAGTCAGGCAAACGTATGTGCCAGACCGATACACCGGGAAAGGGTTTGTCGCGTCGGGTGAAGTTCCACACGAGGAAGAACACCAGCGCGCCGAGCCCGGCGAAAAAGAGGAGCGCCGCGTAGGCGGCGAGGGCCGGGGGCACGCCTTCGGTGGAAAAGGGGTCGGTGTCCATGGTGCGTGGATTCAGACGGTGACGGCGGGCACGCCTTCAGGCACGCCTTCGCCATCCCACACGGTGACTCCGTTGACGAGTGTGCGGCGCACCCGGCCCCGGAGCGTGTGTCCGTGCCACGGGCAGTTGCGCGAGCGGCTCTGAAAGCGGCCGGGGTCGACTGTCCACGCCTCATCGGGATCGAAGAGGACGACGTCACCGGGGGCACCGGAGGAGAGCGTTCCTGCGTCGAGGCCGACAATTTCAGCGGGCTTGTGGGTGAGCCGGGAAAGGACAAAGGACAAGTCGGCGCGGCCGGAGTGGTGGAAGACTTCTAGGAAGACGGGGAGGGCTGTCTCCATGCCGATGATGCCGAAGGGCGCGTGATCGAACTCGCAGTCTTTCTCGTCGGGCGTGTGCGGGGCGTGGTCGGTCGCGAAGATGTCGATACTTCCGTCGAGCACGCCTTCGATGAGCGCCTCGCGGTCGGCTTCGGTGCGCAGGGGCGGATTCATCTTGAAGTTTGTGTCGTAGGTCTTGCACGCCTCGTCGGTGAAGAAGACGTGGTGCGGCATGGCTTCGCCGGTCACACGGATGCCGCGTTTTTTCGCGCGGCGGATGATGTCGACCCCGTAGGCGCTGCTCACATGCTGGAGGTGAATGTACGCGCCGGTGTGGCGCGAGAGCACGACGTTGCGCGCGATAACCATGTCCTCGGCGGAGGCGGGCCAGCCCTTGAGGCCGAGGCGCAGCGACCAATAGCCCTCGTTCATGACGGCGCCGTCGGTCATGGATGCGTCCTGGCAGTGGTCCATGACGACAAGTCCGCACATCTTGGCGTATTCCACGGCGCGGCGCATGATCTCGTTGCTCTGCACGCAGGCCCCGTCGTCGGTCACGGCGACGACGCCGGCACGCTTGAGCGAGCCGATGGGGGCGAGCTGTTCGCCCATCATGCCGAGGGTGAGGCAGCCGGTGGGGTAGATCTTGACGATAGCCCGCCGCGCGGCGGCGTCGCGGATGCGCTGGATGGTGCCGGGGTTGTCGGCGGGCGGACTCGTGTTGGGCATGCAGACGACGGTCGTGAAGCCTCCCGCCGCGGCGGAGCGGGAGCCCGAGCCGATGTCCTCTTTGTGGGTCTGGCCGGGGTCGCGCAGATGAACGTGGATGTCAACGAGGCCGGGCGCGACAACGAGGCCGCGGGCGTCGATGACTTCGGCACCGGCGCGCTCTTCATCAGTCAGGGAGTCGACGATGCGCCCGCCGCGGATGAAGACGTCACCGGTGGCGTCGCGTTCGTTGGCGGGATCGATGACGCGGCCGCCTTGTATCCAAATTGTCTTATCCATTGGAAGAGTCTTTCCCCAGTGAGGCAGCGCTCATGCAAAGGTAGAGCACGGCCATGCGTGTGACGATGCCGTTGGTCACCTGTTCGAGGATGACCGATTGCGGCCCGTCGGCGATGGAACTGTCGATCTCCACGCCGCGGTTGATGGGGCCGGGGTGCATGATGAGGGCATCCGGCTTGAGCCACGCCGCACGCTCTGCGTCCAGGCCGAAGAGGGCCTTGTATTCAGCGAGGCTGGGGAAGTGCGAAGAGGACTGCCGTTCGTGCTGGATGCGCAAAAGCATGACAACATCGGCGTCGGTCAGCGCGTTCTTGAGGTCGCGCGCGATTGTCACGCCGAAGTCGGCGAACTCGCCCGGCAGGAGCGTGGCCGGACCGGCGAGGGTGACTTCCGCGCCGAGCTTTTTGAGCGCCCACAGGTTGGAGCGCGCCACACGGCTGAAGAGGATATCGCCGAGGATCGTGACCTTTCGGCCTTCCAGCGAGCCCAGCTTCTCGCGCATGGTGAAGGTGTCGAGGAGCGCCTGGGTGGGGTGCTCGTGGGCGCCGTCGCCGGCGTTGACGACGGGGATGCCAAGGATGCGGGCGAGGTAGTGGGCAGAGCCTGCGGCGGCGTGGCGCAGGATGATCATGTCGGCGTTGAGCGCCTGAATGACCTGCGCGGTGTCGCGGAGGGACTCGCCCTTGACGAGGCTGCTCGCCTTCTGTTCGACGAGCGTGACGTCCGCGCCGAGGCGCTTGGCGGCGATCTCGAAGGCGATGCGCGTGCGCGTGCTCGGCTCGATGAAGAGGTTGATGATCGTCTTGCCGCGCAGGGTGGGGAGCTTCTTCTGGCTGCGCCCGAGGGTCTGCTTGAACTGCGTGGCGAGAGTGTGGACCATCTCGATCTCGTCGCGGCTCAGGTCCTCGATGGAGATCAGGTCCTTGCGGGTCCAGGTGTCGGCGTCGGTCATGGCGGCAAAGCGGGGTCAGGCGGGGCCGGGAGCGGTCGTGAGGCCGCGCAGGCGCACGCGGAAGGGGGCCGAGGCGTCTGCCCCGGCGGGCTCGACGAGGACGCGCCGGTCCGCTTCGAGCGGCAGCTTGAGGCCGACAAAATCGGCGCACACGGGGAAGCGGCGGTGCCCGGTGTCGATGAGCACGGCGAGGCGCACCTCGGCGGGACGCCCGTGGTCGAAGAGTTCGTTGAGGGCGGCGCGCACCGTGCGCCCGGTGGCGAATACGTCGTCGATGAGGAGGACCTGCGCGCCCTCCGTGTCAAAGGCGAGATCGGTCGGCTGAAAGGCCTTGGGAATGGGCTTGAGTCCGACGTCGTCGCGGTGGAAGGAGGCGTTGAGGATGCCTACGCGCCGGATGGGAGGAACCGCGTCCATCATTGCCTGGCCGAGGGCGATCCCGCCGTCGGCCACGGCGACCGCCTCGAAGCCTGGATTCGACTCAAGAAAAGCGCCGACATCGCGGCACAGCGCGTCGAATGCCGCGCGCACCCTCTCCGGCGGAAGCTCCCGCGATGGTTCCATGACCGCAAAACGTGTGCGCCCCGTTACCCGTGCGCAACGGGAAAATCCGCGGGTTTTTCTAATCACGGTTTTACGGTTTCGGCACCTGCGCTACGGCGTGCATACGCTCTTCGCAGGAGTCGGGCGGACTTGGCGTGCGACCGGAAGCGGCGGCGGGCGTGCGGGCGCAACATCCGCGGCTGAAGCGCGCGGCTCCTGTCGGTCTCCGCAGCACTGCACCGGAAGCGCGCGGCGGACCAGCCTGCGACGAGTGCGGTCGAGTCGAGGTCTTGCCGCTGCGGTGAGCGAGGTCAGGGTTCAGGGGGTGCCGGCGTCGTCTTCTGCCGTTGTTGCCGGAGACCGTTCGACTGTGGTTGACCTTGCTTACGCTTCTTTGCTTTGGTCAGGAATGTACTACCGCGAATTCGGAAAAACAGGCTTCAAGGTGTCGGCGATCGGCCTCGGCACATGGAATATCGGCGGCCAATGGGGCGAAATCGATGACACCACGGCGTGGACGACCATCCGCAAGGCGCTCGATTGCGGGGTCACACTCTTCGATGCGGCGGAGTCCTACGGGTTTCCCTACGGCACTTCGGAGGAACGCCTCGGGCGCGCGCTGGCGGGCGACCGCCACCGCGTGCGCATTGTCACGAAGGTGGGCAACTGGGGCAAGCGGGAGGGCACGCCCGTGCCGAAGAACAACCCGCACATGCTGCGTCTCTGCGCCCACGCCTGCCTGCACCGCCTCCGCACCGACTGGATCGACACGCTCCTCTGCCACGAGGGAAACATCGAAGATCCTTCCGCCTACCTCGAAGCCTTCGAGGACCTCAAACGCACGGGGCACATCCTCAGCTACGGGATTTCCACGGACAGTCTCGACGTGCTGCGGCGCTTCAACGCGGACGGCGGTTGCTCCGTCGTGCAGGTGAATTATTCGCTCCTCAACCGCGCGCCGGAAGCGGAGTTCCTCCCGTATTGCGAGGAGCACGGAATCGCCGTGATGGTGCGCGGTCCGCTCGCCATGGGTCTGCTTTCGGGGCGGTATTCGGCGCAGACTCGGTTTGAGGACTCGGTGCGCGCCAATTGGCACAAGGATTCCGCCAAGGAGAAGCAGCTGCGTGAGCGTCTCGAGGCCGTCGACCGGCTCAAAGAAGTCGTCGAACCCGGCGCGGACATGATCCGGGCCGCGCTCCGCTACACGATCTCGCATCCGTCGCAACCGGTCGCCATTCCCGGCGCGAAGTCACCCGCCCAAGCCGAACTGAACGCCTCGGCGGGCGAGCGGCTCCTCGATGATCCGGAACGCAGCCGCCTGCGCGCCGCGCTCGGGGAGCATTGATTTCGCACGAAATATCAAGTTTGCGGGGGAGCGGATGTGATACATTCGGTTCATGGATTCGCTCTCGAGTCACGTTGCCCGCGCTCTGGAACGACTTGAGGAGAGCCTTCGGGTGCCCCCGGACATGCGGGAGGTGGCGCGCGCCGCCGGGATCCCGTCGACCCGCATTCACTTCAACCCACACAAAAGAGAAAGCACACGCAGCCACCAAACATCATCGAACTACCGGAACTCCGACTCGCCGGTCTTGCCGTCCGTTTCATCGCACCGGGTAATGAGGGGGCGAACAATATGGAGGTGATTCCCGGCCTCTGGGAAGAACTGCTGAGGCGGGCGCACGAGATCGACGCGGTGTCGCAGGCCTGTTCCTACGGCGCCTGGCGGGAAATACCGGAGCTGCGGCGGACAGTGAACTCGATATTCTCGTCCCGGTGGTTCCTGCGTGAGCCTCCGCCGCGGATGAAAATCCGTGCCGGCGCGCCCAAAGGGTTGATGCGCCCGGAAAAGTCGCGCAAGGTCGGGGCAACATGGCGGAATCCGGTGGATACCAAGTGATCGCACGGCGGTGGCGGCCGAAAGGTTTCGACGACCTCGTCGGGCAGGACCACATCGTGCGCACCCTCAAAAACGCGATCCAGGCGGGTCGCATCGCGCATGCCTACCTCTTTGTCGGGCCGCGCGGCACAGGCAAGACCTCGACGGCGCGCGTCTTTGCCAAGGCGCTCAACGCGGAGGGCGGGCCGCGGGTTGATCCGCCGCACGATTCGGCGACCAGCCAGGCGATTATGCAGGGCAATTGCCTCGACGTCATCGAGATCGACGGGGCCTCGAACAACTCCGTGGATCAAGTGCGCGACCTGCGCGAGTCCTGCCAGTATTCGCCCGCGCAATGCACCTTCAAGATCTACATCATCGACGAGGTGCACATGCTCACGGCGCAGGCCTTCAACGCGCTCCTCAAGACGCTTGAAGAGCCGCCGCCGCACGTGAAGTTCTTTTTTGCCACGACCGAGGCACAGAAGGTCCTGCCGACCATTGTCTCGCGCTGCCAGCGCTTCGAGTTCCGTCCCATCCTCGACGAGGTCATCGTCGAACGGCTTGCGGCCATCGCGGAGGCGGAGGGCATCAAGGCGGAGAGGGAGGCCCTCGTCGCCGTCGCCCGCCTCGCGAACGGCGGGATGCGCGACGCGCAGAGCATCCTCGACCAGATGATCTCCTTCTGCGGCGAGTCCATCACGGGCAAGGACGTGCTCGATGTCTACGGCCTCGCCTCGCCCGCGACGGTGCAGGGCCTCGCCAAAGCCATCGCGGCGGCCGATTACCCGGGGATCCTCGCGGGGGTCGATTCTCTTGTGAGCGAGGGGCTCGACCTCTACCGCGCCCTCCTCGACATCGAGGACGTGGTCCGCGCGGCCCTCCTCGACGCCGTGGCGAACAAAGGCACCAGCGCCCGCCTCGGTGAGCCGCTCTCCGTCGAATCGCTCATGCGCATGCTCGACGCGCTGCACGAGAGCGAAACAGCTGTGCAGCGCGGCCTCTCCGAGAAGGTGAACTTCGAACTCGCCCTCCTCAAAGCCGTCGAGGCGAGCCGCGCGCGCGCCATCGACAGCGTCATCCGCGAGATCTCCAAAATCGCGGGGGGCGCCCCCGAAAAAAAAAACGTGAGCTGAACGAACCGGCGCGACCGGCGGCGTCCGCATCGGCGAAGCCGACGGGCGTACCGGGCTCGGCCGTTCGGGAGGCTTCCCCTGCGACGGGGGCGCGGACGCTGGAACCGGAAACAAAACCCGTCGGCGACTCCCTGTCGCCCTCCGCCGTGGCCAAGAGCGCTCCGGTTGCAGCGCCGCCGGATTCCTCCGAAGACGACGAACGCTACGCGGCGATGGATGAAAGCGCCTTGCCGGACGACAAAGCGGGCGACTGGATCGAATCCGTCAACCTCGCGGAACTGGCGAAGAAAGACCTCGGCCCCTCCAACGTGCGGCGCGAAGTCCTTGCCCTTGAAGCCGCCGTCGACAAGGTGCCCGCCGACATCCGCGATTTCCTCGAGAACGAGTTGCAGGCCACCTTCCGCGAGGTGCGGCCCTACACAAAAGGAAAGAACGGCTGAACTCCGTCGGCCGCCGGAGCGCGGGTATGACGGATAGGCGGGGTGTCATCACGAAGTTTGTCATGGGGTGACCGACGGGAATGGTCCTCGTTACGCCGGTTACCGGTAGCTTGAGTCGACGCCGGGCTGCTTCCGTGTCGCGCGGAAGCTCGAAGAGCGAATGGGGAAGCGCCCGGTTGGCAGCGGAGCGGGCGGTTCAGGAATGGCGTGCGTGTGCGGCGTCGCTTGAGGGCGGCGGGGGGTCGGGAAGACCCTCATTTGAATATAGGGACCAGGCCGCATCCGCGTGTTGTTGACAACTTTCGTGATCACATCCCTCCGGTCAGTCGGAGCGCCATTGGACCTTGACCCCCGGACGCCGTGCGGATGCCGTAGAGGATTGCGCAGATGAATATTCTTCTTGTTATTTTTGTGGTCTTGCTCGTGGCGAAGCTCGCCGCGCAGTTGTGGCTTGAGCTGGAAAACCGGCGGTCCGTCCTCGCGGCGGCGGGGGAGGTGCCCGCGCCGTTCCGTGAGTTCATCGACGAGGCGACCTACGACAAATCGGTGGCCTACACGCTGGCAAAGGGCCGCTTCGGTATGTGGGAGATCGCCTTCAACGCGGCGGTTCTCGCCGCCGTCATCCTGAGCGGGTTTCTGCCGTGGATCTGGGGCGTGTTCGAGGGCGTGTGGGGCAGCGGGGTGTGGGCCGACGCGCTCACGCTCTTTGCCATCGGCATCGTCCTGAGCCTGCCGGGGATTCCGCTCGAATACTACGAGCAGTTCAAGCTGGAGGAGCGGTTTGGCTTCAACCGCAGCACCCTCGGGCTGTGGCTCACCGACAAAATCAAAGGCCTGATCATCGGCGCCGTCCTCGGCATTCCGCTGCTTGCGCTCATCCTCTGGCTCGTCGGTCTTTCGCCGCTGTGGTGGCTGTGGGCCTTTGTCGTGGTTTTTGTCTTCCAGCTGGTGATGGTCGTGGTCTACCCGACGGTGATCATGCCGCTCTTCAACAAGTTCGAGGAATTGAAGTCGGGCGAGCTGAAGGACCGCCTCTTTGCGCTGGCGGCGCGCACCGGCTTCAAGGCGCGCACCATCCTCGTCATGGACGGCAGCAAGCGCTCGGCGCACTCCAACGCGTTTTTCACAGGCTTCGGACGCTTCCGCCGTATCGTCCTCTTCGACACGCTCATGGAGCAGCTCGACGAGCGCCAGCTCGAAGCCGTCCTCGCCCATGAGATCGGTCACTACAAGCTGGGGCACATCCCGCGCATCCTGCTCGTCGCGGCGGGCGGGCTCTTCCTGGCCTTCGCCGCGATCGGCTGGCTTGCCGCCAGCCCGTGGTTCGTCGAAGCTTTCGGCTTCGCCTACGAGGCCGGGCGCGTCGCCCCCGCGCTGCTCTTGTTCAGCCTCCTCAGTGGGCTCGTGACCTTCTGGTTCTCGCCATTGTCCAATATCCTTTCGCGCAAACACGAGTACGAGGCCGACGCCTTCGCCCGCGACGCGATGGAGAAAGACCCCGCCCCGCTCATCGGTGCCTTGCGCAAGCTCAGCGAGAAAAACCTCAGCAACCTCACCCCGGCGCCCGTTTACAGCCGCTTCTATTACTCGCATCCGACGCTGCTCGAACGCGAGACCGCGCTGCGCGGCGCGTCGGAAACCTGAGGAACCGGCCGATGATTGGCGTCAGCTTCGAGGCGTTTGTCGTCTTCTTCCTTGTCGCCGGCCTCCTTATCGTGGTCGGTCTATGGTTCTTTTACGACCTGCGCGACAAGAGCTACTACGACCGGCAGCGCAGCCTCCGCGCCCACCACTGCGTGCGCTGCGGCGCGCTCTATGCCAACCGTTCGGAGACAGAGGTCGCGCGCTGCCCCAAGTGCGGCTTCGAGAACGCCTCCCTACGCTTTTGAGCTTGCCGGGAAGAAAATCTCCGGTCTCATACTCCTGTCTTTGATTGCCCGATAGTGTAACGGCAGCACGACAGATTCTGGCTCTGTTTGTTCAGGTTCGAATCCTGATCGGGCAGCCATTTGAGGCGCATTTTCCTCCTCGCGGGACCGCAGGCGTCCCGCCTGCATGCGTTTGCGCAGCCGTGGCTCCGGTCGCGCCTACGCTGAAGGTGTTGCGCAAGGCTGACGCACTACGACCGTGTCGACGGACTGTCCGGAGGTTCGTTTTCGCCGCCGTCGTCCTCCACCGGGCCGACGTCGCCGAGGACTTCCGTGACTCGGATGTTGATGGAGTCGATCTCCTCGAGCCCGATTTGCGTTTTCAAGGCGCCGCGGACGCGCCGTTTGATTCCGGCGTCCAGCTCCTGGAGGCGGACGGGCGCGCGGGCCGTTACAGAGAGGTGGACGGCAAGCTCCCGCCTCTGTTTCAATTTGCAGCGTGCCTCTTCGATGCCGTCCATCTGCTCGACGGTCTTTTCGATGAGGCTGCGGACCGTGCCGCGGCTGATTTCGATGCGGCCGTCCTCCGATTCGAAGGGAACGATGCCGCGCCGGTTTGCCCGGTAGCGGAGAACCGCGGCGAGGACGACGGCGGCCAGCAGAATGACGCCCGCAAGCCAAAAGAGACCCGGCGGGGCGAGGAGGCACTCAACGGACTGGACGGCGTCTTCCATGGCAGTGGACCGGGCGGGAGCCTTATTCGGTAATCAGGTCGTCCTCTTCCGACTCGGGATGCCGCACGCCGTCCACGATCACGTCGACGCGCGAGACTTCTTTGTTGGTCATGTTTTCGACTTGGTCGCGCACGGCGATTTGCACGTCCTGCGCGACTTTGGCGAGCTGCGTCCCGAACTGAAGGATGACCTTCACGCCAATGACGTAGCGGCTGTCCTCGTCCTCGGTGATGCTCACGCCCGCGCCTCCGTCGCGCTTGCCGCCGAAGAGACCGGCGATGTCCTTGCGGAAACCGCCGCCCGCGAGGCATACGACGCCGGCGACTTCCCTTGCCGCGATGGAGACAATGGTGGCGACGACCTCGTTGTTGATCTGGATGGCTCCGAGGTCGGAGGCTTCCTGGATGTCGACGGGGCTGTCGTGGCCCTCGATGGGATCGTCATTTTGCATGATGGGATGGTGTTTTAGGACCTTTCCGAGTTTTGGTCCAGCTCTTCGTTGGTGCGTGCGAGAAGATCCCGCGGGGTGCGGGCGAGAAACTCTTCGACAAACTTGGTTGTGGCCAGGCCCTCGGCGAAGACCGGATCGCGCACGATGGCCCGCGCGAAGGAAATGTTGGTGCGGATACCGCGGATGAGGTATTCGCTCAGGGCGCGGTGCATGCGGTCGAGGGCCAGCTCGCGGGTGCGCCCGAAGGTGATGACCTTGGCGATCATGCTGTCGTAGTAGGGCGGCACAATGTAGCCGCCGTAGACGTGGCTGTCGAGCCGCACGCCGTGACCGCCCGGCGGGTAGTAGAGCGTGATTTCGCCGGGGCAGGGGGCGAAGTTGCGCGCGGGGTCCTCGGCGCACACCCGCACCTCCACGGCGTGGCGCATGATCTTCACGTCCTCCTGTTTGAACCCGAGCGGTTCGCCCGCCGCGATGCGCATCTGCTCCTTGATGATGTCGATGCCGGTGATCTCCTCCGTGACGGGGTGCTCCACCTGCACGCGGGTATTCATCTCAATGAAGTAGAAATTGCGGTCTTTATCGACGAGGAATTCCACCGTGCCCGCGTTCCAGTAGTCGCACGCCGCCGCCGCCTTGAGGGCCGCCTCGCCCATGGCCTGCCGCAGTTCGGGTGTGACAAAGGGGGAGGGCGCTTCTTCGATAACCTTCTGGTGGCGCCGCTGCACCGAGCAGTCGCGCTCGCAGAGGTGGACGCGGTTGCCGTGCTCGTCGCAGAGCACCTGGATCTCGATGTGGCGCGGCTCCTCGATGTATTTTTCGACATACACCGCGCCGTTGCCGAAAGCTTTGGCGGCCTCGTTGCTTGCCGCCGCGAACTCGCGGTGGAAGGACATGGAGTTGTGGGCGAGCCGCATGCCCCGGCCTCCGCCGCCCGCGACCGCCTTGATGATGACGGGAAAGCCGATGGACTCGGCGACCTTGAGCGCTTCGTTGGGATCCGCGAGGACGCCGGGACTGCCCGGCACGGTGGGCACGCCGACGGCGCGCACCGTCTCCCGCGCGACCGCCTTGTCACCCATCATGCGGATACTGCCCGACTTCGGGCCGATAAACTTGATGCGGCACTCTTCGCACTGCTCCGCAAAATCGGGATCCTCGGCGAGGAACCCGTAGCCGGGGTGGATGCCGTCGACATCGGCGATCTCCGCTGCCGCGATGATGCGCTCGGCCCGCAGGTAGCTTTCCGACGCGGGTGCAGGGCCGATGCAGATGGCGCCATCGGCCAATTGCACGTGGAGGGATTGTTCGTCCGCCTCCGAATACACGGCGACGGTTTCGATGCCGAGTTCGCGGCAGGCGCGGATGATGCGCAGGGCGATTTCGCCGCGGTTGGCGATGAGGATTTTCTTTAGCATGGGACGGGCGCTGCCGTGGTCTCTCGTTGGAGGAAGCCGGGGTCGAGGCGCTCAGGGCTTCACGCGGAAGAGCGGTTGGCCGAACTCCACGCTCTGGCCGTTTTTGACGAGGACCTCGGCGATTTTTCCGGAGATCTCCGCCTTGATCTCGTTCATCACCTTCATGGCCTCGATGATGCAGACCGTGCTGTCCTCCGTGACGTCGTCGCCCGCCTTCACAAACGGGGGACTCTCCGGCGAGGGCGCGGAGTAAAACGTGCCTACCATCGGCGACTTGATGACTTTGCCGGGCACCTCGGCCGGGGCCGCCGCCGCCACTGGGGCGGGAACCGGGGCCGGGGCCGGCGTGTGGTTCCCCACTACAACACGCCCGCTGCGGCAAATGCGGAGCTTCAGCCCCTCTTCCTCGATCTCAAACTCGGTGAGATCGGAGCGTTTCATCAGATCGACGATCTGCTTGATGTCTTTAATGTCCAAATTGTTGCCTCCCTTTTGGGTTACGTTGATCTTCGGAGGATAAACGTGGTGCCTTCCCTTTTCCAGCGCAACGGAAAAAGTCCGCCTCCGCACACCGCGGCGCCGGCCCCGACGGGCAAGTGTTCCGCAAAGGCGCGCGTTCCCGGCCCAAGAAAGAAATTCCATATGGGAGTGTTATTGTCGCGCACCGGCCCGCGGGATGCATCCGGATGATTTGCATCTGTCGCTGGGTCCGCACGGGAACCGGATTTTCCCTTGACGCCTCCGGGCGGTCCGGATAGAAGCGGGCGTCTCTCACATTCGCATTCCTACGTCAAATTAAAGGAGGTCTCAATGAATCCGACGATTGTCACTGCATTCGCGCGTACGCTTTGTTCATGCGCGCTCCTCGGCCTGTCCTGCACCTTGCTTGTCTCGCACGGCAGCGCCTCTATCCCTGCCGACCCGGCTCCGCGACTCCTCGATGGATTCGGCAATTACGAGCGACCGGTGGCGACCGAATCCCCGGAAGCAGAGCAATGGTTCCACCAGGGGCTGGAGCTGCTTTACGGGTTCAACCACGACGAAGCCATACGTTCTTTCCGGCAGGCACTCGCCCTCGATCCCGGCTTTGCCATGGCGCAGTGGGGCGTTGCCTACGCGCTCGGGCCGCACATCAACAACCCGGTAATGACCGCTGAACAAACGCGGCAAGCGGTCGAGGCGGCAAGGGCGGCGGTGGACGCCGCCGCAGGCGCGCCACCGGTGGAGCAGGCGCTCATCGCCGCGCTGGAGGCGCGCTACGCCCTGCCCGCTCCGGACGACCGGTCCCACCTCGACGCGGCGTTCGCCGATGCCATGGAGGCGGTTTGGGCGGCGTTCCCCGCCGATCCCGACGTCGGCGCGATTTATGCCGAGTCTCTCATGAACCTCCAGCCGTGGGACTTGTGGACGCCCGACGGCGAGCCGAAGGGACGCACGCTTGAAATTGTCGCCACGCTGGAGCGCGTCATGGAACTCAACGAACGGCATCCGGGCGCGAACCATTTTCACATCCACGCCGTGGAGGCCTCGCCGGAGCCGGAGCGTGCCTTGGAGGCGGCGAAGCGGCTGCCGGACCTCGTGCCCGGCTCGGGCCACCTTGTCCACATGCCCGCGCACATCTACGCGCGGCTCGGCAACTGGGCGAAGGCCTCGGACGCGAACGAAGACGCCATCGCGGTCGACCGCGGCTATTTCGAGGCCGCGCCGCCGCCGGGCTTCTACATCATCTACCACCTTCACAATCTGCACTTCCTCGCGTGGTCGGCGATGATGGAAGGGCGCTTCGACAAGGCGCTCGAAGCCGCCCGCGGCGTGGAGCGCGACATGCCCGCGCCCCTGCTGCGGGACATGGCGTTCGTGGCCGACGGATTTATGCCGGTCACCTACCATGTCCTCGTGCGTTTCGGCGAGTGGGAGATGATTCTCCGCGAGCCGGAGCCGGAGGACTTCCGCCACGTGAGCCGCACCCATTGGCATTATGCGCGTACGCTTGCTCTGGCCAACCTCGGGCGGCTCTCCGAGGCGCGCGACGAGCTTCGCCGTCTCGAACAGGAAGCGGAGAAAATTCCCGACAACTGGGAGATCAGTTTCAACAACGCGCGGGAGGTTGTGCAAATCGCACGCCTGATGGCGGCGGGCGAGCTGGCCTACCACGACGGGCGTCCGGACGACGCCTTTGAGGCGCTGCGGGAAGGGGCGCAACGCGAGGACGCTCTCCGCTATGCCGAGCCGCCTGCATGGATGCACCCGGTGCGGCACGCCCTCGGCGCACTCCTTCTTGCCGAGGGTAAAACGGAGGAAGCGGAGGGGGTCTACCGGAGGGATCTCGAACGTAATCCGAAGAACGGATGGGCGCTGCTTGGCTTGCAACAATCACTCGGCGCGCAGGGCAATGCCGGAGAGGCCGCGGAGATCGCGCCGAAACTGGCGGCGGCGTGGGAGCGCGCCGATGTCGATCCCGTCGCTTCCTGCTTTTGCCACCCCGACGCCCATGCCGAACGGAGGCACCGCCACGGGGTCGTGGAGTTCGAGGTTTCGTGCAACGAAGCGGCGCGGAAGGCCCTCCAGACGGGACTCGGCCACCTGCACCACATGATGTACGAGCAGGCGCGGCCGTACTTCGAGGCGGCCGCCGAGGCCGATCCGGACTGCGCCATGGCACATTGGGGCATTGCCATGACGAGCTTCCAGCCCCTCTGGCACCCGACAAGTGAAGACGGCTTGGCGCGCGGAACGGCCGCCGTGGCCAAGGCGCGTGAAATCGGGGCGCCGACGGAGCGCGAGGAAGCCTATATCACCGCAGTGGAGGCGTTTTTCACCGATCCCGACCCGCCCCGGCGCAGCCGTGCGCGGGATCACGAAGCCCGCGTCAGTGCATGGATGGAGGCCCAGCGCAAGATTCACGATGCTTGGGCGGAGGACGTCGACGCCGCGGCCTTTTATGCCTTGGCCGAAGTCTGTTACGCGATGACGCAGTTCTCCCCGCACAAGGAGCGCGACTTCACCCGCGAAAAGCAGGCGGGCGCCATCCTCGAGGCCTACCTTGAGGATCACCCGGAACATCCCGGATTGTTCCACTACCTCATCCACGCCTACGACAGCCCGAAACTGGCGGAAAGGGCGCTGGAGACGGCCCGCGAATACGATAAACTCGCTCCCGACACGGTCCACGCCCTGCACATGCCGAGCCACATCTTCGTGCGCCTGGGGTACTGGGACGAGACGGCGGAGTGGAACGAGCGCTCCGCCGAGGCGGCCCTCCGGGAGATGGATGAGGATTTCCATGCCACCGCCCACTATGTTCATGCGCTCGATTACATGATGTACGCCTACCTCCAAATGGGTGAGGAAAAGAAGGCGCGGGACACGCTGCGGAAAGTGCGGGAGGTCGATGAACTCTGGGACGCCGCCTTCGCTGCCTACAACACCGCCGCCTCCCAGGTCCGCTACTACCTCGAACAGGGCCTGTGGGAGGAGGCCGCCGTCCTCGAACCGGGGAAGCCGGATGTTATCGAATGGAAGGCGTTTCCACCGGCGGAAGCCCTCTTTTATTACGCCCGGGGGATCGGTGCCGCCCGGAGCGGTGACCTCGACCAAGCCGGGGTCGAGCGGGACCGGATCATGGAACGGGTCCGGGCCCTGCGCGATGCCGACGACGCTTACTGGGCCTACATGACTGAAGCCCTCGGCAAAGCCGTCGAGGCGTCGATCCTCTACGAGCGCGGTGAGACCGGCGACGCGCTTGCGCTCATGCGCGAGGCGGCCGATCTCGAAGACTCCATGGACAAGCATCCCACCACGCCCGGGGAGGTGCTGCCTGTCCGCGAACTCTATGCGGAATTACTCCTCAAGGAGGGGCGTGCAGAAGAGGCGCGGGCGGCATACGAGGCATCGCTTGAACGAACCCCCAACCGCCGTAACGCCAAGGCCGGCCTCGAGCGGGTCCGCGCCGAATTGGCCGCCGCGGGCGGGCGATAGCGTGGACCTCGCCGTGCGTGCCCATTGTCCGCCGGAGCCGTGCGCAACGCCTTCGGCGTGGGCTGGAATCAACGATAAGGTTCCCCGGTAGTCGGGCAGATTTATCGCCCGACATCGCAACGGATAATAGCCCGTGCACATCCGCAACGCACAGCGACGCCGCACGCGCTCGATCGCCGGAAGCGCCCGGTCGCTGCGACTGGGGGCTGAAGCACCCTAGCTACGCCACCGACCGCTGCTCAGGCGGGCCCCGCCGGGCCTGCCCCAAGGGGGCTGCGGATCACAGCGAAGGGTTGGCCGAAGCATGAGGCCTACCCTGGAAACCCGGCGGCACCGGTTTTACACCGAAGGTGTTGCGCAGGTTCACCGCAGCCGGTTGCGCGGGTCGTTGCCGGGCTTCTTCTTTTTCTTCTTCTTGAGGAGCGGGCCGGAGGGGACGGACTTCTTTTCCTGCTTTTCTTTGATCTCTTCCTCGATGGCGACGTCTTCCTCGTCGCGCTTCCGGTTGGTCATGATCTGCTGAAAGATGGAGAAGCAGTTCGAGGTGGTCCAGTAGAGGACGAGGCCGCTGGAGAAGATGTAGGTGAAGGGGAAGAAGACAAACGGCATGAACTTGAAGATCTTCACCTGCGCGTTGTCGACCGAGGGCTGCGGCATGAGCT
>SLLG01000229.1 GCA_007134215.1 Opitutales bacterium | reverse complement strand
CGGCACCCAGTGCAGCCCGCGATCCGACCACGGACGAAAGTGCAGCTTATACGCCTCCTTCCAGTCGGTCTCGGCCATAAGGCGCTCCGCTTTCCACTCCCGGCCGCGCAGCGCGGGAAACGCCACGCCCAAGGCCCCGAAAGCGCTCTGCGCCGCATCGCGGGTTTCGAAGAAGCCGCGCAACTCGTGCTCCACGAGTTTCTCGTCCTCGTAAAGCATCCAGTGCTCCTGGTAGTCCTCGCAAAAATACGCTTCAAGCGCCTCCGCTTCGGCTGCGTCCACGGCTATCCTCACCTCGATCACCGCGCCGTCCTCCGTTCGAGAGGGCGCAGGCGGCCCTCCGCGAGGCGGCCGATGACGGACGGCAGCAGGGCATGTTCCGCCGCATGCACTTTGACCTCCAACGATTCCAGTGAGTCGTTGTCCTCCACGCGCACCGCCGCTTGGTCGAGGATGGCCCCGCCGTCGACCTCGCGCGACACCAGGTGCACCGTGCAGCCCGTCACCCGCACCCCGGCGTCCCACGCCTGCCGGATGGCGTGCAAACCCTTGAAAGCCGGCAGAAGGCTCGGGTGTAGATTGATGATACGGTCGGGAAAGGCTTCGAGGAAGCCGCGCTTGAGCACACGCATGAACCCGGCCAGCACCACCCAGTCGGCCCCGGCGGAACGCACGGCGGTGGCAAACCGCTCCTCCGCGGCCGGGTCGAGCTTGGTGCGGAAGGGCCCGGGATCAATGAGCGCGGACGGAACACCGAAACTCTCCCCCAACCGTAGGATGGGGGCGTCGGCATTGTCCGAAAAAAGCGCCACCGGCGCGGCGGGACCGAGGCCGCCCGCGCGCCATGCGCGCAGAATGGCTTCGGCGTTGGAGCCGCGGCCCGATCCAAGAATGGCAAATTTCATAAGACGGGAGCGTTCCACAAAGCCGCTCCTGCTGGCAAGCCGCTACTCGAAGATGCGCTTCGCTTTTTCCCAGAAGCCTTTGCTCTCCCCGGAATCGGCATCCCCCGAGGCCACGGCGAAGGCCTCGAGGTGCCTGCGCTGCTCGGACGAGAGCTTGCGCGGCACCTCAATGTGCACGCGCACAAACTGATCGCCGCTGCCGCCGCCGCGCAGGTGCGGCATCCCGCGTCCGCGCAGCTTGAAGACGGTGCCGTCCTGCGTGCCCGCCGGAATTTTGAGCGTCACCAGACCGGATTCGTTGGAGAGCGTGGGTACGTCGATCGAGCCGCCGAGGGCCGCGAGTGTAAATTTGATCGGAAGATCGCAATACAAGTTGTCGCCCTCCCGCTCGAAGAGTTCGTGCGCGCGCACATGCACAACGATAATCAGATCGCCCGGCGGCGCTCCCTGCGGTCCGGCCGCGCCGTTGCCCGCCGAGCGAAGCTTCTGCCCAGTGTCGATGCCGGCGGGAATGCGCACCTTCACCTCGCGGTGCTCCACCACACGGCCCTCGCCGCCGCAGGCGGAGCATGCGCGCTCCGGCATGCGCCCCGCCCCGCCGCACGTCGGGCAGGTCTGCTGTACTTGGAAAAAACCGCGCGAGGTGACGACACGCCCCGCCCCGCCGCACGTCGGGCAAGTCTTGATGGACGAGCCGGGCTCCGCGCCGTCCCCCCCGCACTTTTTGCAGACTACAGGCGCACGGTAGCGGATCTCCCTCTCCACCCCGCGGAACGCCTCCACGAGCGAAATCTCCAGATCGTAGCGCAGGTCCTCGCCCTGACGCGCGGCACGCCGACCGCCGCCGCCGCCGAAAAACTCCTCAAAGCCGCCGCCCCCGCCGCCTCCGAAGACCTCGCGGAAGATGTCAAAGGGATCATGGAAGCCACCGAAGCCGCCGCTCCGCCCGCCCCGTGCCGCACCCGCGCCCTCAAAAGCAGCATGGCCGTAACGGTCGTAGGCAGCCCGCTTATCGGGATCCTTCAACGCCTCATAGGCCTCGGAGAGCGTCTTGAACCGCTCCTCCATCGCCTTGTCGCCCTTATGCTTGTCGGGGTGGCACTCCACCGCCTTGCGCCGGTAGGCCTTCTTGATCTGCTCCGGCGTGGCATCGCGCTCCACCCCGAGAACAGCATAATAATCCTCCTTTGCCATGGCCTCAGTTGCTGCCGCCGGACGCGCCGCCGGATTCTTCCGCCGCCTTCGGCGGTCCACTCGATACGACCACCGAAGCCGGACGCAGTAGACGGTCGTGCAGCTTGTAGCCCACCCGCTCGACGGAAATCACCGCGCCCTCCTCCACCGAATCGTGCGGTTGGTGCAACACGCATTCGTGCAGGTTGGGATCAAAGGCTGCTCCCTCCGGATGGATCTCCGTCACGCCGTGTCGCTCCAGCGCCCCGCGCAATTGCCCGAGAATCATCTCAAATCCCTCGGCGAACGCCTTGCCGCCCTCGTGCTTACGGGCGGCGTCGAGACCGAGGCTGAAGTGGTCGATGATCGGGAGCAGTTCCTCCACAAGGCCCGACACCGCAAACCGCCGTGCCTCGTCCTTCTCGCGCGCGGTGCGGCGGCGCAGATTGTCCATCTCCGCCACGGCGCGCACGTAGCGGTCGCGCTGGGCGTCGGCCTCGGCCGTGACCTCCTCGAGCTTTTTGAGGAGTCCGCTGTCGTCCTCGGTTCCGGGCGCCGTGCCGGAAGCGGTGTTCTCTTCGCCTTCGACAGGGTCGGCATCCCGCCGCTCCACAGGTTCCGCCTCCTTCACGATGGGCTCGGTCTTCTTGCCGGTGGTTTGTTCTGTCATTGAATCCTTTGCTTCGTCACTCATGGTGCCTGTGCTGTGGTTCGCGCCACTGGCGCTTTGCCAATTGCAAAAACCGACGAACAAAAACCAATCCGGCGGACTTGGCAAGACCGCAGCCCGCCGAACACCCGGAGACCCGGAGAACATCGACAATGCGAGATTGCCGGAGGGTTGCCGGACGGGTCGTTGATTCAGGCAATGCGGTCGGCGCGGCGGCGGATCGCACCGGCCGAACCGCCCCCCACGCGCCCCGGAAAGCGGTCCGAGCCGCGGCGCGGCGTCTCGAGACCACAGCCGGTCACCGGATCGCGCCCCACTCCCGCATGGCGGTACAAAATGCCGCCGAACCGGCGACAAACGGTGTCGCGGGCGCTTTCTGGTGAAACGTCTTCAATGGAAAGACCGCACCCGAGAGCGGATGAAACTCCAGCCCGGCGGCACCCGCCAGCGCATAGGCCGCCGCGATATCCCAGACCTTCACCTTGTAGTCGGCGCAGCCGTCGAGCAAACCGAGCGCGGTATACGCGAAATTCAGGGCACCGCTGCCGAGGCTCCGGACGCGGTAGGCAGTGAGAAGCGGCCGGAGTTCGGCGCAGCGCTCCTCCGGCAGCGGAAAGTGTAACCCCACAACCCCGGTCCTCGGCTCGAACGGACGGTCCGGCGGCGGCGCGACGCGGCGCCCTCCGTCAAATAGCCCGTGCCCCGGTCCGCCCTCGATCAAGCGCCCCCGCGCAAAGTCGTGGATGAGGCCGTAGACCGGTTCACCCAGCTTGAGCAGTGCGAGGGAAATCCCGCAAAAGGGGATCCCGAGAGCGTAATTGTTCGTCCCGTCGATGGGATCCAGCACCCACGCGTAACGGGCTTCCAGCGGCATGCTGTCGTCGAGAGGATTCGACTCCTCGGAGCAAAAATCATCGTCCGGAAATACGTTGCCCAGTTCGGCAAGGATTCGCTCCGAAATGGCGAAGTCGGCGAATGTCACGCGCGTGTCGTCTTCCTTCCACTCGCTCGGCACCTGGCCGAATTGCCGGGCAAAAAAGGCAACTTGGTTTTTCACCGCCACGCGGGCGGCGTTCACTCGATGACGGAGCGCCTTGTCCATGGCGGACCTCGCTCTCACCGCCGCCGCGATCCGCGGCGAAGGCTGCTCCGGGGCGGAGCCGACGGTGCATCCCCGGCGACCGCAGGCTCTCTGCGCACTTCATGAGCCGGTTGCGTCGTTTCGCGCCTGTCGACGGCAACGACCGCCTCCCCGCGCGTGCTTTCCTGCTGCATCTCAGCCGAAACGGACGACTGCGGAGAAGGCGCCGACTCCGGCGCGTTCGGCCGACCCGTCCGGCGCAGCGAGACGTTCTCGCGATCAAGCCGCTCCAAGCGGTCGCGCAGGCGCAGGTTTTCCGCCTCGCACAAGGCAAGACTCTCCGCCATGCGAAAGGATTCGCCGCGCAGAAAATCATTCTTCTGCTCCAACAAGGCGGCGGCAGCCGTCTTCCCGGCAAGGCGCTCCCGCAGGTCCGCCAATTCGGAATCGCTCCGTAGAGCCGCCTCGCGCCCGGCGCGTTCCGCGCGATCCCGCAGCAACTCCTTCTCGCTGAAAAGGTAATCCACCACTTCCTCCAACCCGCCGATGCGCTCCCGTAGCACTGCAGCCTCTTCGCGGAGGCGGTCGCGCTCCGCCATCAGTTCGTCATTTTCCCCGCGCAACTCAACAACCCACGCTTCCAGCACTCCAAGCCGTCCCTCCAAATCCCCCGCAGGGTCACCGACGGCAAAGTTAGACAGCGTTCCGGAAACCTCGCTGAAAACCCCGCCGGACGGCTGCCACACCGAGATAACGAAATACCCGGTCTCCGCCTCACCGCGCTTCACCGCCTCCAGTGGCACCCACAGCTCCACCCATCCCAGCGGAACCTCACCGGTCACGGCGTCGACATGCTGCACAGGCACACGCACATACCGCCATGCCCCGTCGGCCACGCCGGTCTCCGCAGGGGTATCGGCCAGCTGCGCCCCCTCCCACTCAAGGAGATGGTCCCGGTCCAACGTGTACTCCAACGTCAGCGGCGGCGCCGAGAGATCCGCCACGGCCTCAAGGGCACCGGAGAACACCCAGCCCGGGCTCATCCGGTCGCCGAACGACGCGTCCACTTCATGCACGGTGCCTTCAAACACAAAAAAGACCGGCGAAGCTCCATCCGCGCACAGCACGCATGCGGCACCGGCAAGACATCCGGCCACGCGGCGAACCGCTCTGCTCCAAAGCGAAAACATAAAGCCGCTCATCAAGACGCGCCCCCACCCCGCTGTCCACCGTTTTTCAAAAGCCTTGACTCCCCCAAAAACAGCAACTTATTATCTCTGAGAAATTTAGAGAGAGAATATATTATGGGAGAGATCAGAATAAAGTCTAATAAAGTAGCTGTATATCATGTCTACACGCGTATCGTGCACAAGCGGCGCTTGCTGGCGGATGTGCAGCGGGAGGTGTGGGCGGCGGCGCTGCGGCGCGCGGCCCGCTTTAGCGGGGTGGAGGTGATCACCTACTGTGCGATGCAGACGCACGCGCACATCCTTGTGCGCGTGGACCCGGCGGCGCGGCAGTGCGGCGACGCG
>SLLG01000148.1 GCA_007134215.1 Opitutales bacterium | reverse complement strand
TGATTTCATCTTCGCCGTCCTGGCGGAGGAAAAAGGTTTTCTCGGCGGAATGCTCGTGATCGGGCTATACGCGGTTCTACTGGGCAACGGGGTTCGGATTGCCGGAATCGCACGCGACCGTTTTGGCATGCTTCTGTGTATAGGCGTGACGATGGTATTTCTCGTCCACGTCTTCATCAATATCGGCATGACCATCGGGATCGCACCCATCACGGGTTTGCCTCTGCCGTTTGTCAGTTACGGAGGCTCCTTCATTTTGAGCTGCTGTATTCTTCAGGGCATTGTCCAAAGCGTTCACCGACACCGGAGGGAGTTTCAATGAGTGTCGCCGCGCAGCCTTTGCCCCGGTTTCCGCGCCTGAGCGCGCGGGCGCGTTTACAGCCGCACGAATCCCGGAATGGAGAGCCCGATCAACCACACATCGGTCCCTACCAACATGAATCCATCGGAAAATATTCCTACAACGCAGCTTTCGGACGATCAGGAAGCCGAGCTGAAACATCCGCCGCAAGAGCGGCCCATTGAGGATCTCGACCCCGAAAAACTCGAACAAGACGCCGAAGAACGCGCCAAAAAGCGCCCCCTCATCCAGCGCATCGCCGCCCGCATGCGGCGCGAGAACGAGCCCTACCGCGAGATCATCATCAACTCGGAGCCGCTCGAAAAGCGGGTTGCCGTCCTCAACAACGGCATCCTCGAAAAGTTCGATCTCGAGCGCGCGGGCGACGACCGCCTCGTCGGCGCCATCTTCAAGGGCAAGATCCAGAACCTCGAGCCGGGCCTGAAGGCGGCCTTCGTCGACATCGGTCTGCCCAAGAACGCCTTTCTGCACTACTGGGACATCCTCCCCGGCGCCGATTCCGACAGCTCCGTGGAATACGTGCGCGACACGCGCAGCGACGACCAGAAGAAGAAGAAGGAGAAGATCACCCTCAAGGACATCCCCAACCTCTATCCCATCGGCGCGGAGATCGTCCTGCAGGTGACCAAGGGCACCATCGGCACGAAGGGCCCTCGCACGACGACCAACATCGCCCTGCCGGGGCGCTTCCTCGTGCTCATGCCGCACGGCGGTCAGTGCGGCGTCTCCCGCAAGATCGAGGACGACAAGGAGCGCAAGCGCCTCAAGGACATCCTGCGCAAGCTCTCCATCCCCGAGGGCATGGGCGTGATCATCCGCACGGCGGGCGAGGGCAAGCGCTGGACCTACTTCGTGCGCGACCTCACCATCCTCCTCAACCAGTGGCGCGAGATCCAAGAGCGCCTCGGCAAGACCCGGCAGCCCGCCTGTCTCTACACCGAGCCAGACATCATCGAGCGCACGGTGCGCGACTTCCTTACCGAGACCGTCGACCGCGTGCTCATCGACGACGAAGCCGACGGCACCCGCATGATGGACCTCGTCGAGCGCGTCTCCAAGCGCAGCCGCGGCAAGATCGCCGTCTTCAAAGAGAACATCCCCATCTTCGAGCGCTTCAACATCGAGCGCCAGATCGAGCAGACCTTCCAGCGCAAGGTGCCCCTGCCCAGCGGGGGCGAGGTCGTCATCGAGGAGACCGAGGCCCTCGTCGCCGTCGACGTCAACACCGGCGCGCACAAGAACAAGAACGAGAAGGACAATTTCATCCTCCAGGTGAACCTCGAGGCGGCTACCGAGATCGCCCGCCAGATCCGCCTGCGAAACATCGGCGGGCTCATCATCATCGACTTCATCGACATGAAGCAGCGCAAGGACCGCAACGCCGTCCACCGCCGCATGAAACAGGAGATGGAGTCCGACAAAGCCAAGAGCCACATCCTCCCCATCTCCCAGCTCGGCATCATGCAAATGACGCGCCAGCGGCACAAGGAGTCGGTCTCCAGCGGCCTCTACAGCACCTGCCCCTACTGCACCGGCCGCGGCACGGTGAAGAGCGCGCGCACCATGAGCGTGGAGATCCAGCGCCGCCTCACGAGCGTCATCCGCCGCCTCAAGCCGCAGATCGAGAACCAGGAGGAGCCGTACTGGCTGCGCATCTTCTGCCACCCGCACGCCCTCGAACGCCTCCGCCACGAGGACGAGGAAGTGCTCGTCGACATCGAGGCCACCTACCACGTGAAGCTCAGCTTCCGGGCCGATCCAGCCTACCACGTCGAGAACTTCAAGATCGTCGACGCCATGACCGGCCAGGAACTGCGCTGAGCGCGCGCACCGGCATAGCGAAAGCCATGGAACCCGGCGCCCTCCGCCACCGCCACATCCTCTGGGACTGGAACGGCACCCTGCTCGACGATGCATGGCTGTGTGTCGACGTCGTCAACGGCATCCTCGGCCCGCTCGGGCTGCCCGCCGTCACCCTCGAGAGCTATCGCGAGCACTTCGACTTCCCCGTCGTGCGCTACTACGAGCGTATCGGCCTGCCGACTGATCCGGAGCAGTTCGACGCGATCTCGCACCGCTTCATCGCCGGCTACCACGAGCGCTTCGGCGAGTGCTCCCTGCGCGCCGGGGCGGAGGACGTGCTGCGCACCCTGCACGGGCGGGGCACCGCCATGTCCGTCCTCAGCGCGAGCCGCCAAGACCTCCTCGAGTTGGCCGTCGGGCGCTTCGGCATCGCGCAATACTTCGCCTCGCTCAACGGCATCGACACCATCCATGCCACCGGCAAGCTGGAGCGCGGCCGCGACCTCGTAGACGCGCTCGGCACCGTCCCCGCCGAGTGCGTCCTCGTCGGCGACACCGTGCACGATTTCGAGGTGGCGCAGGCGCTCGGGCTCGACTGCGTCCTCCTCGCCGACGGCCACCACGGGCGCGCCCGCCTCGAAGCCACCGGCGCCCCCGTCATCGACAGCCTCGCCGCACTGGCCCGCGCCCTGCGCGCGGCGTAAGGGCCGCCGGTCGGTCGGTCGGCGTGGCGTAGGCCGAGGCTTCAGCGAGGCACGGGATGCGGAGGGTCTTGGCGCTTGTCGAACGGCAGTCCATGGCAGGCTTTGCCTGCAGGAATGAAGCGCGGCGCTCGCTGAAGCGGCGCGCTACGACGAGGCGGCGGCGCAACACCTTCGGTGTAGGACGGGGGATCGCCGGGTGGCCCTTCGGCCCACCCTTCGCTGTGTTGCGCAGCCCCCTTGGGGCGGGCTCCGCACGCCCGGCGCCTATCCCGAAGGGATTCCGCAGCAGAGCGAAGGGTTGGCCGCCAGGCCTACCCTGGAATATTGTCGTTCATTCCAGCCTACGCCGAAGGCGTTGCGCACGGATGGGTTGCGCGACCCTGCCGATGCTCAGCGGCGGCGCAGGCGCACAAACACCAGCGCGAGCGCGGCGAGGGCGAACACGGCGCCGACGTGCCGGCTCTCCGGGATTTGGTAAACGTATTCGACCTCGATCCAGCCGTCGAGGGCGGCATCCACCCATGTTTCGGCTTCGCTTACATTGTCCAACGTGAAAATGCCGGAGAAGGGCAATGTCATTCCCGGCCGGAGACCGACGATACTCCCGGCACCGACAAAGTCGTCGAGGCTTATATTGTCGATTCCGTTGGCCGGGTCGTAGACAGTGACGAAGTCGTCTAAGGAATCGGCGAAGACGTCGGTGGTCTGGCTCTCACTAAGGTCCGAGGAATCTTCCTTGGTGAAAAACAGATCGACGCTCTCCGCAACCTCGGAGAAGGAGTTGAGTGATTCGGGTGTCGGTGTCGGTGTGTAGTACAATCCGAAGTAGAGCGGGTTGCCGGACGTATCGAATCCCGCACTGTGGGGCTCGTTTTCGTCGAGGACCTCCCACACCTGCAACTCCGCATAGACGTTCCACTGCAGAACAATGGAGATGTTGATCTTTTCAAGAATCCCCATAGCCGGATCGAACTTCGGAACGGGATCCGCAAAGCCTCCCTCGTAAAACCACGAACTCGTGAAATAAGCATGGCCGGATGAGTAGGTCACTGCATCCTCGACCTCGATCAGGTCCGAGTAATGGGTGAGGGACAGGATTTGCGCGGTGAGGAGCGAGGGCAGGAGCGAGAGGACGGACACGAGGATCCGGTTTCCGGTGATGAGCCGCGGGAGGGCGGACAAGCATGGGCGCAGGTGCATTGGAAGAGCGGGAATTGGACTATATCTCCGCCCCAGAGACGCCGGGCCGGTGGTAGGAAAACGAAGATGAAGATGTGCCGTCATTATACTTTACCGCGGTCGAATCCGCCATACGCAAATGCGCGTAATTCAATGCCGTTCCATGTGATTGCCGATCATTTCCGCGCTTTACTCCACGCGCAAACGCCGACTCCGCGTGATAAGCAAAACAATCGCCGCCGCACCCGCGAGAAAAGCGGCGGCGGCGGGTTCCGGGACCGGGGTGTAAATGTATTCGAGGGTCACGGTACCGGGATCAAGGCCTACAAAGGCACTGATATAGGCCTCGGAGAGATTTTCGAGGAGAATGTTCGACGTATCGAATTCGCCTGAGGTCACGAGCCCGAGGCCGGAGACGGTTCCATCCCCCACGAAATCGCTCACCACAAAGATCGGATCGGAGGTGAGGAGGGAACCGCTTGTCGCGGTGTTTCCTCCTTCTGGGGCAAAGCCTCCGTATTCGGTCCAATCGACGGCAGAGTAAAAAAACTCGCCTTCATCGGCTCCCCAGTCGGATGGGTCTTGATCCAGATCGCCGATAACACTTCCGAATCCGCCCGTATCGAATGTAATCGAATATCCGGCTGAACCGCCCGTGGGAGAATAAATAATTGATGTCTGCAGCAAGACCATGCCCTCGGGATCCCATTCGAGCGAAAACGCTGCCGACGGGTCGACAATGTCGAATGATTCGATCTCGACTTCGGCATAGGCCCAAACCTCGATGGTGAAACGGACCTCGTTTAGCGTGCCGAGGGCGGGATCGAATTTGGCGAACCCGTTGAGGCTTGCGAAGTCCGCAATCGGGACTGTGTTGCCGACTTCCGTGTAGGTTCCTTGCGAAAGTTGATTGAATCCGAGGGTCTGAACCGTTGCAAAAACCGTCACTTCATCCTCGACGTCGATCAGGTCCGAGTAATGGGTGAGGGACAGGATTTGCGCGGTGAGGAGCGAGGGCAGGAGCGACAGGACGGCGGACACGAGGATCCGGTTTCCGGTGATGGGCCGCGGGCGGGCGGACAAGCATGGGTGCAGGTGCATTGGAGGAGCGGGAATTGGACTTCATCTCCGCCCATCTGACCGTCGGGTCGATGGAAAGAAGCGGCGACGTAAGGGCATTATACGCCTTTAAAGATGAAATCGCCATACGCAAATGAGCGTAGTGCAAGCTTGGTATCAAGAGGTTGCCGAGGGTGTTCGTGGCGTGCGGGCGGGTGCGGACCCGCCTGCGATGAGCACAGCCGTGCGCAACGCCTTCGGCGTAGGCTGGAGTCAACGACGATATTCCAGGGTAGGCCTCGGGCC
>SLLG01000151.1 GCA_007134215.1 Opitutales bacterium | reverse complement strand
GTCGGGAGGCGATACGGCTCACCCTCTTTCGCGCTGAGCCACTCCGTGAAGGCAACCGCTTCTTCCCAACTGACAAAGACAACCGCCTCCTCATCGTCTTCGGAAATCCCCCACGCACCGCGCTTTTCCCGGTGATCCGGATCAAACCTCTCGTATTGAGCGTTCGTCACCGGCGTGGAAGCGACATGAAAGGGTCGCGTGATCCGCACCGTGTGCACCGGAATCTCACTGAAAGACGCTTCCTCGTCACCGTCCGGACTCCCGCGTTCATAGGTTCCCGGCTCAATGCGCAGCATTTCCATGCCCAGCGTATTCACGAAACCTTCGGCAACCTCCGGTTCCGGGGACGCCGCCGTGGCAACGGAGACGGAGATCAAAAGCAAGGCGGCAGCCCGGAGGACACACGCAGGCATAAATTCCGTTTTTCCGCCTTTATGATATCGGGCTTCCTTCATTGGTCTATTCATAAATGTGAATCATCCGTTCCCAGAGCCGGAGGCACGGCGATGGACCGATAGTCTTCGGCCAGGAAAACGTCAATGATCGACAGAGCACCTGCGACAAGTCGAAGCAGCGAGGGTCCGACGGAAGGCACGCCTCCTTGCGCTGTCTACTGCTGCCTCGGCTTGTAGACCCAGGCACCGGTGGAGTGCATCTCGCCGAGCGCCATCCACCCCAAAGCCGGACTGTAAAGCCATGGATCGTTCGCGACGTTGATCCTGTCCATCCAGTCGCCCGTATCGACCCAGCTGTCCGTCACCGGGTAGTCGTACCACATCGCCTCCTCTCCGTCACGGGGAACGACCGACGCATATGTCGTGCCCAGGCGGATCTGGTCGATCAAGGTCCCTGAGTAATCGCGCACGTTTCCGCTGGTACGGTGGCTGGCGTCAAAAATCGCGATCCGGCTGACCTCAAGAAGGCCCTCTCCGAAATCGTTCGTCAAGAGAGGCAGCGTCCAGATTGGAGAACCCGGATCCGACACCGCCGCGTCGGGATTCGCCCACATCGACACCTGCTGATTGTCGAAATCCACACGTACAACCATGAAAACCAGATTTCCGGCGAGCATGCTGTAGGGGCTGGAAATCTCCCCGTGCACAAGGTGTCCGCCGACCATCCACATGATGTCGCCCCAGCCATTGGCACCAACGCCAAGGTGGCGTCCGTCCCCGCCGTAAAAGAATGACCGCGAGGTGAGCATGACCTGGAAGAAGCCACCCGGGCCTCCCTCGATCCTCACCGAGGGCTTGGCGAGAAACCCGAACCACAACTCGCCCTCCGAATACGAACGGTCCAAATTGCGGAAGTGCGAGTTCACGTTGCCGATGTAATAGTTGCCGCTTGAACCCTCCAGCCCGTTCGCCACCTGCATGGCACCGCCGAATCCGCCGGTCGCCCCGTCATAGGCAAGCCCCTGCGCGGCTACATTGAAGGAAACATTCCCACCCGACGAGCCGGGATCGGAATGCCACGGGCCGTCCCAGCCGAAACTGGTCGCACCGGACGCCTCATGCAAGGCTCCGGTTCCCGGCGGAATGTCAAAGCCCTCGTAAACAAGCGTCTCCGCGGGTAAAGCCGAGAGGAACGGAAACAAAGCAAGGCACCATGCGGCCCGGCGGATATTATAGATGGATGTCTTCATGATTTTCTCCCACTTTCGATGTTATTGTTAGAACAGTTTCTGGTAGAACATTCTTCGTTGTACACAGCTTCCCGCCATCGCCCACCGGTTGTGGCGAGCCCCCAACAAAAGCCTCCATGGGCGCTCCATCGCCGTCGTGCTGACGCTGTGAGAACTCAAGATTCCAGAGCACAACCGCCGCCCCCAGCGAAAGGCAAAACACGCTCAATGGAATGAACCGCACACGGAACTCGCGCCAGCGGAAGCGCCATGGCGAATGGATTGGACGGAGATCAGGCACTGTTGGGTTCATGCAAAGGAAGCGTTACCGGACGCGTGCGTGCCGACGTTTCCGTACGGCGGTATTCCGCACGGTAGTGTCGTCCTGCTGTCGGGAGGCACTTGTCACGGTGCTTGTTTCCCCGAACGCACGCGATCCATGAATTCGCGGTCAATGGGATACTTGTGGAGAATGTAGATGACGATAAGGAGCAGAAACGGTCCGCACAGGAACGTCATCGTGGCGATATTGCGCACAGCGGACGCCGTTTGCTCCTCCGCGTCGGGATCGATGCCTGAGAGCCGGATCATGAAGCCGGTGATGACGAGGCCGATGGACTGGGCCGCCTTGGTGAAGAAGCTGAAGGCAGCGGCGTAACTGCCGTCCTTGAGCACACCGCTGCGTCGGTGGCTCAGTTCGGAAGTGTCAGCGATCATCGATGTCGCGAGCGGGGTGAGCATCCCGCACCCGCCCCACCACAGAGCTTGCCCGAATCCGAAGATGATCACCCCGACGGGCACACTTACCGGACCGAGGGAGAAGGCCGTGCGCGGATCGATGATGCCCCCCGTGAACATGACAAAGAGAAGGGCACCGCCGAGCATCGCCATGCCGATGCCGAAATACCCCACCGGTTTCTTGTCAAAGCGCTTCACGGTCCCGGCGAGGCTGAGCGAACAGAACCCGAAGGCGACCATCCCGGCACCGTGCACAAACGTCTTCTCAAGGTGCGTCAGTTCCATGAAAAAGACATAGGTGAACATTTGCACCTGCGAGGTCAGCATCATACCGAGCTGGACAACGCCGAAGAAGGCGAAGACAAACCATGCGAGCCGGTCTTTGAAGATCGCCGTGATGCTCCGGAAGAAGTAACCCAAGCCACGGCCGGGCAGCTCCGTGCTGCGGTTGTCCTTGGCGTAGGCGCGGGTGACGTAGACGCTGAAAAGAATGGCGATGACGGTGGCGATGGAGAGGACCGTGGCCATCGTGATATAATTGTCTGCAATCGTCGTCCCGTCGACCCGCCGACCGGTCTCCGGATGGACGCCGTCGCGGAAAAAGAGCGTCCACGCCATCGCCCCGAAAATGAAGTTTGTCGTCATGATGACGAAGAAGCGTATCCCCTGGAGCTTGGAGCGCTCCGCATACTCCGGGCAAATCTCAAAACCGAGGGCGACATAGGGAACGACGAATACGGTCGATGCCGTGCGCACCATAAGGCTCAGGCCGAGGACGACCCAGAACATCGCGGTGGTTGAAACAAAGAGTGTCGGCACGTACCAGAGGCAGAAGAAGCAGAGCCCGAGGACAAGGCCGCCGGAGAGGATGTAGACGTGCCGCCGTCCGAAGCGCGAGCGCGTCTGGTCGGTGATGTAGCCCATGACCGGGTCGGTCACGGCGTCCCAGACCAGTGTGACACTCAACGCGATCCCCGCGTATACCGGGCTCAACCCCAGTACGAGGGTGAAGTAGAGCATCGCGAAGTTGCTGATGCCGTTCTGGAAGATGGAGAGCGCGGCGTCGCCGGTGGCGTAGCCGAAGATCTTGAACGTGGGAACGGAGGGTTTCGCAGTGGGCTGGTCCATGGGCGTGAAGAGTCTCGGGATTACGGTATGGGTACGAGCTACTCGACGACCTCAAGGAGGGCGACAAAGGCGCGGTTTGTCGGGGTCTCGAGGCGCACGCGCCCACGGAAGCCCCAGTCGTCCTGGCTGCCCTCCCACTCGACGTCGACGATTTCCGGCTCAGACCACTCGCCGTCTTCAATGCTGAGCCAGCGGAGCTTCAACTGGTCGACATACACCCACGGATCGAGATCCACCACGTAGCGGCCGGCGGGAAAGTAGACCGCGTAGTGCTTTCCGATGTTTGCCGTGACGTAGGCCTCCATGAGCCCGCGCGTCGGCGCGCGCACGGTGATGAGGTCGTTGTGCGGGTGGCTCGACAGCATGTCCACCTTCTCAAGAAAGCGGCTCATCGCCCGGAGGTTGATCTGCGCGCGCTCCGTCAGGCCGATGCCCCAGTCGACGACATCGCGGTGAAAGCGGCTCGACGCGCATCCCGCGATGATGTTACGCCAAAAGCGATTCTCCGCCTCGCGCGACGTACCGGAGGAATAATTACGGTAGCCCATGCCGCCGCCGTAAACCTTCTCGTTGTTCATGGGCACGGGACCGCCGGGCATGTTCGCCACCTTCTTGCGCCAGAACATGATGTTGTCCCAGTGCGCCTGCCCTCGACCGCCGCGGGAGTCCTGGTTGTTCTGCGAAATTTCGATAAAGCTGTAGATATCGCGGTAGGTCATGGCATGGCGCACGGCGTTGGACGGATCGAAGTGCATGCTCGTGACATACACCTCGCGCCCGGCGGCCTCTCCCGCCGCGAGAATGTGCTTCGCCCAGAAATTCTCCCACACCGGTCCCTTGCGGCTCTCGTTGTTGATGTTGTAGAGCACATGGTCGTAGGCGAGCGTGTGTTCGAGGATGTGGTCGACGAAACGCTTCTGGTAGTCGAGCATCACCGTGTTCTCCGAACGCACGGAGTCGTAGAAGTCGTCGCGGCTCGCGATGACGTCATCGTCGTAGTTAATATTCTGGTCGGGACCCCACGGATTGCGGAACCAGTTGCCCGCCGCGAGGTCAAAGGGGTCCCAGAGCGTGATCTGGACGATGATGCCGCGATTGTGCGTCTCGCGCAGGAAAACGCGGAGCCGCTCCCAGTAGGCGTCGTTCCACTGGTCGAGATCGTAGATCCCGTCCTCAATCTCCTTGAAGGCATAGATGTCGCCCGGATTGCGGTCGGAGAAGGTGCAGCGCACGTAGTTGCCGCCCACCGAGACGAGGAGGTCGAGGTGGTCGATCATGGGCTGCCCCTCCCATTGGAAGAGATTGTCGCGGTGGCTTCCGCCCACGAGGATGACCGGCTCGCCGTGGTATTCCCAATACCACGTATTGGCCGCGTGCGGGCGGATGGGCGCCTTCTCTTCCGCGGCGGCGGCCGCGGGAAGGGTCCATCCGGATAGAACAAGTGCTCCCGCAAAGAGAGCGCGTCGAAGGGGTTGGAGCGTATGTGTTTTCATAATCAAATCAGGTGGATACTTTCATTCGCAACCGCCGGTCCGCCCTCACGGCGCAAAGCCGTCGCGGAACCGGATCTCCACGTAATAGAAGCGGGCCGGTCCATTTGCCGTGAAAACGGGATCGGTCACGGACACCCGGCCATCCTCCGCAGGGGGGAACGGATCGGTCGCCGAGTCGAAAAGAATCTCGCTCCAGTCGACGAGATCGGCTGAAGCACGGACGCGGTAGCGCAGATCAACCCGGCTCGCGGGATGGTAGAAGCCCACCCCGACCGAACCGCCTGCCGTGAGAACGCGGGGCATCCGCGGCAACGGATCGGCGTCGAGACCGATGTCGTACGCGTACCGCTCAAGGTTGGTGACGCCGTCGCCGCGCGGCGACGCGAACGGTCCGGAGACCGCCGGGTTGGCGCGGTCAACCAGATCGGGAAACTGGCTGTCCCGCCACGCGGTGTAGTCCGTTTCCATGGTCGGCACTTCGACGCGCAGGGTCTTTCCGGAGGCGTATCCACTGCTGAAGTACCATTCGACTTCCTCCACGGAAACGACCGCTTCGTTCGCGCGTGTCCACAACTGGCCGTTGAATTCGTGGTCCCCGCCGTCGTCCGGCAGGTAAACCCGCGAGTGGGTCGTGCCGAGAAGCGCCGCGAGGTCAACCGAAGCAGGTACGAAGAGACCGCCCGTGTATTCCAGCGCATGGTCTTCGTCGGCAGGCTCCGTGACGTAAATCGAGATCAACCCGACGTTCGTCGGCGCGGAATCGAGGCGGAGCACACCGTTGCCGGAGGGGGGCGCGCCCGTCGGCGCGGTGCCGACGGCCTCCGAAAGAACGAAGGTATGCGAGAGCCCGTCCGCCGAGGGAGCATGCAGCACGCCCTCTTCGACCACGACCTGCCCGGTGCCGCTCAGCGCTCCCGTCCGGCCCGTTCCTCCGAACACACCTGTGCCGGCGACAGTCACGGCGGAGCCGATCGAGCCGCGGATCAACAACGGTCCGTGCGAAATGGATACGGGCGCGGTGTAGGCGGCGTTTTCTCCCCTCAGCAGGACCGTGCCGCCCCCGCTCTTGCTGAAGCCGTGGGCACCGCCGAGGCTTCCGGTGAGTTCAAGGGTGTTGCGCGTGCCGTCGACGTGCAGCGAGGCCGGCCCCGCGAAGTCGACTGCGTTGGTGAGAACGGCATGGTTGTCGTTCACGCCGGGATCGTAGCGCAGCGCCCCGAGCAATCCCATTCCTTCGCCTTCCGGAAGACCGGAACCGAGCCCCGGACCGTCAATCGAAATCCGCCCGCCGAAAGAGTAGACGCGCGTATCTCCGCCGCCGCTGCCCGAGATGAGGCGCAACTGCCCCCCGGATTCCACCGTGACGCTCTTCGCAAAGCGCGGCGTCGCCGGCTCGGTGATCATCAGGGCACCCTCGGTGATAGTAATGGATCCGGAGAATGATTTTCCGCCGCCAGTGAGGGAGGCGAAGCCCGCACCTGTCTTCACGAGACCGCCGGGCCCGGACCATCCGCGCCGCAGGCGCAGCGCGCCGTAATCGGGATCGCCGTCCGGGTTGCGCACGTCGAGGATAAGATCGTTGGCGAGAAACGTGCCCGCCTCCACATCGAATTCGACAAATCCGCCGCCCCCGCCCGTCACCTCGATCCGCGCGCTCCCGCCGGGATCGGCGAAGGTCAGCGTGTTGCCGGTGTCGCGGTCGCGCACGCGGTTGCGCGACACCGAGGCACCCTGCTGAAACGAAATGCTGCCGACCGTTACCGGTTCACGGATGTTGATATTGCGGTCGGCGTCCGGAGCCGGCGCGGCGATGACGGCATCCGTCCCCGCTCCATTCGGGAAGTGACCGCCGTCCCAGTTGGCGCCGACGGTCCAGTCGGCGGTCCCGCCCGGCAGAAAGGTGAATCCGTCAAGGTCGGGAAAGAACGACGCCTCCGTCACCGCGCTCCATGTGCCGCCGTCGAGGACACGCGCTTTCACGACAACCGCTTCGTTGAGGGCGACACCACCGCTGTAGGCCTGCGCACCAGCCGCGACAGCGCCCGTCCCGAACTCGCGGGGGTCGGAGCCGTCCGTCGTGTAGTGGATGGTTCCCGATCCGTTCGGGTTTTCGATGACAAGATTGAAGCCGGGTGCGAAGCCGCCGCCGTGCTGCGCAAAATCGGGCGCATCCACGGAAGGATAAAAACCGGCGTCGCGGAGTTGTTCGACAACGATCTCCGTGCGCTGCGGCAGGAAATCATTGAGCATACGGTCGAGCGTTGGATCCCAATGGGTTTCAACACCGTAGCGGTGGACGGGAGTGCGGCGCTCGCGGATCTCGATGCGGTAGGAGCCCCAGCGCGCTTCCTCGCCAAAGACGGCGGGACGGGCCTCCGCCGCGACACGGGCGAGATCCGGAACGGTGACCTCCGGCGAAAGCGCACCGCCGTTGAACATGTGGAGGCGCACCCGGTCGGCAAAGCGCAGCCGGAACTCCGCGTTGTGCCGCAGTGGGCCGAAGAAGGTCGGCGGATCGCCGATGCGGCGCGGCGAATCCCACGCCGTGTGGACGACATTCTCGTTCACATCCTCAAAAGCGCTCTCGGTGTCCCAGACAATGTGGTAGACGCGCCCGTCCTCGCGATGGCGCACGGCCGTCCAGTTGTTGCGCGGCCAGTCCGTATTGCCGGCGAACATCTGCGTGAGGTTGTAGTCAATGAAGTGATCGATATCGAGAAATTCCTGCAAGGCGAGGTAGTTGTCGTTGTCTGTCAGGTCGCGTTGCACGACTCCCTGTATGTCCGCGTTCCACCGCTCCTCATCGCCGTCGCGCATTCCCTCACGCCAACTCCGCGCGTCGTATTCCTCGCGCTCACCGCCAAGATAACCGGCGGCCCACGCGGCGTCCGGACGCTCCGAGAGCATATAAAGTCCCCAATACAAACCGTTGATGTAGAGATGGACGTGACGCCCGTGGGAGCCGATGCCGCTCATCGCGGCCTGCCTGTCCTTCATCCACTGGTCGAGAAGATAGAGACCGTTGTAGCGCTGCCACCAATGCGTCCACGAATTGTTGTATTTGGCTTTGAGGATGATCGTGTTGTAGCTCTCCACCGGCGAGCCCTGCGGTGCCATGGCCGGAAAATCCAGTTCGTTCGGGCCGTAGTCGCTCTTGAAGAGAAGGCGGAAGGACTTCTTCGGGGTGCTGTCCGTGCCCCGGCTGCCCGCGCCCTGGATGCGCAGTCCGGCGTTGAGGTTGAACTCCGGTCCGCCGTTCGGGTCGATCCACTCCACCGAGGACTCCCGCTCCCACCGGTAGTCTTCGCCCTCCACCCGCTGTGTAGGATTGGCGTAGATGCCGTTGCCGCCGAACATATCCTCGACCGGGATGACGAGCGATACGGTGGGAATGTGGAGGAGCGCCTCTTTCATGCGGCCGGCGTAGCCGTCGCGGTTGATAACCGCCTCGCTCATACCGTAGCTGATGTGATCGAAGTTGCCCCATGTCCACGTGTTTGGATAGCCCTCCGGCGCTTCGCGGGTGCGGTGAATGATGTCGTCGAGAAAGAAGTAGCTGGCCGTGACGTCGTTGCCGACGGAGAGCGCGCCTTCGCGGAAGGCGGCGACCCGCACGACAGAGGTGGACTCGATCCGGACCGGAACGGTATAGGGAATTCCGGAAGCAGGCGTCGGCTTCGTCCCGTCGAGGGTGTAGACAATTGCCGCCTGCGGATCGTCGTGCCGCAGCTCGAGGTCGAAGGCCTCGTCGTAAAAGCCGCGGCGGTGCGAGAATTCCGGCGAAGCGAGAAGAGAGGCGGCGGCGGTGTCCGCGTTCGGGGCCATCGGCGTTGGTTCCGCGAAGTACCCGAACTCCAGTCCGCCGTCGGTGATGCGCCCGTAAGAAATGTCGCGGGGAATGGGTACGGCCGGCACCATGTCGGCTGTCGATCCGTCGGGCCGCGTGAGAACCACGGGTTCACCGTCGGCGCTGATGGAAAAGCCCGCGTGCAGGTGGTCGGGGCCCGGCCGGTCTTTTCCCGACGCCCAGACGAGAAGCCGGCCCTGCGGTTGGATCACGGCCTCGCCGATCATCCATTTGAACGGGTTGTCCACGCGGTCGGAAAAGCCCCACCCCGCGAGGTCCACCGGGGTTGCCCCGCGGTTGTACAACTCCACCCAGTCCGGGTAGTCGCCGTCTTCGTCGGCAATGGTGGAACCGTTGGATGCCATGATTTCATTGATCACAACATCGCCCCCGAAGAGCGGCGAAGCGAACATGCATCCGGCGGCCCACAGGAAAACAATCGATTTGGCAGAGCTAATTTTCGGGGTAATTTTCATGAAATAAAATACGAAATCCAAGGTTAAGCCTTGAAGGTTCGACCAAACCTCCGGGCAACGCAAGATGAATTTCAAATGAACTGATGAATCTGGAAATTATTTCACCAGAACCCGGCGCCCCGGACACCCGCGCCTCAGAGCGATTCAAGCAAGTCGCGGAACCTGCGCTGCAACCCGGCGTTCTCGCGGACCTCGCGCGGCGCATGGGGACCGGTGCGCCGCCAGACGTTGTTCTCACCGGTTCGGTTGGTGGAGAATTTCACACCCTCGGTCCAGTTGTCCTCCACAAGGAAGTGGTCCGAGCCCTCGTCCAGATAGATGTAAGACCAGTGGTGCGGATCGTGCACGTAGGACGGCCGGAGAATCGAATGCACGCTGTTGCCCGTGATCGACGAGTCCGGCTGCGAAGACAGCGTGTAGATGCCGGCGGTGTCGTACATGTGCATGCCGTAGCGGTGGATATGGTTGTTGCGCACGTGGTTGTCGCGCATCGCGCTCTCCGCGATGACCCATCCCCACCCGAGACTGATGCCCGTGTAGGAGACGTCGCGGATTTCATTGTGCTCGATGGTCACCCCGCGCACGAAGCCGGCGATGACGGCGACGCACCCCCAGTCGACATTGGCCACGTCGACAAACAGATTGTTGGCAATCCGCTCATTCTGACACAACTCCCGTGGATCCGCCGGATCGTAGGGCAGGTGCGTCTCCACACCCTCCTCCTGGAAAGCGCCGATGACCAGACCGTTGCCGCCGATGTCGCGAAAAACGTTTCCCTCGACGCGGTTGCCGCGGGTGGCGCGCACAAGGTCCAGCCCGGCCGAAGCGTGGTGCGTGAAAAAGCAGCGCTCGAAGCTGGAGTCGTGGAGCCCTTCCACCGTCACGGCGGCGGGCTTGCGTCCGACCCACGCCTGATTGCAGAGCGTGTCGCTTTCGGGCGTGCCCCGCGGCGAAAGGTTGTAGGCGTCATACATGAAAAAGCCGGCCTGCAGCGGCACATGGCCATAGTGGGTCGGGCGCATCCATGTCGTGTGGGAAAACTCCAGCCCGCGAAAATGGACATGCGAGACCGGGCGGTCCGTCGTGCCCGCGACGCGCACAACCGTCTCCAGATAAGGCGCAGTCACCTCGGCGGAGGCCATGGCCTCGCCGTCGCGCGGCCAGTAGTAGACGCGGCCGCTCTCCGGGCATTGGTACCACTCGCCGGGGCGGTTGAGGAGGCGGATGGAATTCGTCAGGTAGTAGGGAGAGTCGTTGCCCTCGCCGCGCATCCAGACAAAGGGCCAGGGCTTCTCGAACTGGAGACGGCTCTCCGGCTCATGAAAGGTCACGCGCGCCCGGTCGCCGCGCACCTCGAAGGTCTTTACGCGCATCACGGCCACCGCCCACATCTGGTGCACGACCATCTCCATGGGCTCGGGATTGCCCGACCAATCGCCCGCCGGCGCGGGAATCCACGCCTCCCGGTTTTCGCGGTCCCACACGAGCAGTTCATTCATTTCCTCGCCGTAGGCATCGCGCGCGCGGTCGGCCCGACGACCGTCCACCCAGAGGTCGCGGAACTCCACCCGCCGCGGGCCGGCCCGCGGGGCCTCCGCCACCCACACGTTGCCCCGCGCCGCCTCCGGAAGCCCTGCGACAGTCTCGCGCAAGGGCGCCCAACCCGTCACCGGCACTCCCCCGCTGATGACCGGCCGCTCCCCCGGCGCCGCCTTGAAGACCGTCGGCGAATCCGCCGTCCCCGAATCCTCCGGGCGGACGAGCAGCGGCTGGATGAGGCGATAAACGCCGCCGCGCAGAATCACATCCACGCCGCCCTCCGCGGCGGGGTCCTTGAGGCGGCGCATCTCGCGCGCCTTGCGCTGGGCAAGGTCGATGGAGGCCATCGGCGCGGCGCGCGTGCCTTCGTTAAGGTCGGAGCCGTCGGGCGACACCCAGATTTCGGCGGGCGCGGGCGCGGCGGCGGCGGATCCGCCGAGACAGAGCGCGGCGGCAAGACAGGCGAAAAGGCGGTGCGTACGGGTCTTCATGGGCGTGAATAGAACAAAACGGATTGAACGGATAGAATGCGAATCTCTAAGTTCATTTGAATTTCATCAACAAAAATCGACGCCGCGAGGCCGTAATCACGGACCGTCTCGCAGGGCGTTTCCCGTCATCCGGGACGTGGCGTCTCTCATTTGCACGGGAGCATTTCCCCTCGAATGCATGCGGTATAAAAGCCCGCAGCAACAACTTACAAAACCGTTGAAGACACCGCCCCCGGTCCACCACCGCCCTCCCCCGGGCGCTCCCGTCCGGGGAGCGGAAAAAGTTTGCCTTCCGCAACCGGAAAGCGCCATCATACGATTCTATTTCAATTTTTATTTCATGAAAAAAGACCCTACTACCTTGGGCGTGATCTTCGGCAACCGGGATTTTTTTCCGGACAAGCTTGTCGAGGAGGCGCGCGCTGACTTTGAAAAACTCTTCGCCGAGCGGGGGATCCGGGCGATCATGCTCTCGCCCGCGGACTCGAAGCTGGGCGGGGTGGAGACGCACGGGGAGGCGCGCAAGTGCGCGGAGCTGTTCGCGGAGCACCGCGCGGAGATAGACGGGGTGCTCGTCGTGCTGCCGAATTTCGGCGACGAGAAGGGCGTGGCGGACACGCTCAAGCTCTCGGGGCTGAAGGTGCCGGTGCTTGTGCAGGGCTACCCCGACGACCTCGGGCGCCTCGACGTCATCCGCCGCCGTGACGCCTACTGCGGGAAGATCTCGGTGTGCAACAACCTGCGCCAGGCGGGCATTCCGTATTCGCTCACGACGCGCCACGTCGTGCGCCCGGACGACGCGTCCTTCCTCGCCGACCTCGACCGTTTCCTCGCCGTGTGCCGGGTCGTCGGCGGGGTGCGCGGGGCGCGCCTCGGCGCGGTGGGGGCGCGGCCGGGCGCCTTCAACACGGTGCGCTACAGCGAGAAGATCCTCGAGCGCAACGGCATCAGCGTGACGACCGTCGACCTCTCGGAAATCCTCGGCGAGGCCGGGAAGATCAAGGAGGAGGAGGAGCGCCTCGCCGCGAAGACCGCCGAAATCAAGGCCTACGCAAACACCGCCGCCGTGCCGCCCGCGAAGCTCACGCAGATGGCGCGCCTCGGGGTGGTGCTCGACGGGTTTGTCGCGGCCAACCACCTCGACGCCACGGCCATCCAGTGCTGGACCTCCGTACAGCAGAACCACGGCTGCAACGTCTGCACGAGCATGAGCATGATGAGCGAGCAGCTCCTGCCCAGCGCGTGCGAGGTCGACGTCACGGGCGTGCTCACGATGTATGCCATGCAGCTCGCCTCGGGCACGCCCAGCGCCCTGGTGGACTGGAACAACAACTACGGCGACGACCCCGACAAGTGCGTGCTCTTCCACTGCGGCAACTGGGCCAAGTCCTTTCTCGACCAGACGAAGGTCGCGACCGCGCCGATACTCGGCACCTCCGTGGGCGAGGAGAACACCTACGGCGCGCTGGAGGGGCGCACGCCCGGCGGGCCGCTGACCTTCGGGCGCGTGAGCACCGACGACACGCGCGGGGTCATCCGCGCCTACATCGGCGAGGGCCGCCTCACCGACGACGAGCTGAAGACCTTCGGTACGCGCGCCGTCGCGGAGGTGCCGGACCTGCAGGGGCTCATGCGCTATATCTGCCGCGAGGGCTTCGAGCACCACGTCGTCATGAACGCCTCGCACACCGCCGCGGTCCTCGAAGAAGCCTTCAGCGTCTACCTCGGCTGGGAGGTCCGCCACCACAAGCCCGCCCGCGCCTGACCGATGCGAAACCGACCGAACGACCGCGGACTCGCGGAGAAGTCGCTGCGCTACCGCCGCAGCGTGCTCAAGTGGATCAAAGACGCCGGGGCCGGCCACACCGGCGGCAGCCTCTCCTGCGTGGACATCCTCAACGTGCTCTACAACCGCGTCCTCAATGTCTCACCGGAGAACTTCGGCGACCCCCTGCGCGACCGCTACGTGCAGAGCAAGGGGCACTCCGTCGAGGCGCTCTTCGTCGTCCTCGCCGACGCCGGGTTCTACCCGGAGTCCGAACTGGAGACGCTATGCCGTTACCAGTCGCACTTCGTCGGACACCCCACGCGCAAAGTCCCGGGCGTCGAGCAGAACACCGGCGCGCTCGGCCACGGGCTCTCCGTCGCCGCGGGCATGGCGCTGGCGGGCAAGCTCGACGACGCGCCCTACCGCGTCTTCACGCTCCTCGGCGACGGCGAACTGGCGGAGGGCTCCAACTGGGAGGCGGCCATGTCGGGCGCGCACTACCGCCTCGACAACCTGACCGCCATCGTCGACTGCAACACCCTGCAGATCACGGGGCGCACGCGCGACGTCATGAACAACGAGCCCCTCGACGAAAAGTTCGCCGCCTTCGGCTGGGCCGTGCGCCGCGTCGACGGCCACGACTTCGCCGCCCTCACCGAAGCGCTCGAAAAGCCCCTCGAGGCGGGCAAGCCCTCCGCCGTCATCGCCATGACGCGCAAGGGCCGCGGCATCAGCTTTATGGAAGACGTCGGCAAATGGCACCACGGCGTGCCCGATGACGAAGAATACGCCGCAGCGATCGCGGAAATCGACGCGCAGCTCGCCGCCCTCGCGGAGGAGGTGCCCGCGTGAGCGCCCCCGCCCCGCCCATGCACAGCGCCGCCGCGCGCGAAACCGCCGCCGCCCTCGGGCTCGAGCTTGGCCGCGCCAACCTCGAAATCTTCGCGGAGACCCTCCTCGAACTCGCCCGCGCCGACGGCAACCTCCTCGCCGTGACGAGCGACTCGCGCGGCTCGGGCAAACTCGGCCCCTTCGGCAAAGCCCTGCCGCGCCAGATCGTCGAAGTCGGCATCGCCGAGCAAAACCTCGTCGGCATCGCCGCGGGCCTTGCCTCCGCCGGGAAGAACGTCTTCGCCGTCTCCCCCGCCTGCTTCCTCACCGCGCGCTCCTTCGAGCAAGTCAAAAACGACATCGCCTACTCCGACCGGCCCGTCTGCCTCGTCGGCATCAGCGCGGGCGTGAGCTACGGCGCGCTCGGCTCCACGCACCACTCCATCCACGACTTCGCCGCCCTGCGCGCGCTCAACAACCTCGACATCGCCGCGCCCGCCGACAACCGCGAGGCCGCCGAAGCCGTGCGCTTCGCCGCGCGCTCGCAGACACCCCTCTACCTGCGCTTCGGCAAAGCCGCCCTTTTCAGCCTGCCGTGCCCGGAGCAGCCCTTCGCGCGCGGCAAAGCGCGCCTGCTGCGCGACGGCGGCGACCTCGCCTTCATCGCCACGGGCGAAACCGTCATCCACGCCGTCCTCGCCGCCGAACACCTCGCGCGCACCGAAGGGCTGCAGTGCCGCGTCCTCAGCGTGCCCTTCATCAAACCCCTCGACGAAGACGCCGTCCTCGCCGCCGCGCGCGAATGCCGCGCCGTCGTCACCGCCGAAGAACACATGGTCCACGGCGGCCTCGGCGAAGCCTGCGCCGCGCTCATCCTCGCCGCGGGCATGCCCTGCCGCTTCCGCGCCGCCGCCATCCCCGACGAGTACACCGTCACCGGCAGCCAAGCCGACATCTTCCGCCACTACGGCCTCACCATGGAAGGCCTCGCGCAGACCGCCCTCACCCTCGCGCAGTCCTCCGCCGCGCAAACCGCCTGAGATGCCCCGCTTCCTCGCCATCGACCAGAGCACCTCCGCGACCAAAGCCCTCCTCTTCGACGCGGCGGGGCGCGTGCTCGACCGCGAATCGCGCGAACACCGCCAGCACTACCCGCAGCCCGGCTGGGTCGAGCACGACCCCTCCGAAATCCGCGCCAACACCTTCGCCGCGCTCAAAGCCCTCCTCGTCCGCCACCGCGGCAGCCTCGACGACATCCGGTCCCTGAGTCTCACCAACCAGCGCGAGACCGTCGTCGTCTTCGACCGCGACACCGGCGAGCCCCTCGCCCCCGCCGTCGTCTGGCAGTGCCGCCGCGGCTCGCCCCTCTGCGACGCGCACATCGAAGCCGGGCACGGAGACCTCGTCGCGCAGCGCACCGGCCTGCGCCTCGACCCCTACTTCTCCGCCTCCAAGCTCCAGTGGCTCGTCGAAAACGACGCCACCGTCGCCGCGCGCCTCGCCGACGGCAGCGCCGCGGCCGGCACCGTCGACACCTTCCTCATTCACGCCCTCACCGGCGGCAAAGTCCTCGCCACCGACCACACCAACGCCTGCCGCACCCTCCTCTACAACATCGACACCCTCGGCTGGGACGAAGACCTCTGCGGGATGTGGAAAGTCCCCCGGCGCGCCCTCCCGGAAATCCGCGGCAGCACCGCGGCCTTCGGCGAGACCGACCTCGGCGGGCTGTTGCCACGCGCCATCCCGATTCAGGGCGTCATGGGCGACTCCCACGCCTCCCTCCTCGCGCAGCGCTGCTTCGAGCCCGGAGCAGCCAAAGTCACCTTCGGCACCGGCTCCTCCATCCTCATGACCCTCGGCCCGCAGCGCCGCGACTCCGCCCGCGGCGTGCTCACCACCCTCGCGTGGGTCCACGACGGCAAACCCACCTACGCCTTCGAGGGCATCATCATCAGCTCCGCCTCCACCCTCGTGTGGCTGCGCGACCAGCTCGGCATCCTCCCCGGCGTCGCCGAAGCCGAGAGCATCGCCCGCTCCCTGCCCGACAACGGCGGAGTCTACCTCGTGCCCGCCTTCACCGGCCTCGGCCTGCCCCACTGGAAGCCCGACGCGCGCGCCGCCCTCACCGGCCTGAGCACGCAGAGCGACCGACGCCACGTCGTGCGCGCCGCTCTCGAATCCATCGCCTACCAGCTGCGCGACGCCCTCGACGCCACGGCCGAAGACGCCGGAGCACCCGTGCGTGCCGTGCACGGCGACGGCGGCCCCACCGCCAACAGCTTCCTCATGCAGTTCACCGCCGACATCACCGGCGTGGAACTGCGCGCCGCCGGCGCGCCCGGCGGCTCCGCCCTCGGCGCCGTCCTCGCGGGCATGTGGGGCGCGGGCCGCCTCGACGGCCCCGCCGCCATCGCCGCCCTGCCCCGCGACGAACGCGTCTACACACCCCAGCTCCCCGAAGCTGAAGCCGCACGCCTCTACAACGGATGGCTCCACGCCCTGCGCCAGACACTCGCCTAATTCTCGTAAACACCAACCAACACGTAATACCGATGAAAGCACTACATCCTCACCTGTTCCGCGCGGCGCTGGCCGCGATCACCGCCGCCCTTCCGGGCACTCTCGCGGCGCATGTCTGCGACCACCACGGTTGCGGACACGCCCACTCCCTCGTCGATACCGGAAAGTCGCCTTACGCCCTCATGTACATGCCGGGCCTGCGCGACACCCGCTGGACGGACGGTTTCTGGGCCGAGCGCTTCGACGTCTGCCGGCACTCCATGGTTCCCTACATGTGGGAAATCTTCCAAAGCGAGGAAGAAAGCCACGCATGGGCGAACTTTCTCCTCGCCGCCGGCTACCACGACAAGGTCTCCGGCGACAGTCACAAGGGGCCGGTTTTCAATGACGGCGATTTTCTCAAGTGGTTCGAAGGGGTCATCCAAGTCTACGCCCTCACAGACGATCCTGAACTCGACGAACTCATGGACCGCATCATCCACGTCGTGGGTAAGGCCCAGCGCGAGGACGGCTACCTGCACACCATGACGATCATCCCTCAGCGCCGCGGCAGCGACGAACGGGTCGAGTTCCAGCGGCGCGAGGATTTCGAGACCTACAACATGGGCCACCTCATGACCGCCGCCTCCCTGCACCACCGCGTCACGGGCAAGGACAATATGCTCAAACTGGGTATCAAAGCGGCGGACTACATCTACGACCTCTACAAGAACGATCCCATCACGCTCGCGAACAATGCCATCTGCCCGTCCCACTACATGGGCATCGTGGAGATCTACCGTATCGTCCGCGACCCGCGCTACCTCGAGGCCGCCGAACAGATGATCGAACTGCGCGCCGACGTGCGGGAAAAGCGCGACCACAACCAGGACCGCGTGCCCTTCCGCGAAATGGACGAGGCCGTGGGCCACGCCGTGCGCGCCAACTACCTCTACGCGGGCGTCGCCGACGTCTTTGCCGAGGCCGGTGACGGCACTCTCTTCAAAACACTGCGCCAGATCCACGAGAACGTCGCCCAACGCAAACTCTACATCACCGGTATGACCGGCGCGCTCTACGACGGAGCCTCCCCCGACGGCTCAACCGACCACCGCGGCATCCAGCTCGTCCACCAAGCCTACGGGCGCGACTGGCAGCTTCCGCTCCTCACCGCTTACAACGAAACCTGCGCGACGATCGGCTACGCCATGTGGATGTGGCGCATGCTCACTCTCACGGGTGATCCTGAATACGCCGACCTTTTCGAGCAGGCCATGTACAACGGCGTGCTCCCCGGCATCAGCCTCGACGGCACGCACTACTTCTACGTCAACCCCATGCGCAAGCACCACGAGTTTGACTGGCCCATGCGCTGGTCGCGCACGCGCGAGCCCAACATCCCCTACAGCTTCTGCTGCCCGCCGAATGTCGTCCGTGTCATCTCGCAGGTGCAGAACTACGCCTACACGCTCTCGCCCGACACACTTTGGGTACAACTCTACGGCGCGAGCACGTTGGAAACAAAGTGGCAGGAAGGCGGACGCATCAGCCTCCGCCAGGAAACCGACTACCCTTGGGACGGCGCCGTGAAACTGAAGATCGACGAAGCGCCCGAGCGCCCCATCACCATCAAGCTGCGCATCCCCTCGTGGGCCACGGCGGGCAGCGGGCGCGTCATGGTCAACGGTGTGCCGCAGGGTCCCGCCCTCCGGCCCGGCACCTATGCCGAAGTCACGCGCGAATGGAAGGCAGGCGACGTCGTCTCCTTCACGATTCCCTTCGAGCCCACGCTGTGGGAATCGAATCCGCTCGTCGAAGAATCCTTCAACCAAGTTGTCGTACGCAACGGACCGCTCGTTTACTGCATCGAGAGCAACGACCTTCCCGGCGACGTGCGTATCGAAGACGTCGCTCTCTCCATCATGGACTCGCCCGGAAACTTCAAGGCAGAGCGCGAAACCATTGAAAACGCGGACCTCGTCACCCTCACGGTTCCCGGCCTCCAGATCCGGCGCCCCGACTGGCGCCCCGAGGAACTCTACCGCCCGGTCCAGGCAACGGCCCCGCGTGAGATCGATGTGAAGTTGATCCCCTACTACGCCTGGGGCAACCGTGGCGACACCGACATGACGATCTGGATTCCGGCCCGCTGATCCCGCGCAGCATTTGGCCACGCTGCCGGGTCCAACCCCGGCAGCGTCCTTTTACCGTAGGTATATCATGAATCAATCGCCTCTCCAAGCCACTGCCCTGCGCTGTGAATACCTCACGCGCCCGCGGGGCATCGACGAACGCGAACCCCGCCTCGGTTGGAACATAGAAGCCGACCGCGCCGGCGCCCGCCAGACGGCTTACCGCATCCGCGTCGCCTCCACGCCCGAATTGCTTGCCGCCGGCACCGCCGACCTCTGGGACAGCGGATGCGTGGAGAGCAGCCAAACCCAGCAGATTGTCTATGCGGGCATTCCACTCGTGTCGCGGCAGTATTGCTACTGGAATGTGGAGGTATGGGATGCCGAGGGGGATTCCCGCGTCTCCGACGCGGCGTTTTGGAGCATGGGGCTCCTCGACCCCTCCGAGTGGCAGGCCGAATGGATCGCCGCCGATCCCGCGGTCTTCACCCGCGACCGCCGGGCATCGCCCGGCACCGCGACGAAGCCCGGCACGCCCGCATGCTTCCGCAAAGTCATCGACGTGCCCCCCGGCGTGCGCCGGGCGACGCTTTACGCAAGCGCACGCGGGATTGTCGACTTGACGCTCGGCGGGGTCCCGGTGAGCGAGGATCTATTCGTCCCGGAGTGGACGGACTACCGCAAGCGCATCCATTACCGGACCTATGATATCACCCCGTTCCTGCGCGAGGGCCCGAATGTCCTCGCCGCCACGCTTGGCGACGGGTGGTGGAGCGGTTACGTGGGCTGGCAGGAAACACGCGGCCGCTACGGGTTCCGTAACAGCATGGCCGCCCGGATCGAACTCGAACTCGAGTCCGGTGACCGCATCACTGTCACCTCCGACAGTTCGTGGCGCTGCGATACCGGCCCGCTCCTCGCCTCCGACTTCATGATGGGCGAAACCTACGACGCCCGCCGCGAGCACAAAGGCGCCGACCAACCGGGTTACGATGACAGCGCATGGCTCCCTGCCGTGGTCGTCGATCCTCCCGACGCCCCCCTCGTCGCCCAGCGCAGCGAACCCGTCCGCATCACGCAGACGATCCATCCCGTGTCCGTCAAACCCGTCGCCAAAAACAAATACCTCTTCGACCTCGGCCAGAACATCAGCGGATGGGTACGCCTCCGTGTGCGCGCGCCCTCCGGCACAAAGCTCACGATCCGCCACGGCGAACGCCTCGACGGCGACGGCAACCTGTATACAGAGAACCTCCGCCGCGCCAAGGCGACCGATGTCTACATCTGCAACGGCAAAAACGAGGAAATCTGGGAACCCCGGTTCACCTTCCACGGCTTTCAATACTTCGAAATCGACGGTCTGCCGTCCGAGCCGACGGATGAGACCGCCATCGGATGCGTTGTGCACTCCGCTCTCCCGCCTGCCGGGCACTTCGAATGCGCGCATCCCGGGGTCAACCGGCTCTGGCTGAACGGACTCTGGTCACAGCGCGACAACTTCCTCAGCGTCCCCACCGACTGCCCGCAGCGCGACGAGCGCCTCGGCTGGACGGGCGACGCCGAAGTCTTCATGCGCACCGCTTCCTACAACATGGATATCGCGGCCTTCTTCACGAAGTGGATGATCGACATCGAAGACGCCCAGACGCCGGAGGGAATCTTTCCCGACACCGCTCCGCGGTTGCCCGAAGACGAAGGTAATTTCGTCGGGCTCGACGGCCTCGGCGGCGGCGCGGGCTGGGCCGACGCCGGCGTCATCATTCCCCACACAATGTGGCGGGTTTACGGTGACACCCGCATGGCCGAGCGCCACTGGAAGGCGATGACGGCATGGCTCGACTACCTCGAACGGACGAATCCGCGCGGCATCCGCGAGAACGAACTCGGCAACAATTACGGCGACTGGCTCTGCATTCCGTCCGATACGAGTTTCCGCACGCACTCGCCGATGAAGAACCTCCTTGCGACGGCGTTCTGGGCCGATGACGCCGCCAAGATGGCGGAGATGGCGCGTGCGGTCGGCAAAGACGCCGACGCCGGGCGCTTCGAGGCAATGTTCGCAACGGTGCGCGACGCCTTTCAAAAGGAATTCCACCTCGGCGACGGACGCCTCAATGTCGAAACACAAACGGCCTACCTCCTCGCGCTCGCCATGAACCTCCTCCCGGAGGATGTCCGGGCGCGCGCCGCCGAACACCTTGTCGACAACATCCGCAAGCTCGACTGGCACCTTAGCACCGGCTTCATCGGCATCCGCTACCTCAATCCTGTCCTCACGGAATACGGCTACGCCGACGTCGCCTACAAGCTCCTCCTTCAGGATGACTACCCCTCGTGGCTGTATCCGGTGAAGCACGGGGCGACCACCATCTGGGAGCGCTGGAACGGCTGGACCGAGGAAGAGGGGTTCTTCAACCCGCATATGAATTCCTTCAATCACTACTCGCTCGGCTCCATCGGCGAGTGGTTCTTCCGGCATGTCGCCGGGATCGAGACCGACCCGGAACACCCCGGCTTCCAGCGGTTCATCCTCAAACCGTGGCCGGACGCCCGCATCGGGTTCGCCAAGACGCGCTACCGCAGTACCCACGGCGAAATCCGCAGCGAGTGGCGCATCGAGGGCGACCGCCTGCACTGGACTGTCCATGTGCCCGCCAACACCTCCGCGCGCGCCTTCATCCCCGCCGATCCCGGTACGCGCCCCGCCGCCGACGGCAAACCTTTGCCGGACGACCTTCCGCGCGAAGGACGGCATGTCATTGTCGATGCAGAGGCAGGTACCCACACATTCGAAAGCACATGGAGCGGTGTCTGACGATGGAACGGGTCCGCGCCACATACCGTATCGAAACCCCCGGAGACGTCCACAAGGCCGCCGAATCGCTCGCGGGCGAACAATCCTCCGGCACGTTTGTCGAAGTCCCCGGTGAGGACGAAACGCTGCGCAACCGCTTTCGGGCCCGCGTCGAGAGTGTGACCGAGCGCAACGCCGCGGAAGTTCCCTCGCTTCCCGGCAGTCGCCCTCCCGGCAGCCGCTACCGGCGCGCCGACGTCACCGTTTCATGGTCGGTCGAGAATTTCGGGTACAACCTGCCCACCTTGGTTTCCACGCTGCAGGGCAACCTCTACGAACTGGCACAGTTTTCCGGCCTCAAGCTCATGGACTTCGAGGTGCCTCCCTCTTTCGCAGACCGCTTCCGCGGACCCGCGTTCGGCATCGCGGGCACGCGCCGTCTCACCGGCGTCGAAGGGCGGCCCCTCATCGGGACAATCATCAAGCCAAGCGTGGGACTCAGTCCGGAACAGACGGCGTCAATCGTGAGCGAACTCGCCGGTGCCGGGGTCGACTTTATCAAGGACGATGAGCTGATGGCCGACCCTCCGCACTCGCCTTTCAACAAGCGTGTCTCCGCCGTCATGGACGTCCTGCGGCGGCACGCCGACCGCGCCGGCAAGCGGGTGATGTATGCCTTCAATATCAGCGGCGAGCTGGATACGATGCACCGCCACTACGACGCCATCGTCAACGCGGAAGGCACCTGCGCGATGGTCAGCATCAACAGTGTCGGGCTCGCCGCCGCCAAGGCGGTCTGCGACCGCGGTGAACTCGCCGTCCACGCGCACCGCAACGGCTGGGGCATGCTCAACCGCCACCCGCTCCTGGGCATCGACTTCCGCGCCTACCAGAAGCTTTGGCGGCTCGCGGGCGTCGACCAAATCCACGTCAACGGCATCGCCAACAAGTTTTGGGAGCCCGACGACTCCGTGGTGCATTCCATTGAGTCCTGCCTCGAACCCTTCCTCGGCGGGCACTCCGTCATGCCCGTGGTCTCATCCGGACAATGGGGCGGGCAGGCCCCGGAGACATGGCGGCGCACGCGCACGCTCGATCTCCTCTACATGGCGGGAGGCGGTATCATGGCCCATCCCGACGGACCCGCCGGGGGCGTGCGGGCGCTTCGGCAAGCATGGGAAGCCGCCGTCGCGGGCCTCTCCCTTGAAGAGGCGGGCCGCCGTCATCCTGAACTCGCTAGATCCATCGCTAAATTCGGAGGGAAAGGATGATCCTCGGCTTCTACGGCGACGACTTCACGGGTTCGACGGACGCGCTCGAACAAGTCGCCCTCGCGGGCTGGAAAGCGCGTCTCTTCATGCGCCTGCCCGATCCAGCCGCGCTGGATGAATGCCGCGGGTTCGACGCCGTCGGCATCGCGGGAATCAGCCGCTCCCTCCCCACCGAAGCGATGGAGGACGAACTGCGCCCCGCCTTTGCCATCCTCCGCGGACTCTCACCCGGATTCATCCACTACAAAGTCTGTTCGACCTTCGATTCATCCCCCGAAACCGGCAGTATCGGCAAAGCCATACAAATCGGGCGGAATACCTTCCCGAACGCATGGATCCCGGTCCTCGTCGGCGCACCCGCTCTCGGGCGCTATTGCGTCTTCGGAAACCTCTTTGCCCGCATGGGAACGGGAGGCACGGGCGAGATCCACCGGCTCGACCGCCATCCCTCGATGAGGTCTCACCCCGTCACCCCCGCGACAGAGAGCGACCTGCGCCTGCACCTTGCCCATCAAATCAGCCACCGGACCGGCCTCATTGATGTCCTTGATCTGGAGAGACCGGTCGCGGAAATCATCCGCAAAATTGATTCGCTAACGCAGAACGGCTTCGGCACTATCCTCTTTGACGCTCTCCACGACGACCACGTCCGGAAAGTCGGCGAAGTTCTTGCCACTGCCGCGGCCGAAAACCAGCCACTCTTTTCCGTCGGATCTTCTTCCGTGGAAAGGGCACTTGTCTCGGCGGCTCCTAAGCGCAACTTCGATGCCCTCGAAGCGGAGAAACCGGCCGCCCCGCTTCTCGTCCTCTGCGGCAGCCGCTCTCCGGTCACCGCCGCGCAGATACGCCATGCGCGCGACACGGGATTCGCGCTGCACGCCCTGGATGTTCCCCGCCTTCTCGACCCGGCGGAGCGGGACAACGCCATCCGCGGGTCCGTCCGCGCCGCCATCGATTCCATTGCCAAGGGGAAGAACGTCATCCTCCATACCGATGCACTCGGCGAGGCGGTGCCCGGCGCGCAGGATTCCGCCCGTGTCCTCGGTGCCGCACTCGGGCAGTGTGCCGACGCCGTCCTCCGGAACACAGCGACCGGGCGTGTTGTGATTGCCGGCGGCGACACCTCCGGACACGCCGCCCGTGCCCTCGGGATCGACGCCGTCGATGTCGCCGCGCGTTTCCGGGCGGGCGCACCGCTGTGCCTGGCGCGTTCAAAGAATCCGCATATCCATGGCACCGAAGTCATCTTCAAGGGAGGACAAGTGGGGGACGACCGCTTCTTCTCCACCGCCGCGGGAATCGATTCCCGCCCCGTAATTTTCGTAAAATGAACCATCCAAGCACACTCGCCCTTGTCCATACGTCGGCTACCCTGGTACCGGTGTTCCAAAAACTCTGCGCGGAACACCTCCCCGGCGTGAACGTCTTCAACATCGCGGACGACAGCCTCATCCGCGATGTGATCGCACGGAACACGCTCACGCCGCAAAACGCGCGTCGCGTCGCCGGGCACATTGCCTCGGCGGAGAGCGCGGGCGCCGACTACATCATGGTCACCTGCTCCTCCATCGGCCCCGCCGTGGAAGCTTCCGCTCCCTTCACGGCCGTCCCCGTCCTGCGTGTCGACCAGCCCATGGCCGACGAGGCAGTCCGCACGGGCAAGCGCATCGGCGTCATTGCGACACTGCCCACCACCCTCGATCCCACCGCCGACCTTGTCGAACGCCGGGCCGACACCGCCGGACGCGAGGTCCGCATTGAAGCGCGTCTCTGCGAGGGTGCTTTCGACGCCCTCATGAGCGGAGACGCCGCAACGCATGACTCCATGGTCTCGAAGGCCCTGCGGGCGCTCTCGCGCGAAGTCGACGTCATCGTCCTCGCCCAAGCCTCCATGGCAAGGGTCGTCGACACGCTCGCGGAAGAAGAAAAACGCATTCCCATTCTCGCCAGCCCTCCCCTTGCCATGCGCTACCTCGCCGGAATCTTTGCCCCCGGCGAACGCGGAAACAAGAAATAGCGATCCGTGCTCTTCCGTATCCGCCAGTTGTCTCTCGCCCTCGGGGGTATCGCATTTGTCATTGCCATCGGCGCTGTCCTCGCAGGTGCCGATGGCCTCGCGCAGCCCGCGGGCGTCGCCGCCGCCGTCGGGACGGCGATCGGCCTAGGCGCGCTCCCCGGCCTCCGCGCCTACCAGTACACCGGCTGGATCATTGCCGCCGTCATCGCAGCCATGGTCTACCCCGCCGCCTTCCTAACGGTGGGCAATTTCGACATGCGCAGCCCGTGGCTTATTCTCCTCGTCGTACAGCTGGTCATGTTCGGCATGGGCACGCAAATGCGCCTCGCCGACCTGCGTGGGGTCGCCACGCACCCGCGCGGAGTCCTCATCGGACTGCTCTGCCAGTTCTCCATCATGCCCGTCGTCGGGTTCACGCTCACAAAGATCTTTTATTTTCCCATGGAGATTGCCGCCGGCATCATCCTCATCGGATCGTGTTCGAGCGGCCTCGCCTCCAACGTCATGGCCTACCTCGCGCGGGCAAACCTCGTTCTCTCCGTAACGGTGACGGCAGTTGCCACCCTCGCCGCACCGGTCATGACGCCCTTTCTCATGAAAGTCTTCGCGGGCACGCTCATTGAGATCGCCTTTATCGGCATGATGGTGCAGATTGCGAAGATCGTTCTCGTCCCCATCGGCGCGGCCATGTTGCACGACTACCTCAAGCGCGCCTCCGACGCGGGATGGCGGCGCGTCTTCATCGTAGCGGGGGTCTCCGCCGCGTGGTTGCTCTTTCTCGTCCTCGGCGGCGCGGCGTGGCTGCAAGGCGCGGTACCGGAATCTCTCTACACCTCGCTCGAACTCCTCGGGTTTTTCGCGGGCGCGGTTCTCGCCGGGCTCGGCTACCACTTCCTCACCGTCCGCCTCCCCAAGCTGGACTCCGTCATGCCCTACTTTTCCATGGCCGGAATCGTCTACTTCACGCTCGTCACGACGGCCGCCGGGCGCGACCACCTCCTCGAGGTCGGTTTTCTCCTCTTTCTCGCCGCCGTCCTCCACAATACGTCGGGATATTTCTTCGGCTACTGGCTGAGCCGCGCCTTCGGCCTCGACCGCAGCTCCGCCCGCACAATGGCGCTGGAAGTCGGCCTCCAGAACGGCGGCATGGCCTCCGGTCTCGCCGGTGCCATGGGCAAGCTCGGCACAGTGGGCCTCGCCGCCGCCGTCTTCAGCCCGTGGATGAATATCTCCGGCTCCATTCTCGCCAATTACTGGAGCAAACGCCCGCCCAAGTGATGTCTCTTTCCTTTCCTACAATCCCGAAACAAACGATCATCATGAAAAGAATACAACGCCTCCCGCTCCTCGCCGGAGCCCTTGCACTCACCGCCTGTCAACCCGCCATGGAACGCGAGATCACCTCCGAACCCTTCGGCACGACCAAGGACGGCGAAGAAGTCCGCCTTTACACGCTGGTCAACGCCAACGGCCTCCACGCCGAGATCATGAACTACGGCGGCACCATGGTGCGCCTTCTCGTGCCCGACCGCGGCGGGGAACTCGACGACATCCTTCTCGGTTTCGACAATTTCGCCGACTTTGAGGAAAAGTCGCCCTACTTCGGCTGCCTCATCGGCCGCTACGGCAACCGCATCGCGCACGGGCGCTTCGAACTCGACGGCGAGACCTACCAGCTCGCCACCAACGACGAACCCGGCGGCATCCCCGCCCACCTCCACGGCGGAGAGCGCGGCTTCGACAAAGTCATGTGGGACGCCACGCCCGTCTACCGCGATGACGCCCGCGGCCTCCGCCTCACCTACCGCAGCCCCGACGGCGAGGAAGGCTACCCCGGTACCCTCGACGTCACCGTCCACTACTGGCTCACCGACGACGACGCCCTGCGCATCGAATACGAAGCCACGACGGACAAGGCCACGCCCGTCAACCTCACCCAGCACAACTACTACAACCTGCGCGGCGAGGGCAACGGCGACATCAACGGCCACGAGATCATGATCCACGCCCGCCGCTTCACGCCCGTGAACGAGGGGCTCATCCCCACCGGCGAACTCAAGCCCGTCTTCGACACGCCCTTCAACCTAACCACGCCGGTCGCCATCGCCCACCGCGTCAACCGCGACGACGAGCAACTGCGCTTCGGGCAGGGCTTCGACCACAACTGGGTACTCGACGACCAAACCGGCGAACTTGCCAAGGCCGCCTTTGTCTACGAGCCCACCACCGGACGCATCATGGAGGTGTGGACCACCGAGCCCGGACTCCAGTTCTACGGCGGCAATTTCCTCGACGGCACCCTCGTCGGCAAACGCGGCGTCGCCTACGAACACCGCAGCGGATTCTGCCTTGAGGCCCAGCACTACCCGGATTCACCCAACCAGCCCGATTTTCCGAACACCATCCTCCGCCCCGGCGAGGTCTACGCCCAGGTCACGGAATACCGGTTCATGACCGACGGCAACTGAGACCGGCGGACGAAGCGAACAAAAACGTAGCCGGAACCCGCCCCCAAAGTAGTCGGGCTGCTTCAGCGCCCGACCCGAAACGGCCGGGCGCCCGCGACCACCCGCCGGCCCGCACCGACGCCGCACACGCACGCCGTTCCGCAACGCCCCGACCACCGCCGACCGGGGGCTGAAGCTCCCCGCTACACCCGGAATCCGCGCAACGTAGATGCTATGCACGGTTCTGAGAAAAGCCCGCGCTGATTTGCGGGTTTGGACCGGGCGGGCATAAAGCAGAAAAGGCGGGCGGAACGGGTGCGCAAATTGTGGAAGCTGCCGCGGGACATCAAGATGCGCAGCGTATACGAGGCAGGGCGCGACGGGTTCCGGATTCACCGCTGGCTGGAGAGCCCCGGCATCGACAACATCGTGGTCGATGCGGCGAGCATCGGGGTGAGCCGGCGCAAGCGGCGGGTCAAAACCGCCCGCAGCGGCGTCAACGCGCTGGTGCGGCAGCTGATGCGCGGCGGCGGGCGCAAGGCGCGTGCGCGGGGCTCACGGGCACGGCCTATGACAGCGGGGAGAGTGTCTGCGCAAGAAGGGCATCAGCAAGGCGGGTAACAAACGCGTGCGCGCACTTGTTATCGAACTGGCGTGGCCGTGGCTCCGTCAGGTATGCGGTTCGATCAAGAGGAAAGTGCTGTGAGGTTGATTTTTTTCTCCATGTGTCTTGTTGGGTTTTCCCGCTTGGAGGATAGGGCACTGCGGGGACGCAACCCGAGCGCAAAGGGGTGCTTACACGGCAGGCTTGGGCCCGGTTTGCGCCGGGCCCGGCTCTAAGCCTGCCGGTATGGCCTAAAGCGATAAATCCCCTGGGGGAGCGGGGGGCGGAGCGCCCCCGGCTGCGGCGGGACCGGGATCGGCTCGGCGCAGTGATTCGAAGGCGGATTGCACAAAGCTCTTGCGGTCCTTGTATCCGTCGGCGCGCAGGCGATCCTTGCCCAGCAGGGTCGCGATTTTGTTGAGTTTGGTCCAAGGTGCGCGTCGAGTTCGAGCAGGGGCGTGAAGTGGCCGCTGAGCAAGTGCCAGACAGCGGTGACGAGTTTGCGGCCCACCGCGGCCGCGGCGATGTTGCGGCTGCCTCCTTTCATGGCAATCTTCCAACCCCAGCGGTGCAGGGGGGAGGCTTTCTGGTCCATGGCGTTCTGAGCCGCCTGGATGATCAAGGCGCGCACGTCGCCGCGGCCGGTTTTGCCAATGCCTTTCTCTTTGCCCTTGGCGTTGTGCCGGACTGGTCTTTGCGCGGAGACAGCCCGATGTAGCCCACGGGTTTCTTCGCCGTGGGGAAGCGGTGGATATCCCCGATGACGGCCATCAGGCCGAAGGCGACGATGTGGCGCACGCCCATGAGCCTCCACAGCCGCGCCCGTTCGGGTCGCTCAAGCAACTGGGAGACCATGAGCCTTTCGAGGCGTTTGCGCCGTGCCTCGGTGCTCCAGAGCTGCTCGAAGGTGTCGGTGATGAGGTCGATTTGCAGGGTCGACCAGGGATGGGCCGCGAGGGCGCGTTGCAGGCCCTGCTTCTGCGTCAGCCGGGTGCCTTTGGGCAGGTGCACGCAGTGTTCGTTGAGGTAGGTGCGGATGCGGTTGCGCAGACGCGTGCAGTCTTTGACGGCGGCGCGGTGGGCGAAAAAGACCTCGCGCATCCGGCGGGTTTGCTCGTCGGGCTGCCAGACGATTTTGCCCAGGCCGCTGAGATAAACCCGCGCCAGCTTGACCGCGCTGTGGCGGTCGTCGTTGCAGAAGTTCTCTTTGATTTTGGCGGCCTGCGCGCTCTCCAGAACCAGGCAGGTATGGCCCATGGCGTGGAAGCGCGAGGCCACCTCGAAGCTGTTGCCGGAGGCTTCGAGAACGAGCACGTCGCCGCTTCGGAGGTGTTTGCGCGCCCAGTCCTCAAGGCGTGCGGTGTGCAGACGGTCCTGCACCCAGAGGGTTTTGGCCGTGGCTGTCGGGGCGTTTTGAAGGGCGGCAGCGGCGAACACATCCGGATGCATGTCCAGTCCGATGATTCTATTGGATTTTTCTTCAGGTTTTCGCATTGTTGTTGGATGTTAAGCAGGCGGCGTCCGGAGAACAGGCGGCCACGTGACAAACAGGTATTCGGTTTCTCACCATGTGGGTGCGTCTCCGCCGGCGCTCAGTCACAAAGTCGGATAGTCAATCCACCGTCCTTATCGAGCGTCTCCAGTAGCCACCCGCGGGTTATGCACTTCACCCACGAGTTGTCACTATGCTCACGGACGCCGACCTGCTTAACAAGATTGCTCATATCATAGGTCGAACGCATACCATCAAGAGCGCAAAGGTGTGGCTTGGCGGGTTTGGAGATCTTGGAGGAGCACGCGGCGGTGCGCCGTCTATGGAGAGAGGGATCCCGCGTTGGTGGGACTTCGCTGCGCTCAGGAGACGAGGGAACGGTGAGGAACGCGTTTTGCAGATTGATGGCGGGGGCCGTGGCGCGGGTGAATTCCTCACGGATGATGCTGCGGATGGTGTCCGGCGTCATTGGATCGGTCTCTAAGAGAGAGGGTCAGCGGCTCAGCGTGGGCCGATTCGGCTTGCATATGACCGGCCTACGGAAGCTGGGGGGACGCGGGCGTGGACGGTGGAGTCCTCAGCGAGGGCGGCGCGTACCTCGTCGACATCGAAGCGGACGAAGCGCCCGATCATGATGTAGGGGATGCGGCGCTGGGCCTGCATGTCCCGCAGCCAGCGGAGGGACGGGCGGGCGCCCTTCGCAAAGAGGGCGGCGAGGAGGCCGCGCGCGGCGACGAGTTTGGAGACGGTGGACGGCGCGGCGGGGAGTGTGGCGGTGTCTGTGTGCGAGTTCATGCCCCCATATGGCGACATGTCGTTTTGTCCCTCTTTTTACAAATCGACAAAAACGCCCTGAGCCGCTTATTCAGCGGGCTGCGGGGCGGAAAATTTGTCTCGGTTTTTTTTCGGAGGGGGTGACCGTTGTCCCCCAAACGGGGGTAGTTGTCCCCGAAGCGGGAGCGGTGAAATGATGCAAGATGGTATGTGCCGGAGGTAAATCTCTTGACTTTAAGGACACCCAAAGGGCGTGATGGCTGCGTATCCTCCCTTTCCCTGGCCCTGCCAGTCGGAATGTCCCGTTAAATTTGGTGTAGGATACTGATCGATCTATGGACTCGAAGCACACAGACGGTCTTCAAAGGGTATCGGAAATCCAGAAGGTGATCGGAGACATTCACCCATTTTTGGAGGAATTGTTTCCTGTAGCCGTCGCGAAGGGAGGGCGATTGCTGATCTACGATGTTGGAGACGAGGCGAATCGGTATGCATTCGTCACAGATTCCGCGGTGCCAATGCCTATTCCCCAGGGAGTGCGGGCGGCATTTCCATTGGAATGCTACAACAATCGCATGGCATGTGTCGTGACTGATGAGATTTTCAATGAACCGGACGGCGTCGTCACAATTTTCCACGAGTTCATCCATTGCCGACAGGCGGAAGTCTGCGAATACGCAATTAAGGCTAAGCTAACAGTTGCCCGGGAGGCGGAAGCAAACGGCGACTCAATGTGGGAGATCAACCACCCCTTTCGCTACAAAAGTCCGGATTTCGAACGGCTATACGAAGCGATGCTGAGCGAAGGAACGCTTCGCGGGATTGAACGCATTCACAGGGAACTGAAGGGTGTGCTTCCCCACCGGGATTACGAATACCTGGTCTGGCAGGAATGGAAGGAAGGGGTCGCGCGGTTTATCGAGAACAGGATACGGAGAAGACTGGGATTTACCGAAAACCACAACGGCAGGAGGAGGCCCTTCGGTCGAACGGTATTTTATGCGGGGGGCGCGCACTACCTGCAAAAGCTGGAGGCACACAATACATCCCTATCAACAAATATCGAACGATTGTTCCCGCGGATGTTTGAAGGATCCGGGGTGTGAGGGCTTCCCGTCCACCACGCTCCCCTCCTGCCGCAGCGCATTTTGCGCAGTCTATGAACGGAACACGGCGTTGAACACCGCCTCCCAGCCCTGAAGGTCTTTGCGGTAGAGGAAGGGCTGGTCGTCGATGCGGAAGAAGGCTTTGAGGTCTCTGGCGAGGCGTTGGACGCCTTTTTTGAGCCGGAGGTGCGCACCGGGGGTGTCCCATGTGAGTTGGCCCTGGTGGGCGGCAAATGTATCGAGGAGCTGCCACTGGCTGTTTGGGGCCTTGGCGCGTTTGTCCTCCATGCCCATTTCGGCGTAGGCATAGCGGGTGCGGAAGTCGCGGGCGGTGACGGAGACGGTGTGGCCGTCGAGGAAGCGGAGGGTAACTTCGGACCAGCGCAGGTCCGGGGGAAGGTGTCGGTCGCGCGGGCCGTGGTCGGCGGTGCGAGCGAGGCGCGGAAGTCGAGCCATTCGCCCTGCCCTCTCCCGGTCCAGCAGAGGGCGGCGGGCGTGATCCCGAGGCCGGCTTCGAGGCAGTGGTGGGGCCAGAAGGCGCGGCGAAGGAAGCCGGTGAGCGGCGGCTTGGCGGAGCAGCGACTGAGGGTGAGGATGACGGTGGTCCCGGGGGCGTTTTCCCAGAGGGCGCGCACGGCGGCGGCGCGGGTGTTGCGGGAATGCCGGGGGGCGTGCGGCGTCGGTGCGGGACGTCGTGTGGTCGCGGGCGCCCGGCCGTTTCGGGTCGGGCGCTGAAGCAGCCCGACTACGGTGGGGCGGGTTCCGGGCTACTTGTTTTTTCGCCTCGTCCGCCGGTCTCAGTTGCCGTCGGTCATGAACCGGTATTCCGTGACCTGGGTGTAGACCTCGCCGGGGCGCGGGATGGAAGGCGTAGCTGCCAGACCTTGGGTCAGCAGCCCGGCGGGCGCTATTGGCGGGGACGGATTCCCGCGCAGAGTCCAAACGCTTACGCGTTCGGCTACAGGAGCATGCATGGTCCAGCCAAAAAAAAACCCCTTTCCACGCGGGAAAGGGGGCTGAAATCCGGCTCAATCCAATCGACCGTAGGCCTTTATTCTTCGTCAACCGCAAGGCGGTAGAAGACACCCTCGCCCGCCGCGGGCATTCCGTCCGGATGCGAGAGTGTATGCGTGTTGCCGTCTCCGGAGACCGTGGCCCCCGGCACCGGGTTCCACTCGTCCAGGTCGGTGGAGTATTGGAGTGTGTAGCTGTATCCGGGCTGTGTCGCGAACGACACGGCGGCGTCCGGTCCGTCGAAGAAGGGTGCCTGGACGAAGGGCACCGGACTCACCGGAACCGGCGGGGCGTCCCCGAGAGCCGCCACTGCGCTCACACCCGTGGAGTCGTCGTCGAGGGCGTTGATTGCGACGACGCGGTATTCAAGGGAATCCACGCCTGCGAGCGGCGCAAGGTAGTCGACCCACGCCTGCGGATTGAGTTGCGAGATCATCGTCGGTTCGGCAACAAGCGACGAGCCGCCCTTGAGTTCAAGCGGATCCTGGATGGTCTCGAACATCTCCGTCTTGAGCAGGTTCGAGAGCGGACGGTAAGCGATGGTCCTCCATTCGCCGCCGTCGATACGGCGCTCCACGCGGAAGCCGAGTTCATTGTCGGCTGTATCCACCCAGTCGATGCGTACGCCACCGTCCGTTTGGAGGACCGCCGTCACATCCGTCGGTGCGCTGACCGGGTCGGTGTGGTCGGAGATGTTGTAGTCGACAGGCTGGTTCGGGCCGTTCCAGTCGTCACTCTCCACCTGCAAGACGATTCCGCCGGGACCAGTGTTGCCGCCGACGATCGAAGCGTCGAGCAACCAATTGAAACCGGTGTCCGGACTGGAGTCACGGTGCACGCCGAAGAAGCCGACGCCGCCGTGCGACCAGTTGCGCAGCAGCAGGAAACCGAACTGCTGCATGTTCCACGAGCCGTGCCAGCCGTTCTCGCCGAACGTGCCCGGACCCTTGTCGGTTTGCCCGTGCATGTTGTGCGAAAAGGCCCATGAGTAAACGCCGACGCGGTTGTGCTCCTGCGCCATGACGCCCTCGCCGTCGTTGCCGATCGACCCGGAGTTCACGAGCGAGTTGCGGTGCGCCCACAGGTTGCGCCCGCCGATGTCGAAGCCGCGGTTCATGTAGTCCGAGGCAGTCGTCGTATGCTGGTAGTCCCAACCGTCGAACGAGACACCCTCCATAGTCACGCCCGTTTCGGGCGAGGCTCCCCCCACCACATCCGGATTCGTCACGTAGTCGTAGGGGAATGTCCGGCCGATTTGGAATTTTTCCGCATGGTTGTTCTTAATCGTCACCCACTGCCCGGAGATCTCGAAGTTCTTATTGCCGCGGTTGAAGACCCAGTTGTCGCGTACTACGATGTTGTCGAAGTAGTAACCGGAGCCCGGCGTAATGACTGTGGGATTCTCATGCTTGCCGCCGAAATTGCTCTTGTTGATGTCCACGCCAATGTGGTTGGCGTAGTCGAAGAGCACCAGGCGCTCCGCGGTGCCGTCCACCGCGCGCGGGTTCTGCAGCATGCGGTGGATGAAGTTCTTCGTCGGCTTCGCGATGACGTTGTTCGCCACGAAGACGTCCGAACCGTGGATGCTGATGCGCCCCGTGAAGCGGTAGTGCGAGAATGCATCCGCCTCAAGCACAGTCTCGGACGGGCTCTTGCGGTCCGGGTAGAACATGTCGTTCCATGTTGCGCCGTTGTTGATACGCACGCCCATCACAAGCCGCCCCGAGCCCGCGTAGACCGGGTCGTGCCAGTTCTGCGCGCCGTGGATCGAGTGCATGTAGTGCGTGCCGTCGGGCGTGTGTCCCGCCCATGTCTCTTCCGGGGGTGCGAACGCCGGCCAGTTATCCTTCCACACATTGCTGAACCAGCGGCCTTCCTGCAACGTCGCCGGACGGTTGGTGTGGTAGCCCCAGTAGATCGTGCCGCCTTCGAGCGTCACATTGATCACACCGATGTTGTGCACGTCAGCGAGGGTTTCCTCGTTTTCGCCCACCATCATGCCGATGAAGCTCCAGTGCGAGGGCAGTTCGCCCGCGGAGTTCGGTTCGCCTGAATCCGGATCGATCCCGCGCATGTGCGTCGGGAAGACGAAGACCGTGCCCGGATTGAGGTTGTGCCCCACGTCGTTGGCGAAGTCAGGGTGCGTCGTGTCTTCCGTCGCACGCGCCACCGCCTGGTTGTCCGCAGGCGTTTCGCCGCGGATGACCACGCCGCTCTTGAGCATAAGGCCGCGGCTCGTAGGGCCCATGCCCGGGCCGTAGCCCACATCCGGGAGGTCGAAGTAATACTCGCCCGCCGGGTAATAGAGAACCCCGCCGCCTTCGGCGTACAGTTCGTCGCGCGCGTTTTCGAAACGCTCGAAGTGGTTGTCGCCGTTGGCGTACGCGGACATGTCGATAATGTTGTCCCAGCGGACGTCGCCGGTCCACGCCGGGTAGCCGTCGTCGAGGCTGTAGACCGAATGCACCGGATTGTCGGCGGGAACATCCGGGATCGCGGCCTCGCCGATGGCGAAGGTGTCGCTCACGCCCGTGGAGTCGTCGTCGTTGTAGTTGAAGGCAACCACACGGTATTCGATCAGGTCGGCGGAACCGAGCGGTGCCGTATAATCAACCCAGCGCTCGGGGTTCACATACGGGTAGGTCGCGTCCACATAGGGCGAACCGAGACTCACGCCGGACTCCTTGCCGAGCCCCTGACGTGGTCGGTAGGCAACGGCATTCCATGAGCCGCCGTCGACGCGGCGGTCGACGCGGAAGCCCATCTCATTGTCGGCCGTGTCTTCCCAGGTGATGTCGATGCCGTAGCCATTCGGTAGGACGCTGGCATGGACATTCGCCGGCGCGCTCACCGGATCGGTGTGGTCGCCGAGAAGGTAGTCGGTGCCTGCGGCATGAGCAGTCTCTGAAGAGCTCACACCCTCGCCGGGACCCCGCAAGAGATTCGGCGTGATCGTCACATCAAGGATCCAGTTACTTTCCGTCTTGAGGATGCCGATGGTTCCGTTGTTTTGCGTGCGAACTCCCGTTTTGAAGGCGAGAAAACCGGAGGCGTGCATGTCGTAAATCCCGCTCCACTTTGACCCTTCGGCCCGTGTCACAATGGGTCCGCCGGGATACGCACCGAGCGCTTCATCCAGGGAATTGTCGGTGTCGTGGGTGCTGTAGGTGTAGGACCACGAGAAGGTCTCAATGTTGTTGTGGCGCTGGCCCATGATGCCTTCGCCGTCGTTGCCGGCCGAACCCGTGTTGATCACAGTGCATTCATGCACCCAGACATTGCGTCCGCCCAAATCGTAACCGCGGTTCATGTAGTCCGAGGCGGTTATTCCGACCTGCCAGCGATGCCCGTCAAAAATACGGCCCCCGGCGCTGATAAATCCATCAGGGTCCGCTCCCGGATATGCTTCGGGGTTTGCGATGTAAGCGGTCGGGAAATAGTTACCCCAATACCACTTTTCGGCATGGTTGTTGACAAGGGAGACCCACTTGCCCGAGACCTCGAAGTTCTTGTTGCCACGGTTGAAGATGTAGTTGTCGCGCACGACGATATTACGGAAGTAATAGCCCGAGCCCGGAGTCTGCACGGTCACCGCATCCTGTTTGCCACCGTAATTGCTTTTGTTGATGTCGATGCCGATGTGGGCCGAATAGTCAAAGAGGACAACCTGTTCGCCCTCATTGCTCGTCATGGCGCGGTGCACGAAGTTTTTGGTCGGCTGCGGGAGGGAATTGTTCGCCACGAAAATATCACTGCCGTGGATCGAAATACGGCCCGTGAATCGGTAGTCGGCAAAGTGATCGTCCGGAAGGACCGTGTTCGACGGGCTTTTCCGGTCGGCGTGGTACATATCGTTCCAAGGCGCGCCGTTGTTGATGCGGACCCCCATGACAAGGCGACCGCTGCCCGCCAGAACTGGCTGGTGCCAGCCCGCCGCGCCGTGAAGGGCATGCATGTAGTGCGTGCCGTCCGGCTTGTGGCTAGCCCAAGTCTCGCCTTCGGGAGCGAACACCGGTGTGTTTTTCCACGGAGGACCGAACCAGTTGCCTTCGTCCATCCGCTCGGGCCGGTTGGTGTGGTAGCCCCAGTAGACGGTGCCGCCGTCGAGGGTGACATTGACCACACCGATGTTGTTCACGTCGGCCAAGGTGTCCTCGCCGTCGCCAACGGTCATGCCGATGAAACTCCAATGGGAGGGCACCTCACCCGCGGTGTTGGGTTCCGCTGTCACGGGATCGGTCCCGCGCATGTGCGTCGGGAACACAAAAACCGTCTCCGGCTCAAGGTTGGTTTCCACCCCGCGCGCGAAATCCGGGAAGGCCTGCGTGCGCACCACGGCTTGGTTGGCCGCCGGCGTTTCCCCGCGGATGACGACGCCGCTCTTGAGCATGAGGCCGCGGCTCATCGGACCGATGCCGGGGCCGAAGCCCATGTCCGGAAGGTCGAACTCATAAACGCCCGCCGGGTAATAGAGAACCCCGCCGCCTTGGGCGTGGAGTTCGTCGCGCGCGTTTTCGAAGCGTTCGAAATGGTTGGCACCGTTGGTGTAGGCCGACATGTCGATGACGTTGTTCCACTGGATACTGTCGGTCCATGCCGGATATCCGGTGTCGAGGCCATAGTGCGTCGCGGCCGGGTTGTCGGTTGGCTGGGCGGCGAGAGGAGCGGCGACAAGGGCGCAGGCCGCGCCGATGGAACCAAGCAAACGCTTGAGCCCACGATTTCGGGGGGTGGGGATAGGTATGTTCATAACTGAGGTGTATTTTACGGAATATAACGATAAGTCAGACCGCGTGCAGAAGCGGCGTTGGGACACCACCGAGGGACTGACCGGATAAAACGGCACCGCTCATTACGCTTTCGGGGGTCTGGGAACGGTCGATTCTACACAGGGGAACTTGGAAAATCGCATATTAGCTCAGTCCGGCTATTTTGGAAATACGAAAAAACGCCAAAACCACGGTCATTTGCGACACTGCCCGCGCAGGGAAGGCCGGTTTTCGGTCCGGATCAACCCGCCCGGCCACCGGCGACCTCCCCGTCGATCCACCCCAGCAACCGCTCCGCGAACGCATCCGGCGCATCGAAATGCACGTTGTGGCCGGCGCCCTCCACGGTCTCAAGCCGCGCACGCGGAAAGTGCCGCTGGATGACCGCAATATCCCCCGGGTCCACAAAGCGGGAGCGCCCACCGCGCAGGAAGAGCACCGGCCCATCGTAGCGTTCGCCTTCGCCGAGGCCCTTCTGGAAAAGCTGCGGCAACGCCGCATGGAGGCCCTCGAGGTTCACCGCCCAGCGGAACGCCTTCGTCTCCGGGTCGCGGACGAGGTTGGTCGTGAGGAACTTGCGGAAAGCCCAGTCCGGGATTGCCGGCTCCAGCCGCGCCTCCGCCTCGCTCCGCGAACGCAACGTCGCGAGGTCGAGCGCACGCAGGGCGGCAAACTCCTTCTCCCAGCGCGGCGCGTAGGGTTTGGGGGCGATATCGACAACGGCCAGCCCCCGCACCCGCTCCGGCGCGTCGACGGCAAAACGCATGGCCGCCTTGCCGCCCATGCTGTGCCCGGCGAGGACGGGCTTGGCGATGCCTTCGCGCTCCAGAAAGGCTCCGAGATCCGCCGCCATCGCTGGGTAGCTCATATCCGCCGCGTGCGGGCTCGCGCCGTGGTTGCGCAGGTCGACCGCCCAAACGGCGAAACGGTCGCCGAGCCGCTTCGCCATGGACGCCCAGTTGCGCCCCGAGCCCAGCATTCCGTGCAGGACGATGAGCGGCGGCAGCGCAGCGTCGCCGTAGCATTCGGCGCGGAGATTCACCGGTTGGGTCTTCATTGCGGCCATTGCGGCAAAGGCCGGGGCGGGAGTCGACACGGAAGACCGCCCCGCCCGCATTGCCTTGTCATTTGGATTCGGAAGCGGTTCGATGTAAGCAGAATCCGCAGACCGCACCGATTCCGGAGTCTGCGCGGGTTCCCCAACACCAAACCACGTCCACCCGCCCATACCATGCCCGACTGGCTTCAATGGATCTACGACCCGGCCCTCGTCCTCCTCGGGGTCGCGCTCTTCGCCCTGCAGATCGGGGGCTTTGTCGCGGCGGGCCATGCCGTCATGACGAACCGCACCTCGCAGGGCACGATCGCATGGGTGCTCTTTCTCCTTACCTTCCCCACCCTCGCCGTGCCCATGTATCTGGTCTTCGGCGGGCACCGCTTCCGCGGCTACATCCGCGCCCGCCGCGCCGACGACCAGGCGGTGCGCGAGGCCGCCGACACCTACGCCAGGAAGATCGAGGCCTTCCGTGTGCCCCTCGCGGAAAACACCCAGGGCATCCGCGTCATCGAGCGCCTCGCCCACCTCCCGCTCACCCGCGGCAACACCACCGAACTCCTCGTCGACGGCGAGGCGACATTCCGTTCGATCTTCGAAGGCATCGCCGCCGCCCGCGAATACATTGTCATACAGTTTTTCATCGTGAAGGCCGACCGGCTCGGCCGCGAACTCCGCGACCGCCTCCTCGAAAAACTCGGCGAGGGCGTGCGGGTCTACTTCCTCTACGACGAAATCGGCAGCCGCAAACTGCCCCGCGCCTACCTGCAGTCGCTGCGCCGCGCCGGCGCGGAGATACATCCTTTCAACGCCTCCGTCGGCTGGCGCCACTCGCTGCGCCTGAATTTCCGCAACCACCGCAAGATCGTCATCGCCGACGGCCAGGCCGCATGGGTCGGCGGGCACAACGTGGGCGACGAATACCTCGGACGCAGCAAGCGCTTCGGACACTGGCGGGATACTCACATCAAAGTCACCGGACCGTCCGTGCAATGCATCCAGTTCACCTTTCTCGACGACTGGTATTGGGCCACGACCACGATTCCGGAGTTCCGGTGGACACCGACAGCGGTCGCCGACGAAGACAAATCCCGCCAAGTGGTGGTCCTGCCCGGCGGTCCCGCCGACGATGTGGAGACAATCACGCTGGCCTTCCTCCACGCCATCAACAGCGCCCAGCACCGCGTGTGGATCCAGAGTCCCTACTTTGTGCCGGACGATCAAATTGTGTCCGCCCTGCAGCTCGCCGCGCTGCGCGGCGTCGATGTCCGCATCCTTTTGCCCGAAAAGCCGGACCACCTCCTCGTCTGGCTCAGCTCCTTCTACTTCACCGGCCAGGAAAAGCTGCGCCAGGTGCGCATCTACCGCTACCTGCCCGGATTTCTCCACAGCAAAATCCTCCTCGTCGACAACAGCATCGCCACCATCGGCACAGCCAACCTCGACAACCGCTCTTTCCGCATCAACTTCGAACTCATGGTCGGCGTCGTCGATCCCGCATTCGCCGCCGAGGTTGAGTCCGTCATGAAGCGCGACTTCGAAAACGCGCGCGAAGTCGGCCCTGAAGACTACAACAACCGTCCGCTCTGGTTCCGGATCGCCGCGCGCACCGCACGGCTCCTCGCTCCGATCCAGTAGGCCAGGCCTGCGGAAGCGGCGGGTCCGCACCCGGGAAGTGTGCTGCCTCACTCCGGCCGGCTCAGCGCAGCCCGACGACTTCGGTCAGCCCTGCCTGGTAGATCCCAAGGACCACTGTCACGACCGCCAGCAGCACCATGACAAACTTTGCCACCGGGGCGATGACCGGCTGCGGGTACCAACGCCCGTCGCCCGGATCTTCCTCCAGCGGCTCGCGCAGGACCGCCGCGCGCATCCATCCGAAGTAGTAGTAGATCGATACCACCACGCCGAGCAGCGCGACCACGAGCAGCGCGTAGAGCCCGGCTTGGAATGCTGCCACGAAGATGAGGGCTTTCGCGATAAATCCGGCGAGCGGCGGAATTCCGGCAAGCGAACCGACGCCGATCACCAAAACGCCGCCGAGAAGCGGATGCCGCCGCATCAGCCCGGTGTAGTGGGTGAGGTCCTGGTCGCTGTCTTCCTCGGGCGAGAGATGCGCCATGACTTCAAAGACGGCGAACGACGCGATGGCATAGACGCAGAGGTAGAAGAGCACCGCCGCGAAGGCCCAGTCGACCGTGTGCGCGGCGAGAAGACCGAGGAGGAGCACCCCGGCGTGCGCCACGCCCGACAAGCCCATGAGCCGCTTCACGTTGTGTTGTCCGAGCGGGGCGATATTGCCGAAAAGGAGGGTCAACGCCGTGATGACCGCAAGCGCCGGGAAGAGTGTGTCCCACATCGGCGCGAGTGGACCGGCAAGAAGGACATGAAGAACAAAGAAGCCGCCCGCCTTGGAGGCCACCGCGAGCAGCGCGGTCACCGGAGTCGGCGCGCCTTGGTAGACATCGGGAATCCAGATCTGGAAGGGCACCGCCCCGATCTTAAAGCCCACCCCGACGAGGATCAGCACCGCGCCGATGAGGGCGAGCGGCTGCGCGGCGTTCACTTCGCCCGCCGCTCCCGTCGCACCGAGGAAGGCCCCGAGCTGGGCGAAGTTCAGGGGATCCTCCGCCGTTCCGGGCAGGAGCGGATTGCCCGCCAGCCCGTAGAGCAGGACGATGCCGAAGAGCAGGAGGCCCGAGGAGAACGCTCCCGTGATCAGCATTTTCAGCGCCGCCTCCAGCGAAAACCGGCTCGATCGGCAGAACGCCACGAGGATGAAGAGTCCGATCGTCAGCGTCTCAAGGGCGACGAAGAAAAGCACGAAGTTGCCCGCCTGCACCAGAAGCATCAGGCTCGCCGTCACGACGAGGACGATGTGGAAAAACTCGGTGCGCGGCAACGACCGGTTCTGCAGATACACCCAGCCGAGGTGACTGACGAGGAGCGAGGAGGCGAGAAAGAAGATGCGCATCAGCTCGGTCGCCTGCGTCTGCACAAGTGAACCCGCGAAATACACATGCACCACCCCCGGATCGGCGCGGAGAAAGAGCACCACCGCATAGGCGAGAACCGCCCCTTGGGCCGCCATCGTGGCGCGGAGGATCACCCGCCGATGGCGCGGCCAGAAGGCGTCCGCCATGAGCAAAGCCAGCGCCAGCACGCCGAGGAGCAGCTCCGGCAGGACCGCCGTCCAGTTGTTGGCGGCCACAATCGTCTGTAGTTCTTCCGTTGTCGGCATGGCTGAATATCAAAAGGGTCGGGTTGCGGCGGTCCGGGGAGGAACCGCCGCCGCGGCGGGTGTTTTCCGGCGCCGCGCACCAAAATATTGAAAAAACAAAATCATTCTTCCGCGAGAAATTGTTCCGCGACCGGAGGTTCGGCGGGATAGAGATTACCCACCGCCGCGTTGACATCATCCGAAAAAAGCCGGGGCCAGAACCCGAGCACCAGCAGCGCGCCGAGGAGAAGGACCGCACCCGCTTTCTCGAGGCCGCGCAGGTCGCCGCCGCGGTAATCCTCGCGCGCTTCGCCGAAAAATACGCTGGAGACCGCCCGCATTCCGTAGATTGCCGAAATCACGATGCCGCTGAGCGCCGGAACGAGGACCCACGGCGAGGCCGATTGCCACAGCGCCGCGAAGATCGCCAGCTCGCCCCAGAAGTTGGCAAAGCCCGGCAGTCCGATGCTGGCCATGATCGCCGCGACGAAGAAAGCCATGAGCACCGGAGCGCTCTGGCCGAGACCGCCGAGGTCGCGCAAATCGCTCGTGCCGCAGCGGCGCTCGATGGAGTCGGCGAGGAGAAAGAGCAGAGCCACGGACAGTCCGTGCGCGATCATCATAAATACCGCGCCGCCCACCCCGGCCGCCGAAAACGCAAAGACCCCGAGAAAAGCATACCCCATGTGCATCACCGAAGCGTTGCCGAGCATGAGCTTGAGATCGCGCTGCGCGAGCGTGACCAGGCCGATGATGACGATGTTGCCCAAAGCCAGCCACATGAGCAGCGGCGCCCATGCGGACATACCTTCCGGCAGGAGCGGCACCGCCACCTGGATCAGCCCGTAGAGTCCGAATTTTTTCAGCACGCCGGCGTGCAGCATGGCGGCGGGCGCAGGTGCCGTCGCATAGCCGCGCGGAGCCCAGCTGTGAAAGGGAAAGAGGGAAACGAGTATGCCGAATCCGATGAGGAGCAGCCCGAAGATCAGGTTCTGGTGCTCCGCGTCGACCAGCGCCAGTTGCAGCGCGATGAGGTTGAATCCTTCCGCCCCGCTCATCCACGCCAGCGCGACCAGTCCGCCCAGCGTGAGCATCGCGCCGAGGGTCAGGTAAATGGTCAGCTCAATGGCCACTGTGCGCCGCGCCGCGCGACCCCACATCGCGATCATGATAAAGGTCGGGATGAGGGCGAATTCGTGGAAGAAAAAGAAGAACAGCAGGTCGATGGACGCGAACATCCCCATCAGCCCGCCCTGCATCGTCAGGAGCAGGATGAGGTAGAGGCGCATCCGCTCGACGTTCGTGTGGATGGCATACAGCCCGGCCGCGAGGCCGATGACCGCCGACATCACATACAACGGCAGGGAAATACCGTTCAGTCCGAGGAACAGGCTCACGCCGATGGCGTCGAGCCCGGTCGGCGTGTTCACAAAGAAGGCATAGCCGCCGTTCAGTCCCATGCTCGCGTAGGTCGCCCAGAGCCAGAACGCGCTCACGACGGGCAATAGAAACCCGAGCAGAGCCGCCACGCGCACCGCGCCCGCCTCCAGCTTGCCGGAAATGGCGAGAGCGAAGGCGAAGGCCAGCGGACCGAAGATCCCGAAAAGCAGCATCGAGGTATGCACGCGCGGCGATCCGGCTTCCAGACCGCGCAGAAACTCGGCGAGACCACCGAAAAAAGCCAATGTTGGAAGAGTTTCAATCATGCTGGATCAACCTCCGAGAAGTCCGAAGGCGTAGGCCCCGAGAATCAGTATGCCGGCGAAGAACCACCAGACATACGCGTGAACATTGCCCGTGTGCATGAGCCGCGCGACGATGCCGAGCAGACCGACGACGCCCGCCGTGCCCCGCACGAGCACACCCGAGATGAGGAAGGTGTCGAGAAACGAGAGGATGTCCGCCACCCGCTGCTGCACTTTCGCAACGTACCAATCATACGCTTCGTCAAAGTAGAAGCGGCTGCGCGACAACATCCAGAGAGGCCGCGCACGGGCGCGCAGCGGGTCCGTCTCCCCCGCGCGCCGGTAGACGAAAAACGCTCCGATCAATCCGAGGCCCGCCGCCGCCGCGGAAATCGCCACGAGCAGCGTGTGGGTCTCGCCCGTCGGATGCGGCACCGCGCTCTCGAGCATGGGCAGAAGCGTCTGCGGAATGAGCGGCAGCGCCACGTAGCCGGCGAGCACGCTGTAGACCGCGAGGACCGCGAGCGGCAGCCACATGACCCACGGTGTCTCACGCGCGTGCTCCGCCGCCTCGCTCCGCGCTTCACCGAGGAAGGTCACGACAAACAGGCGGCCCATGTAGGTCGCCGTCAGCAGCGCGGTGAAAACGAGGATTCCAAAAGCCGCCGGATTCGTGAGGTGCGCAATGTAGAGGATGGCGTCCTTGCTGAAAAAACCGGATGCCGCGTATGGCACGCCCGCGATGGCCACCACACCGATGAGGAAGGTCACGCCCGTCACCGGCATACGCCGGAGGAGTCCGCCCATGCGGTAGATGTCCTGCTCGTGGTGGCAGGCGTGGATCACGCTGCCGGAGCCGAGGAAGAGCAGCGCCTTGAAAAACGCGTGCGTCGTCAGATGGAAGAGCGCCGCGCCCGCGCCGAGGAAAGCCGCGTAGGTCCCGTATTCCGCCACCGCCGGCTCCGTCCGGCCGTAGAGGCTGCCGAATCCGAAAGCCGCCACCATGAAACCCAGCTGCGAGAGCGTAGAATAGGCGAGGACCTTCTTGATGTCGTTCTGGGCGAACGCCCAGACCGCCGCGCTCAGCGCCGTCGCCACCCCGATCCACGCGATGAACTCCAGCGCTTCCGCCGTGAACAGGAACGGCACCCGCGCGAGCAAGAAGACACCCGCCGCCACCATCGTCGCGGCGTGGATGAGCGCCGAGATCGGTGTCGGCCCCGCCATCGCATCGGGCAACCACACGTGCAGCGGCATCTGCGCCGACTTGCCGAGCACCCCGCAGAAGAGAAGCAGCCCCACCCCGGTCGTGACAAGCCCGGGGCTCATCCTTGCCGCCTCTGCCAGCGCCGAGATCTGCGTCGTCCCGAAGGTCCAGAAAATAAGAATGATCCCGAGAAGCAGGCCGAAGTCGCCCACGCGGTTGACAATAAACGCCTTTTTGCAGGCCTCCGCCGCCTCGTCCTTCTTCAGGTAGTGCCCGATCAGCATGTAGCTGCTGAAGCCGACCAACTCCCAGAAGACGAAGATCATGAGCAGGTTGTCGGCCAGCACAATGCCCAGCATCGAGAACATGAAGACCGACATCCCGCCGAAGAACCGGCCCTTCGACGCGTCGTCCGCCATATAGCCGAGACTGAATACATGAATCCAGAACCCCACGAAGCCGACGACAAACAGCATCACGGCCGACACCGCGTTGAGCGAAAATCCGAGCGACAGCGAAAACCCGCCGAGCGTCAGCCAGCGCACGGACATATCCTCCGCCGCCGCGCCGTCCCACACCGCGTAGAGCAGGTAGAGCGTGAGACCCGCGACCACCGCCGCCGCCGCCACCGACAACGTCGCCGCGAAACCGCCGCGCCGACGTCCAAAGAGCCAGATCATCCCCGCCGCCGCAAGCGGCGTAAGCAGGATCACGAGCAGGATGTGCGACAAGTCCATCAGTGCTTCAGGGAAGTGAGTTCAGTGACATCAAGCGTCTGGTTGCGCCGCCACAACGTCACGATTATTGCCAGCCCCACCGCAACCTCCGCCGCCGCGATGGCAATGATGAAGAGCACGAACACGTTGCCCCCCATCATCGGAGCCTCCGCCGTCGCGTTGAACCGCGAAAACGCCGCCAGCGCGACAATCGAGGCGGCAAGGATCAGCTCGAGGCACATCATCAGGATGAGCGTGTTGCGCCGCAGGAGCACGCCGAAGACGCCGATGGCAAACAACAAGAGGGCCACGAGCAGGTAATGCTCCAGCGCGGGTTCAGGCATGACACTCATTGCGCGCTTCCCCCTTCCGCCGCCGGTTCCTTCATTTTCCGGCTGATCACGATCACCCCGATCATCGCGATGAGGAGGAGAAAGCCTGTTACCTGAAAGGCGAGTATATGGCGGGTGAAAAGTTCCACTCCGAAGGCGTAGGCGACCGCCGCCGGAGCCATGTCACCGCGCTCCGCAAAGGGGACCGCCCACTCTCCGAAGGTCAATGTCAGCGCCGTGAAGACCATCAGGAAGAATGCGAGCGCGCTCGCCAGCCACGTCACAACGCCGGAAGACGGCGCGGAATCCGCGTCGATAAGCATGATAATAAAGAGAAACAACACCACGATCGCCCCCGCGTAGACGAGGACCAGCAGCACCGCCAAAAAGAACGCCTCCAGCAGCACAAGCAGCGCCGCCATGCCAATGAGCGATAAAATCATGTTCATCGCCGCATTCACCGGCTTGCGGCTTACCGCCACAAACAGCGCGGGCACCACCGCCAAGGCGGCGAAGAAATAAAACAGCCAGTCCGTCATGCGTCGTCTTCAGTAAAAACCGAGGCAGTGTAGGTCGGTGCTTCGCGAAGGGAAGGATTTTCTCAGGACAATTCGGCCCGCGGCCGACGCGCCGAGCACAAAGCCTCTCCGCCGCCCACGCCGCGGCACTCCACCGGCTCAACCCGGCGCCGCCTTCCTAGCTTCTCGGCAAAAGCCGTCACAAACAACCGCGTCCCCACCACCGCGCCCCGCAACAACTCCGGCAGCGGCTCAAGGAGACGGCTCGCCGACGGCCCCGCCTCCATTTCCTCCGCCGCACCGCCTCCCGTGTCATCCTTCACCCGCAACAGCAACCCGTACGACTCCAGAAAGGCCTCCGCCTCCTCCCGAGCACAGCGAAGTCCCGCCCCGCGGGATCCCTCTTCCTCTCCCTCTTCATCTTTCCCCACTGCACACACAGCGTTCTCCGCCGCCAGCATCCCCACGATCCCCGACTGCGCCCACGCACGCAGCGAGGGTGACACTTCCCCGCCCACCGCCGCCCCGTAGCCGCTCCAGCGGTAGGCCTCCGCCCGCTCCGCCAAGCCCGCGCGCACCGGGTTCAGCTCGATATACGCGCCCACCACACGCAGCACGTGCGGACTGTCCTGCACCACGCAACTCTTGTAGCGCTCCGCCCAAAGCGTCCCCACGCGCCCCCGCTCGCCGTTGTACCACACGCTGTAGCGCTGCTTCAGCGTCTTCATGAACCCCGCCAGGTCGCCCATGCGGCTCCGCAAGTGCTCCCGCACTTCCTCCGCATCCCGCAGCTTCGAGTCCAGCACCGAGTCCACCCGCCCCGCGTCCATGTTGATATACGGGCACTTGTCCTCCCCGTAGAGCGCGCGGAAGCGCCGCACCAGCTCCTTGTCGTCCGCCTCTTTCGCCCGCGGGTCCACGCGCACGAGGATGTGGTAGTGGTTCGACATCACGCAGAAGGTCAGCACCTCCACCCCACAGAAGTCCGCCACCCGCCGCAGCTCCGAAATAAAGCGGTCCTTTGCCTCCCCGTCGCCGAGCAGCCGTTCTTTGT
>SLLG01000116.1 GCA_007134215.1 Opitutales bacterium | reverse complement strand
GGCGTCGAGGTTGTCGACGAGGTCGGCGGGGACGGCGGCGAGACGGCGCAGGGTGTTGCGGGAGACTTTCGGGAAGCGCTTTCCCAGTTCGGCGGCGCGGGTGCGTTGCGCGCGGGTGTCGAGGGTACGGTTGTCTCCGCCGTGCGCCCACCAGCGTGTGCGGGGATCGCCGGGGTCGAGCCCGACGAGGCGCTGGAGGATTTCGGCGAGGTAGTCGGTGTTGCGGGCGATGGCGGAGACGGGGTTGTTCAGCTCGTGCGCTAGACCCGCGACGATTTTGCCGAGCATGGCGAGCTTCTCCTGATTGACGAGGCGGCTGCGGGTGTGCCCAAGTTCCTCGATGGTCTCGCGCAGTTCGGAGCGCTCGGCGGCGAGTTCCTGGTTGAGCCTGGCGACATCGAGGTGGATGCGCACGAGGCGGCGGTAGCGGCCCATGAGCGTGTCGCGCATGAGGTGGCCGAGCGGTTCAGCGAGTTCGGGGTGGTCCTCCTGCAGTGTATCGAAAGTGTCCCACTCGACGAGGAATACACGGGTGTCGGCGGCGGCGTGGACGCCGACGAAGTTGATCTCGCGCGCGAAGTAGGAAAGCAAACCAATCATTTCGCCGCGCCCGACGGTGTCGACATGCACAGTCTCGCCCTCTTCGGTGCGCTTGAGGAGCGAGGCCGTTCCTCTGAGGATGAGGCCGATACTTCCCCCCCGCGTGCCTTCGGCGAGGATGACTTCGCCGGAGGTGAATGTGTGGATATGTTGGTCCGTGAGACCGGCTTTAGCGCAGACCTTTTCGATGGCAGCGACGAGGCTTTCGCGCCCGGGGGTGCGGCTGCCGGACTTTTCCGGAAAGTCCTTAGCCGGCTTCATTGAAGTCGTTGCGGTCGTGGATCGCCTCGGCGAGCCGCGCGCTGTCGAGCACCGCCATGTAAGGCAGGGGCGGGATGCGGGCGGCGATGACGAACTCCGTGAGAAGCTTGCGCGTGAGGCCGCGCAGTTCATCGGCCTCCCACGGCTTCGCGAGGTAACGGTCGATGCCCGCCTCGTTGATGGCCTGGATGGTGTCAGCGTGGTCGGCCTGTCCGGTGAAGAGGACCTTGCGGGTGTGCTCCAATGGTTGGAGATTATCCTTTCTCAAGGCAATGAGGAGATCGATCCCACGCTGGCCGGGCATGATGTGGTCGCAGAAGATGAGACCGACGGCGTCGTTCTCCGGATCGAGGCCTTCGAGGATTTCGCGGGCTTCGGCGGCGTCGGCCGCGCCGGTGAGGGTGAACTTTTCCTCGAAGGGCGCGAGGTCGCGGAGGACGGCGTCGAGCACGTCGGGTTCGTCTTCGATACAGAGGATGTGGATGTCGGGCATGGTGCGGGGTGGTTCGGGGCTAGAAGATGAGGTTCCAGAAGAGAAAGGCCATGGCGAGGACGGCGCCGTAGCCCACGGTGCCGATGATGACGCCCATCTTCACCATGTCGGGCGTGCGGATGAGACCGGTGCTCACGGCGATGGCGTTGGGCGGCGTGGAAACGGGCAGGGCCATGGCGAGGCTGGTGCCCACCGCGACGGTGAGGGCGGCGGTTGTAAGGGCGAAGCCTTCCGCCATGCCCGAGGCGACAAAACTCATGACGAGCGGCATGAGGAGCGTTGCCGCGACCGTGTTGGAAATAAAGTTGGAGAGAAGGATCGCGACGATGCCGAAGACGGCGAGCGCGCCCGCCGCACCGAGCACGCCCCACGGCACGACGCCGACCATCCACTCGGCGAGCCCCGTCTCGCGCATGGCCACGCCGAGGGCGAGCCCCCCTGCCATGAGCCAGAGGACTTCCCACGGGAGGTTCCGCACCTCTTTCTTTTCGACGACTTGGAAGGCGGTGAGCAATGCCACGGGAATGAGGGCGACGAGGCTGCTGGAGAGCCCGTGCAGGGCCTCCGTGACCCAAAGGAGGATTGTCCCGCCCGCCACGATGTAGAGCGCCCATGCCTTCGGGGAGGTCTCGAACGTGCCCGTCAGTTCGAGCGCGAGGTTTTTCTCGCGGCTCGGGAAGACTTTCAGGAGGAGAAACCACACAAAGACGAGCATCACCACAACGAGGGGCACGGTGAGGCCCATCCACGTCGTGAAGGGGATGTTCACGCCCTGCTGGGAGAGGGCGCCGAGGGCGATGGCGTTGGGCGGTGTGCCGATGGGCGTGGCGATCCCGCCGAGATTGGCGGCGAAGGGAATACACAGCGCGACACCGATGCGGAAGCGGTCGCCCTCCGGTGCGGCGCTGATGACGGGAAGGACCACGGCCATCATCATGGCGGTCGTCGCGGTGTTGCTCATGAAGGCCGAGAGAAGCGCGGTGATGGCCATCATGCCGATCATGACGCCCGCGGGCCGCGTGCCGAAGGGCCGGAGGATGATGCGGATGAGGTTGCGGTCGACCCTGTATTTAGAGGCGCCCGCCGCCATGACGAATCCGCCGAGGAAGAGAATGATGATCGGGTTCGCGAGCGTGTTGAGGAAGACAGTGTAGGACGGCGGGGTGAATTCCGCCTGCCAGTGCGCGGCGCGCCGGGCGAGCGCGGTTTCCTCCGTGAGTTCGGCCGAGCGGACCGTCGCGGTGGCCGCGGTGCTTTCGAGGACTTCAACGTCCACGGCTTGGAAGCGACCGTTCCGCTTCATTCGCACTTTCGCTTCGTCCGTTACCGCCGCGGCGGGGAGTTCCCACGTGTCCGCCTCCAGCCGCACGGGTTGCACCGTCTCGGGCACGGTGTATTGGGCGAGCGGACCCTGCGCACTGAGGAGGAGAACCTGGAGCAGAATCACGATAAGCGATGTCGCGTAGATTGGGATCGGCTCGAGGACCCAGAAGACAGCGGCGAAGAGAAAAATCCCGAGCGTGATCTGGCCCGCCATGGAAAGGTCGGCAACGGGCAGCAGCAGGGCGGTGACAAATCCTGCCACAGCAAGGACGAGGGCGATAAGCGTTTTTTGGTTCATAGCGTCAGCGGCCGCAGGCGGCCATGTCGGAACGCGGGATTCGATAGGCGGCAGCGACATGGAAACAAGCGAAAAATCGGGCGCGGCGGGATGCCGGGACGGGCGAAATTGGCGCGAAACCGGTTTTCGCCGAAGTTTTGGGTGATTGAGTATCACCGGTGCTGTTGCGGTTTATTAGCGGATCACTCATTTTTCCCTGCTCCGGGATGGGGCTTGCTCCCCATGCGGTCCCTGCGAACGCTTCCGCGCCCAAATGAGGAAACGGCGATTCAACTTTTGTGTTTTGGCAGCGTGCCTGTGGGCGCTGACGAGCGTCGCGTCGCAGGCGTCGGGCGGCGCGGTGACGGTGAGTGCCGGAGCGGAATCGGGATACGATTCCAATGTCTACCGCGTGGATGTCGGTGATTTGGGCAAACGGGGATCATGGACACTCGGGTTGCAACCTTCCGTGGAGTGGCGGCCGGTCGAGCGCCTCTCCCTCGCCTACGCGGGCGAGGCGGCCTTTTTTCTCGATGAGAGCGGGGAAGACCATGCGCGCCATACGGTAACCCTCCGCTACGCCGAATCCGGACGCTTTCTCTTCCAGTCCGCGACGACGCGGGTGCAGGGACCGCGCGACGCCGTTGCATTTGTCGACGGGCGCAACGCATGGTCGACCACGCTCGTGCGGGAGCGCCGCGACCAGTGGCAAAACCGCACCCGCGTGCAGGGCACGGTACGGCACGGCGAGTGGTTTGCCCGGCCCTCGGCTTCACTTGTTTACTTCGATCTCGATTCGCGCGTGCGTCCCGGCGTGCCCGGGTACGACAACTGGATCAACCGCTATGACTTGCAGGGCGGCGTCGACCTCGGGCGCGACCTTGAGGCGGGCGAGGTGTATATCGGCTGGCGCCGCGGGCGGCAGCACCAGGGCGACCAAGGCGCGCGGCCCACGACCCGCTCGAACAACTACCACCGCGTTTTCCTCGGGTTTTCGGGAAAACCGACGGATGCGCTGACCCTCGACGCCGAGGTCGGTCCCTCCTTCCACCGCTACGGCGATCCGGCTTCCGTCGGGCCGTCCTCCATCGACGCATGGTTCGTCAATGCCCGCGCCCGCCTGCGTGTCAGCGCGCATGACACGCTGTCCGCCAACGCGTCCATGTCCAAGGCGGTTGCCAGCACGGGACGGCTCAGCTCCGAAGTGCGCTCGTTCGGCATGGAGTATGCCCGCGAGTTGGGTGACGGCTCGCAGATGCGGATCCACGCCGGTGCGCGGGGCCTCGTTTACGACGGAAGCCTCGTGAAAGACTGGATCTACTCGGCCGGAATCGGGTGGGGGCGTGATCTCGCCGAAAACCTGCGGCTCCACCTCGACCTCGCCCACGAAGAAGGCCGCGACCGCCGCGACGGAGACGCCGTCGCCGCGCGCGAGTTTGCGAGGACAGTCGTGTCCGCGCGCCTGCAATACCGGTTTTGAGGCCGGGCGCTATTCCCTTGCGTTGGGCGGTAAAGCCTGCATGAAATGGGGTCGTTTATTTCATGAATCGACCGAGTCTGTTTCATGCGAAGTTCGTGACGCAGTCGTCGGGCGCCCCTTTTGCCCCCTTCCCGCCATCCGGCGTTCTTCGCCGAAGGCAGTCAACCGAAGCAACCGCATGATTGATTTCACCGATACCACTGCCTCCCGGAAACGGCGTTCCACCGCTCTGCGCCTGTGCCTGCTAACGTTTGTGATTTTACCGGGCCACGCGATGGCCGGGACCCTGCTCATCACCGAATTCATGGCGTCGAACGGCGAGACTCTCATCGACGAAGACGGCGAAGCGTCGGACTGGATCGAAATCCATAATCCGGGGAGCGAGACCGTGAACCTCGGCGGATGGCATTTGACGGACAACGCAAACGACCTGACAAAGTGGACCTTTCCCCCACTCAACCTCGAAGGCGGCGCTTACTTGATCGTCTTTGCCTCGGGCCGGGACCGCGCCGCGGCGGGTGCCGAATTGCACACGAACTTCCGTCTAAGCGCCGACGGTGAATACCTCGGTTTGATCCGGCCCGGCGGGGAGACCGTCGTCCATGAATACGCTCCGCAATACCCGCCGCAGCTCCGGGATGTTTCCTACGGTATCGAAGCGGAAGCGGGAGGCACCTTCTCCGAAGGCCGTTACTTCACGGTTCCCGCACCGGGCGCGGCAAACAGCGGCGGGACACAACTGGTGAGCAAGGCCGTGTTCAGCATGAACCGGGGCTTTTATGCGGAACCATTTGTGCTGCAGCTCACGACGGACACGGCGGCGGCGGAAATCCGCTACACCCTGGACGGATCGGAGCCGACCGCGGACAACGGGAAAGTCTACTCGCTTCCTATTGCCGTCGACGGTTCCACGACGGTCCGGGCCGCCGCTTTCAAGGAGGGCTGGATCGCCTCGGCGGTCGGAACGCACACCTACATTTTTCTCGATAATGTAATCGCACAGCCCGAGCGTCCCGAAGGGTTTCCGCGCACATGGACATGGG